>CAYSLC010000158.1:0-12958 GCA_964431545.1 uncultured Desulfobacteraceae bacterium | reverse complement strand
CCGGAAGGGGCGTCTCCTGGAATTCCAGAATCACCCGTTTGAAAAGCGCCTTTTTGTCCATGGGTGAATCTGTAACATTGTAGATTATACCTGTCAACTATTTCTTAAAAGTTGCAAGATATACCCGACAAAAATTCTCACCGCAGCATGCGCCGCGCCAAAACCGATTGGATATCCCTTCGGCCGTCCAAAATGCAATGGATGATAACCCGGTGCGAGGGCTCAATCTCGTAGATAATGCGGTAGATTTTGAAGAGGATCTCCCTGTAATCGGAAATCCCGATCCGATGGAGTTCCGGGACCGTCCGGCCCCGTTCCGGCATTTCCGAAAGGCGGTCGCGGGCTTTCCGGATCCCCTTGAGGAGGGATTTCGCGGTCATCGGGCGTCCCAAAGCCCCGATGTACTCATAGATTTCCATCAGGTCCTTTTCCGCCTCGCCCGCGAAATAGACCGGGTGCGTCATCGGGGAAAATCTTCTTCGATCTTTTTCTCCAAATCCGCCATCACTTCCCCGGCCGACCTCAGCTCGCCCCTTTCAACGCTCCGCCGGCTTTGAACAATCAACTTCAACAGCGCAAGGCTTTCCTGGGTTTCTTCATACGTTCGGATATCCTGCACCACCGCCCTGGCCTCTCCGTTTTGCGTGATGACCATGGACTCCCCGTTTTCGGCCAACTCCCGGATGATCTCGGCGGCGTGGGTTTTGAAAAAACTGATGGGTTTAACCGCTCGGCTCAATTTCATAAAGGCGTCCTCCGCTATGGATAAGACTGTAATCGGTCTTAATTTAGTCCGATCCGGTCGGAAAATCAACATTGAATGTTTCCCCAACACCATCCGCCTTAAAACGGACGGGGTTGAGAGGGGAAAAGAATCGATTAATTTTTCCGCCAATAATAGAGACCAGCGGATGGATTCCAAGAGGCGGGAGGAAGAAAATGGAAACCGCAAAAGCATTCTCCAATGGCCGGAGTCAGGCGGTCCGATTCATAGTCGCAGGATATACCCGACAATCGTCAATCCGAAAACGGATGTCTCGCCCCGTATTGTTCCCGAATCACCGCCACCGTTTCGGTGTAGGTGGTCAGGGCCGGATCATCCCCCCAGCGGTCCGCATACAAATGGAGCAGGAATCCGGGGGGTTCGAGGATGAAGTTGGAGGGGGCGTCGACCTTGACATCGACGGGGATCTGCATGCCGACGGCGGGGCCGATGGTCGCCGGCCGTCCCCCGAATTGGGTGGTGATGGACCGGTGGACATGGCCGCAGGTGATGCCGACCACCTGGGGGTCTCCCCCGATGACCCGGGCCAGTCTTTCCCGGCCCACAAAGGGTTCCAGGTCCATGTGTCCGATGCCGGAGGCGAAGGGCGGATGGTGCATGAAGATCAGGGTCGGCCGGCGGGGCTTCCGGGCGAGGACCGATTCCAGCCATCTCAGCCGCTCCGGCCCGACCCCGCCGCCGTGGCGGCCCGGCGCGGCCGTATCGAGCCCGATCAGGCGGACGGGATGTTCCTCCGCCGTACAGCAGAGGCACGGCCCATCCGTCTCCGGAACCGGGGTCTCCCAACCGGGGTGATCGTGGAAGATCCGGCGCAGGTTCTCCTTCCGGTCGTGGTTGCCGGGCACCATCAGAAAGGGGATCCCCAGCCGCTGCAGGAAGGATCGCAGCCGCTTGTAAGAATCCGCCGAGCCGTCGTCCGATAGATCGCCGGTGAGGATCAAGAGATCGGGAACGGCGTCGCTCCGCAGGATGTACTCGCCGGTCCTCTCCAGGCGCCCCGCCGTATCGGCGACGCCGTAGGCCGGCGCGCCGTCCTTTCGCAAATGGATGTCCGAAAGCTGTCCGATCAGCATGGTCGCCTCTCAGCGGTCGAGGGTGAACACGGCCTGCCGGTCGAGGAGAATATCGACGGATTGACCGGGCCGGTGGACGGCTTTGCCCGAGGTTTCCACCCGCACCGGCTCCGGCAGCGCCCCGTTGACCAGGAGTCGTGTCCGGTCGCCCAGGAAAAAGGAGGTGACCACCACGCCGGAGATGTCCCCCCGGCCGGCGTCGACCACCCGGGCGTTCTCCGGGCGGAAGAACAGCTCCACCTCGTCGCCCGACCGCCGTCCGGCCATGGTGTCGGGAATCGGAAGGCTGCCCCCGTTGAACCGCAGCCGGTTCTCCTCCACTCGGCAGGGGATCCGGTTGACCACCCCGATGAATTCGGCGACGAACCGGCTGGCCGGGCGAAAGTAGATGTCCCGGGGGGTCCCCACCTGGGCGATGACCCCCTTGTCCATGACCACGATCCGGTTTCCCAGGGCCATCGCCTCCGACTGGTCGTGGGTGACGTAGATGGCCGTGATGCCGATCGATTTCAGGAGCAGATCGATCTCCACCCGAAGGGTGTCCCGCAGCTTGGCGTCCAGGGCGGTGAGGGGTTCGTCCAGCAGCAGCACCCTGGGGTGGACGGCGATGGCCCGGGCCAGGGCCACCCGCTGTTTCTGGCCGCCGGACAACTGGTGGATGGGGCGCCGGCGCAGCTCGCCGATCTTCATCATCGCCAACATCTCCTCCAGCCGCCGCCTCCGGGCATCAGGCGCAAAGCCCCGGACCTTGAGCCCGTAGACGATGTTTTGCTCCACGTCCATGTTGGGAAAGAGGGCGTAGTTCTGGAAGACCATGCCCACCTGGCGCTTTTCGATGGAGACGTCCGTTACATCGTCGGGTCCGAAGTAGACGCGCCCTCCGGGGTCCGGCTCCTCAAGCCCCGCGATGAGGCGCAGGGCCGTGGTCTTGCCGCACCCGGACGGCCCGAGGATGACCACCGTCTCGCCGGCCGTCACCGCCAGGTCCACCGGCCGCAGGGCCCGGGTGCCGTCGGGAAACGTCTTGGCGCAGCCGCCGAGGCGGACCGACGTGCCGCTGTCCCCGGCGGGTGCCGGACCCGCTTCCGGCGCGATCCCATGGGAATCGTCCGGTTTTCGAACAAACCTGTTTCCGAAGCGCAACACCTGTTTCACCCCCTGAAGGTTCACCTCGCCGCTCTGCCACCTGGCCGCGCGCTGCATGGCCACCAGAAGCGGGATGATCATGAAGAAAAAGATGATGGTATACGCGGAGCCGACCTCCAGCCGCATGGAGGCGTAGCTGTCCGCCAGGCCGATGGGCAACGTCTTGGACAGCGGCGTGTGGAGCATCCAGGTCAGGTTGAACTCCCCCACCGACAGGGTGAAGACCATGAGCGACCCGGCCAGGATCCCGCCGGCCGCGTTGGGGATGACCACGGTGAAGAACCGGCGGGCGAAGCCGGCCCCCAGGCTGGCCGCCCCCTCCTCGTAGTCTGTCAGCGGGATCGAGGAGAGGACCGCGATGACGGCGCGGATCATGAAGGGGAGGGTGAAGATCACGTGTCCGGCCAGGATGATGAGCCAGCTCCGCCGGAACCCGCTGAATCCCCCGTAGCTGATCAGAATGGCCAGGGCGATGGCCAGGCCGGGGATCGCCAGGGGGATCACCAAAAACTCCTCCATGAAGCGCACCAGACGGCTCCGGCTCTTTTTCATCGCATAGGCGGCGGGCACGCCGATGAGCAGATCGAGGCCCAGGCAGGCCCCCGCGATCAGCAGGCTGCGGAAGATGGTGTCCCGGTAGAGGCTCCATACCTCGAAGAACCACCGCAGGGTCACCCCGCTCTTGAGGCCCTGGAAGAAGTTGACGGTGACACCGGCCAGGATCGACTGGATCACCGGTACCACCAGAAAGGCGCAGACCAGCACCGTGAAGGCGAGTTGACCGTGGAAGAGAAAGGGGTTCCGTCTCATACCGCTATCCCGATGCGGCCAAAGTCTGGCCGGCGGCGGTCCGGGCCAGGGAGAGGGCCCCCCAGGTGATCAGCCCCAGGACGATGGAGAGGGCCGACGCCATGGCGATGTTGGCCGAAAGGGTGAACTCCGTGTAGATGACGATGGGCAGGACGTCGAAGTCGGTGGCCAGGGTGAAGGCGGTGCCGAAGGCGCCCATGGAGGTGGCGAAGCAGATGGCCCCCGAGGAGATCAGCCCCGGCGTCAGGGCCGGGATGATCACGTCCCGGACCACCCCCATCGGGGAAGCCCCCAGGGAGCGGGCCGCTTCCTCCAGGTCCCGGTCGATCTTCTCCGCCGCCGCCATGACGGTGGTCAAGACCCGGGGGATGGAGAAGTAGAGGTAGCCCAGAAAGAGCCCGAACATGGAGTAGGCCCAGACGGCCTTGTGGCCGAGCCATGCGTCGGAGATCTCTCCCACCAGCCCCTGCCGGCCGGCCAGCAGGATGATCATGAAGCCGACCACCACCCCCGGAAACGCCAGCGGAAACGTGAGCATGGCCACGAGAAGGTTTCGGCCGAAGAAGTGGTTCCGGGTCAGGAAGACCCCGGAGATGCCGGAGATGACCAGGGTGACACCGGAGACCGCAACGGAGAGCAGGACGGTATAGAGCAGGGCCTCCACGTACCGGGCCGTCGCCAGCATCTCCCAGTAGATGCCGAGGCCGGCGGGGCTTCGGACCGAAACCAGGGCCAGCCGCGCCATGGGCAGGATGAAGAAGGTCAGAAACGTGACCCCCACCGGAATGAAAAAGAGCAGGATGGTACGCCGTTCTCTTCGGTTCATGGACCCTCCCGTGCCTCGGAAATCCGGAGAAATGGGCCGCGCCCGGTCCGAAGCGGGCGCGGCCCGGTGGACCTATCGCACCTCTTTCAGGTAGCGATCCCGGAATCGGTTCTGGGCCTCGGCCATCTTTCCGTAGTCGATGGCCCTGGCCCGATCGTAATCGGAAGCGGGCAGGAACTTGGCGGCCGCCTCCTCGGAGAGGGCGCTTGCGCGGACGGGCCGCAGGAACGCATTGGCCCAGACCGCCTGGCCCTGATCGGACATGATGAAGTCGAGGACTTTTTTGCCCCGGTCCGGGTGGGGGGCGTTCTTGACCAGGCTCATCACATAGGGCACCACGATGGAGCCCTCCCGGGGGATGACGAACGCCACATTGGCGTTATCCTTGTATTTGGCCCGGTAGGCGTTGAAGTCGTAGTCGAACAGGATGGGGATCTCCCCCGACAGGACCCGCGCGTAGGAGGTCTGTTTCGGCACGATGGGATCGTTCTCCTTGAGCTTTTTGAAGTATTCGATGCCCGGGGAGAGGTCCTCCAGGCTGCCGCCCAGGGCCAGGTTGGCCGCTGTGGCGCCGGCATATCCCACAAATGCGCTGGTGGGGTCGAGATAGCCGATCATCCCCTTGTATTCGGGCTTCAGCAGATCAGCCCAGGACTGGGGGACCGGCTTGCCCTCCAGGGCGTCGACGTTGACGAAGAAGCCGAGGGTCCCGTAGTGGATGGTGAACCAGTACCCCTCGGCGTCCTTCAACCCTTCGGGGATCTCGTCCCAGTGGGCGGGTTTGTAGGGGGCGACCACCCCGGCCTCTTTCGCCTTGATGCCGAAGGAGACGCCGTAGTAGGCCACGTCGGCCACGGGGTTCTCCTTTTCGGCGATGAGCTGGGAGAGGGTCTGTCCGGAGTTCTTGTTGTCATGGGGCATCTCGATGCCCAGGTGCTTTTCGATGGCCTTCAGCTGGCTGGCCCAGTCCGCCCACTGGGGCGGACAGTTGTAGCAGATGGCCGTCTCTCCGGCCACGGCCGGAACACCGGCGGTCACCAGCGCCAGCCCCAAGAACACGATGATCCATTGTCTCATTTCCATCCTCCTTCTGGGGTGGATCGGCCCTTCCGGGCTCGATCCGTTGGGAAATCCGTTCTCACCGTTCTCATCGACGTATATGCGGTCGGCTACGGGCCCCGGGGCCCGGCCGTTGACTCCCGTTGGATCAACGCGATCTCCAGCAGCCGGTGGACCGGTCTTGCCGACGGCTCCCGGATTCTTTGGAAAAGGGCCTCCGCCGCCACCTCCCCCATTTCATGGGCGGGCTGGCGGATGGTGCTCAGCCGAGGGGTCAGAAACGGGGAGAACGGGCTGTCGTCGAAGCCGATCAGGGAGAGATCGGCCGGCAGGTCGAGCCCCGCTTCCCGGGCCCCCTGGATGGCCCCCATGGCCATGTAGTCGTTGGAGCAGAAGACGGCGGTGGGAGGCGCCGCCAGGGCCATGAGCCGCTCGACCCCGGCGCTTCCGCTCTTGAGACGGTAGGGCATCTGGACCACGAGCCGGGGGTCGTAAAGGATGCCGCTCTTTTTCAACGCTCCGCGGTACCCCAGCCACCGGTGGCGGCTCTTGTCCGATACGGCGAAGGTCCCGGCCAGCATGCCGATCCGCCGGTGTCCAAGGCCGATCAGGTGGGAGACGGCCATCTCACCGCCGAGGATGTTGTCGACCCCGATGCAGGAGATGGGCCCGCGCCGGATGGTGCTGTAGAGCAGCAGGAAGGGGACCTTCTCCCGGCTCAGGGTCCGGAGGCTCTCGTTGGCGGGATCGGTGGTGGTGATGACCAGGCCCTCCACCTGCATCTCCCGGAAGGTCCGGATCAGGAGCCGTTCCTTCTCGGGCTCGTAGTCGGTGTTGCCCAGGATCACCTGGTATCCGTGCCGGGCCGCGACCTCCTGGACCCCGGCGATCGATTCCGCGAAGATGGCGTTGGTGATGCTCGGCACGATCACGCCGATGGTGTTGGATCTTTTGGTGACAAATCCCCGGGCCAGGGCGTTGTACTGGTAGCCGCAGGATGCGATGGCCCGCAGCACCGTCTCCCGGGTCTCCGTCTTGACCCGGTCCGGATCATTGAGGACCCGGGAGACCGTCGCCGTGGAGACGCCGGCCAGCCGGGCCACGTCGACCATGGTGCTCATGGCCGGCCCCCGGCCAGGGGCCGGCGAGAACCGTCCCCGCTTTCCCCGGCTGTTTTCCGCCCCCCATCAAATGTGCCGCGGTCCATCCGCCCCCCGGAACCCTGTTTCGAGAAATCCATCGGAATCGCGGGGCCTGTTACGGCCCCCGATGTAAACGTTTACATCCTAGACCGGAAATCGGATCCGTTGTCAATGGGCGGGGCGGGAATTGACGAAATTCTAGCGGATCGCTAACAGAACGCTAATCCGGGGGCCGTCGGGGTGGGCGTCGCCGGGGCACATCGATGGCGTGGCGCAGGATCTTGCGCCGGAGAGTGTTCTTGTCGATCCCCAGCTCCCGGGCCGCGGCGACCCGCCTGCCCTGGTGGCGCCGCAGGGCCAGCTCGATGGCCTGCCTTTCGATCGCTTTGAGGGTGCCCCCGGAGGTGGCCGGCGGGGGCCGGTCCGGGGCGGCGATGTTGTCGGGCAGGTGGGTCCGATCGATCCGCTCCCCCCGGCACAGGACAAAGGCGTGCTCGATGGCGTTCTCCAGCTCCCGGACGTTTCCCGGCCACGGGTACGACAGCAGGGCCGCGGTCGCCTCCCGGGAGATCCCCCGGATCTTGCCGGACCGCAGATGGTTGAACCGGTCGATGAAGTGGTCTATGAGCAGGGGGATGTCCTCTTTGCGTTCGGAAAGGGGGGGCAGGGCGATCTTGATGACGTTGATCCGGAAGTAGAGGTCCTCCCGGAACCGGCCTGCCGCGGCCAAGTCCCCGAGGCTCCGGTGGGTGGCGGCGATGATCCGGGCGTTGGTCTCCACGGTCCGGGTGGCCCCCAAAGGCTCGTAGACCCGCTCCTCCAGCACCCGCAACAGGCGGCTCTGGACGAACAGGGAGATGTCCCCGATCTCGTCCAGGAAGATGCTGCCGTTTTGGGCCCTTGCGAACCGGCCCGGCTTGTCCTGTTTGGCGTCGGTGAACGCCCCCGCCCTGTATCCGAAGAGTTCGGACTCGCACAGGGCGTCGGGGAGCGCGCCGCAGTTGACCGCCACGAACGGCCCCTTCCCCTGGGGGCTGTGGTGGTGGATGGCCCGGGCCACCAGCTCCTTGCCGGTGCCGCTGGCCCCTTCGATCAGGACGGTGCTGCCGCTTTCGGCGATGCGGGGCAGGATGGAAAAGATCCGGGCCATCTTTTCGTTCTTGCTGATGATGTCGTCGAAGCCGTGCTTCCGGCGCAGGGCCCTGCGGAGCCGGTCGACGGTGGTCAGGTCCCGGAAGGTCTCCACGCCGCCGATCAGCTCCCCGTCCGGGGCCCGGAGCAGGGCCGCGTTGACGCTGATGGGAATCCGCCGGTCATCCGCCCGGGTGATGTGGACGGCGGTGCCCACGATGCTCCCGCCGGACGCCATCGCCTGCCGGAGGAGGCACCCGGCCTCGCAGATCCGGGCCCGGAGGACCCTCCGGCACGGGCGTCCCACCGCTTCCTTCCGGGGGATCCCGGTGATGGTCTCCGCGGCCCGGTTGAAGGAGGTGATCCGGAAATCGAGATCCACGGTGAACACCCCGTCGGCGATGCTGTCCAGGATGATCTCGTGGATGGCGTCGGCCGGCCCCTGGGATCGAACCATGTTGCCTCCCGGCAAAAATCGGTTGTCGATGGACGGCGACCCGGAGCGGCGGGGCGGGATCGGGGGGAGGAAGACGGGTCGACCTTTTAGACAGCCTACCATACGCCGGGGCCGGGTGCAATCGGTTCCCCGGCGATCCGGCAAAACGGTTCATCCGGTTCCCTTCCGTGGAGGATGCGGACAGCCAAACCCCGGCGGTAAGTCGAGCGATCGGTATGGATTTCAGTGGGTTGGTTTCGGCCACCGATCGCCGTGGGGGCGACCGGCACGGACGGTGCATAAAACTGGTGCGTCCATGTACCTGGTATCACGGCAACCATCGGGGAGGTGACCATGGGGAACCATCGACTGTTTTGGATCGTATCGGCCTGTCTCATCGGCGTGGTGGCGGCCGCCGCCGCCGTCAGCCAGGAGATCGAAAAGGAGGACTGCTTCTTTCTCAACAGCCTCCACTACACGGCCAACGGCATGGGGTATTGGTACGCGAAGGAGAACGGCGGGCTCGAAGGCCTGACCGGCATCCCCTACGAGCGACTGGGCTGCAAGAACTGCCACACGCCCGGCTGCGACCGCTGCCACAAATCGGAGACGGTTGAAAAGGACTGCCGGGTGGCCGCCTATTCCACCCGGGCGGCGTCCAACCAGGCCATGTGCCTCAAGTGCCACGGCCGTGAGGGGGCCATGATCCGCATCGACCACAAGGCCGGGCAAGAGGATGTCCATCTGCTCCAGGGCATGGTCTGCGTCGACTGCCACTCGGAGCGGGAGATGCACGGGGACGGCCGGGCCTATCAATCGCTGAAATCGCCCGGGGCCATGGACACCCGGTGCGAGAGCTGCCATGACGACATCAAGCCCATCGAGTCCCACCAGGCCCACGGCGGGCGGCTCGACTGCAAGGCGTGCCACCTGCGCCACGTGGTCTCCTGCACCAACTGCCATTTCGATACCATGGTGGAAAAGGGGGTCCGGAAGGCGATTCCGGTTTCCGGATGGCTCTTTCTGATGAACTACAGGGGCAAGGTCTCCTCGGCCAGCATGCAGACCTTTGTCACCGGCGGAGACAAGACCTTCCTGCTCTTCGCCCCGCACATGAGCCATTCGGTGATGAACCCCGGCCGCTCCTGCGACGCCTGCCACGCCACCGAGAACGTGACGAAGGCCGTGGAAGGGGAGGTGGCCCTGACCTGGCTCGAGGCGGGCAAGGTGGTCAACCGGAAAGGGGTGATCCCGGTGGTGGACGGCGTGGACTACCGCTGCTCCTACCAGAACTTCGGCGAAAAGGGGTGGGTCCCCGTGGAGGACCCGAGGCCGCCGGTCATCCAGTATGCCGCCTTCGGCAGCCCCCTGACCCGGGAGCAGTTGGAGATGATGGCCGAGGTCCAGGAGTCCCCGCCGCCGAAAATGGAGTGATCCCCGCCGGCTTTCCGAAAACGGGCGCCCTGGAAACGGGGCGCCTTTTTTATGCCCGAACCGACGCGCACGGTCCGGGTCCGTCGTCTTGTCCCTCCGGTCCGGTCCCCTTTCCCGACCCTCCTTTCCGTCTCCCCGCCCCCATATCCGCTGGCGGGAAAGACAGACACCCCGGCTGGGAACCGATCGACCCATCCATGCGTTTCCCTCCCCATCATCGCCCCCCGACAGCGGCGCTGATCATCACCGATTGGAATAACGATGGGGGTATGATAAGGATCGGTTCCAGGACCACAAGGTAGAATGATCACCAGAAAATCAGGCCGTGCCGGCCTCTTGTAAAGGATGGAAATGACGGAAAAACCGACCTATGAGGAACTGGAGCGGCGGGTTCTGGAACTGGAAGGGGTTCTCGGCGAGCAGACGGCGGTCCAGCACCCTCCCGGCGGAAAAGGCGGCGGGGGGGCGTCGCGGGAAAGCGCGGAAACGTGCAGGCTCATGGTGGAAAACGCCAATGAGGCCATCCTGGTGGCCCAGGATGGGGTGTTCGTGTTTTCCAATCCAAGGGGCGAAGCGCTTTTCGGGTATTCAGAGGCGGAACTCGGCGCCCGGCCCCTCACCGAATTTGTCCATGGGGCGGACCGGAAAATGGTGGCGGAACGGCATGAGGGGAGACTCGCCGGGGATACGTCCATCCCCGATGTCTACCCCTTTCGGATCATCCACGGATCCGGCGAGATCCGATGGGTGAACCTGAAGGTGGCGCTCTTCACATGGGGGGAGCGGCCCGCGACCCTGTGTTTCATGGCGGATATCACGAAACGAAAACGGGCGGAAGAGGCGCTGCGGGAGAACGAGGAGGTCATGCGGTACATCATCAAGCACGACCCCAACGCCATCGCCGTCTATGACCGGGATCTGCGCTACATCGCCGTCAGCGACCGGTACCTTCGGGATTATGGTATCGCGGACAAAGATATTTCGGGCAGGCACCATTACGAGGTGTTCCCCGAGATGCCGGAACGCTGGAAAGCGGTCCACCGGCGGGTCCTCCAGGGGGCCGTGGAGAAAAACGACGATGACGGGTTCCGGCGCACGGACGGCTCCTTCACCTACAACCGATGGGAATGCCGGCCGTGGTACCGGGCGGACGGCTCCATCGGCGGCATGATCACCTACACCGAGGTGACGACGGCGCGCAAGCTTGCGGAGATTGCGCTCAAGGAGGCCCTGGCGGAAAAGGAGGTCCTCCTGCGCGAGATCCACCACCGGGTGAAGAACAACATGCAGGTGATCTTGAGCCTCCTGCGGATGCACGCCAGAAAGAACCGGGACCCGCGCCTCAAGACCGTTTTCGATGACTGCCGGGGCCGGATCGAGGCCATGTCCCTGATCCACGAGGCCCTCTACCAGTCCGACGACCTGGTCCGCATCGACTTCGGGGCCTACCTCCTGAAGCTCTGCCGGAACCTCGCCCACGTCCACGACGCCACGGACAAGGGGATTTCGGTGACGGTCGATCCGGGCTTCGTCAGGCTCAACCTGGATCAGGGGGTCGCCGTGGGCATGGTCATCGCCGAACTGGTTTCCAATGCCTTCAAGCACGCGTTTTCTCCGGGAGAAACGGGAAGCGTGACCATCGGCGTGACCACCCCCGATCCGGAGACGGTCGAACTGACCGTGGCCGACGATGGGAAGGGTCTTCCACCGGGGGTCGATATCTTCGCCTCCCGGTCCCTCGGCATGCGGCTGGTGGCGGGGGCCGTCACCCGGGAGCTGGAAGGGCGCATCGACGTGGAGAGGGACGGCGGAACCCGGTTCACCATCCGGTTCGGCTGTGGGAACAGGAGTTGAAAGAAGGACCGCCGGAGACTTCGAAACCCTGGAGGGGCTCCGCCGGGATTGAAATCAAGATCTCCTGGGTTCGGAACACCTTGAAGGTCTCCGCCGCGCGGAGAAAGGAATGCCAATGGATTCCCCGAGAATCATGATCGTCGAGGACAACACCACCGTGGCCGAGGATTGCCGGGACTGCCTGGAGGGCCTCGGATACACCGTGACCGCCGTCGCGGCCTCGGGCGAGGAGGCCGTCCACAGGGCCGGCGCGGACCGGCCCGACGCCGTCCTGATGGACATCCGCCTGCGGGGGGAGATGGACGGCATCGAGGCGGCCGAAAAGATCCACGGCCGGTTCGAGATCCCCGTCCTGTTCCTCTCGGCTTACAGCGACGACGACCTGCTCCGGCGGGCCAAGTCGGCGGGGTCGTTCGGCTACCTCGTCAAGCCGTTCGAAGAGCGGGAGCTGGCCGCCATGCTCGAGATGACGCTCTACAAAGCCGGGGTCGAGAGGGAGCGCCGGCGATTGGCGGAGCAACTGCGGGAGAGCGAGGAGAAGCTCCACGCGTATTCCCAAAGCCTGGAACAGCTTGTGGCCGAACGCACCCGGAAACTCGAACAGGCCCAGGCCGAACTCCTGGTCAAGGAGCGGCTGGCGGTGCTCGGCCACTTTGCCGGCAGCCTCGCCCATGAGCTGCGCAACCCGCTGGCGGCCATCGACTCTTCGGTCTACTGCCTGGACATGGCCCTCGGCAAAGAAGATGAAAACGCCCGCAAGCATCTGGGCCGCATCGTATCGAACATCCGGAGATCCACGGAGATCATCGAGAGCCTCCAGAGGCTGAGCCGCATGGAGAAGCCCAAGACCGGGGCCCATGATCTTTCCGGCATCGTCTCCAAGACCCTCGGCGGATGCCGCGTCCCCGAGGCGGTGACCGTGACCCTCATTGCCCCGGAAACGGAAGTCTCCGTGGAGGTGGACCCCGAGCAGATCCGCATGGCCCTGGAGAACATCTTCGGAAACGCCCTCCAGGCCATGGACGGGGCGGGGGAGCTGACCGTCGCCATCCGCCGCGCGGGCGGGGCGGTGGCGCTTCGCATCGCCGATTCCGGGCCGGGGATCCCCCCGGAACACCTCGACAAGGTCTTCGATCCGCTCTTTTCCACAAAGGTCCACGGCATCGGGTTCGGGCTCTCCATCACGAAGATGATCGTCGAAAACCACGGGGGGACCATCCGGGCCGAGAGCGAACCCGGATCGGGGGCCGTTTTCGTCATCAC
>CAYSLC010000157.1:0-12976 GCA_964431545.1 uncultured Desulfobacteraceae bacterium | reverse complement strand
GGGGGCAATGTTCCGCCCCTTCAGGGCTTGTTCGGTTTCTGGCAGCGTTCCCAGGGTTGGCACCCTGGGCTGGTATGTGGCACCCCTTCGGGGTGTAGCGCGGTCGGTCCTTGGCCGCATTTCCCGAGAATTGAAGAAGGGGCCGCAACCCGCTTCGGATCACAACCCCCTCAAAAGTATTGGTGCCTAGGGCGAGAATCGAACTCGCACGGGGACTCAGCCCCAAGGGATTTTAAGTCCCTTGCGTCTACCTGTTCCGCCACCCAGGCGAAAACCTGCCGGAATATACGGGGGTATTACCGATTCCCCGTCGAATTGTCAAGCGGCAACGGCGGCGCCCGGCCACAAGGAACCCTCCCTTCCTGGTCGACGGAACCGGACCGCCCCCCCTTGGTCCTTGTCAACCCCCCCGGATTTCTGATACATGAGGGGGATGAAAGACCGATCGCCCGACCCATACCTGATCCTCGCCTCCCGGTCCCCCAGGCGTCGATACCTCCTCGAGCAGGCCGGGCTCACCTTCAGCGTGATCCCCAGCGCCTTTGACGAGGCCTCGGTGGATACCGAACACCCCGAGGAGCACGTCCTGGCCCAGGCCCAGGGAAAGGCGGCGGATGTGGCCGACCGGTACCCCGACAGTTGGGTGATCGGCGCCGATACCATCGTCCTCATCGATGGCGCCATCCTGGGCAAGCCCACGGACATGGACGGGGCCAGGGCCATGCTCGGGCGATTGAGCGGGCAGACCCACCAGGTCCATACCGGATACTGTATCGTCCACGGGAAAAAAAACCGAAACCTCTCCGGAGCGGTCGAGACCGACGTCCTCTTCAAGCGGCTGAGCCGGGCGGAGATCGAGTGGTACGTCCACACCGACGAGCCCTTCGACAAGGCCGGGGCCTATGCGGTCCAGGGGCTGGGAACGTTTTTGGTCCGGAGCATCCGCGGATCCTACACCAATGTCGTGGGGCTTCCCGTCTGCGAGGTGATCGAGGCGCTCATCGCCGAGGGGGCCCTGGGGCTCGGCGAAAAGGATTCCGCCGAACCGTGGCGCATGGGAGGGACCCAACGATGAAATCGAGGGTGACAGCGGTGATGGAGCGGATCCGGACGGCGGCGGAGCGGGCCGGGCGGGATCCGAAGCGGGTCCGGCTGGTTGCTGTCAGCAAGACCGTGCCGGCGGACCGGGTCCGGGAGGCGGCCTCGGCGGGCGTGGAGATGCTGGGGGAGAACTACGTCCAGGAGGCGGAGGGGAAGATCGACGCCCTGGACGACCTGCGGCTGTCGTGGCACTTCATCGGCCACCTCCAGAGCAACAAGGCAAAATCTGTCGTCCCCCGGTTCGATCTGATCCACTCCGTGGACCGGCTCAAGCTCGCCAGGGAGATCGACAAGCAGGCCGGGAAGATCGACAAGGTCCAGCCGGTCCTGATCCAGGTCAACATCTCCGGGGAGGAGACGAAATCCGGGATCGATCCCCAAGGGCTTTCCCGACTGTTGAACGAAACCGGCCGCCTGCCGAACCTCTCCGTGCGTGGGTTGATGACCATGCCCCCCTTCTTCGATGATCCCGAGGGGGCGCGCCCCTACTTCAAGGCCCTCCGGGAACTCCGGGATCGGCTCCGGGAAAGCCTCGGACTCCCCCTGGAGGAGCTTTCCATGGGGATGACCGGCGATTTCGAGGCCGCCGTCGAGGAGGGCGCCACCCTGGTCCGGGTCGGGACCGCCATCTTCGGAAAACGGGATTGAAGATTCTTCTCCACATCTGCTGCGGGCCCTGCGCCATCCAGCCCGTGGCTGACCTCCGGACCGAAGAACACGCCGTGATGGGGTTTTTCTACCCCCACAACATCCATCCCTACACCGAATGCCGCAGGCGCCGGGAGGCCCTGGAATCCTATGCCGAATCCGCCGGCCTCAAGGTGATCTGGGGGGAGGGGTACGAGGTGGAGAACTTCCTGCGGAACACCGCCTTCCGGGAGGCCGACCGGTGCGCCTACTGTTACCACGACCGCCTCCGGTCCGCCGCCCTCATGGCCCGGCGGGGGAAGTTCGACGGCTATACCACCACCCTGCTGTATTCCAAGTTCCAGCAGCACGATCTGATCCGATCCATCGGCGAGTCCGTGGGAAAAGAGACCGGCGTGCCGTTTCTCTACAGGGATTTCAGGGGCGGATGGAAGGCCGGCATCGAGGCCTCCAAGCGGCTCGGGCTGTACCGGCAACAGTACTGCGGCTGCATCTACAGCGAAAAGGAGCGGTTCTACCACCGGTAGCCGGTTTCCGCCATGTTCGGCAACTTCATCTACTTTATCGTCGTCCTGCTGATCTACGCCACCTATCAGCCGGCGGAGGACACCGCCCTGCCTCCCGGGGAGACCCTGGCCTTCTTCTTCGGCCTTATCGCCGTCTTCGTTTTTTTCACCTGGATCCAGTTCCAGCGGCTCATCAGGCTGGTGAAGCGGGAGCCCTTCCTGCGTCTGGACCACCGGTTCAACGCGGCCATGACCCGGCAGTCGATCATGGCCATCGCCCTGTTCGCCGTGGACATCTACGTCCTCGACCTCACCGCCTTTCTCTCGGAAGTCCCTCTGTTTTCCGCGGTTCCAACCCTGGAGGCGGTGCTCTTTTTGGGGATCTTCATCGGCTATCTGGCCATCGTCTGGGGGGCCGCCCACCCGGTCTACCGGCGGCTCTACGGCGGCGACCTTTCCCGGAGGACCTATGTCCTGTCCAACATCTCCTTCTCGGTGCCGGTCCTCCTGCCCTGGTTCCTCCTCTCCATCATCGCCGACCTCCTCCGGTTGCTCCCCTTCCCGTGGGTGCGGGCGTTCTTCGCCACGGCCTACGGCGAGATCCTCTATTTTCTGGTCTTTCTGCTGGCCGTCGCCCTCTTCGGCCCCTTTCTGATCCAGAAATTCTGGCGATGCAAGCCCCTGGAGCCGGGGTATGAGCGGTACCGGATCGAGGCCCTCTGCCGGAAGGCGGGCCTCGCCTACGCCGATATCCTCTATTGGCCCATCTTCGGGGGCAAGATGATCACGGCGGGGGTGATGGGGCTCATGGGCCGGTTCCGGTACATCCTGGTCACCGAGGCCCTGCTCGGCTTTCTGAGTCCCGAGGAGGTGGACGCGGTCATCGCCCATGAGATCGGCCATGTCAAACGGCGCCACCTGCTCTTCTACCTCTTTTTCTTCGTGGGATACATGCTCCTGTCCTACGCCACCTTCGACCTGATCATCTACTCCATCATCTATCTGGAGCCGCTTTACGGGTTCATCAACGACACCGGATTCAATCAGGCCACCGTCACCTCCACCCTCTTCAGCCTGCTGATCATCCTCATCTTCCTGGTCTACTTCCGGTACATTTTCGGATACTTCATGCGCAACTTCGAGCGGCAGGCCGACACCTATGTCTACTCCCTGTTCGACTCGGCCCGGCCGCTGATCCGCACCTTCGAGAAGATCACCCTCACCAGCGGGCAGGATCCGGATCGCCCCAACTGGCACCATTTCAGCATCACCCAGCGGATCGGGTATCTCAAAAAGTGCGAGGCCGACAGACGGTGGATCCGCCGCCATGACGGGAAGATCAAAAAGAGCATCTTCGTCTACCTGACGGCCATGGCGGTGATGGGGGTGGTGGGTTACCACCTCAACTTCGGCGAAACCGGGGAGAAGCTGAACGCCCACGTCTTCGAGAAGATCATTCTGCGGGAGATCGAAAAGGAGGGGGGAAGCGCCGGACTGTACCGGATGCTGGGGGATTTATACTACGGCAAAAAGCGGTATGCGGCCGCCGTGGATGCCTACGAGCGGTCCATCCGGATGGAATCGAACAACCCCGAGGTGCTCAACAACCTGGCGTGGCTTTACGCCACCAGCGAGGAGACGGCCTTCCGGAACCCGAAACGGGCGGTGGCCCTGGCTCGAAAGGCGGCGGCGCTGCGGATGGAGCCCCATATCCTCGATACCCTGGCGGAGAGTTACTTTGTGAACGGGCAGATGGACCGGGCCGTGGAGGCGGGAAGACGGGCCCTGTCCGCGGCGAGAAAAAACCGGTCCTATTATGAGGAGCAGTTGGAGAAATTCGAGACGGCGGCCGTCGAGGGCGGGGTCCCGACGCCGTCGAAGGGAATTTCCGATTAGGAGATACAGACTTTCTTGACCTGCATCAGGTCGGTGTGTCCCATGATGACCTTGGCGACGCCGTCCTGCTTCAGGGTCCGCATCCCCTCCTCGATGGCCTGGGTGAGGATATCCTTGACCCGGGCCTGGGTTTGGATCAGCTTCTTGATCTCGTCGGTCCCGATCAGGAGTTCATGGATCCCCATCCGGCCCCGGTAGCCGGTGTTGTTGCACTTCTCGCAGCCGTCCGGGCGATAGAGGGTCATCTCCTCCCTTTGGATGTTGATGCTCTCCTTGAACAGGCGCTCGTCGCCGTATTCCCGGATGAGCGTCTCGTACTCTTCCTGTTCCGGGGTATACGGCTTTTTGCAATCCTTGCACAGGGTCCGCACCAGACGCTGGGCCATGATTCCCAATAGGGCGTCGGCGAAGTTGAAGGGGTCCATCCCCATGTCGAGCAGACGGGTGATGCTCTCGGGCGCGCTGTTGGTATGGAGGGTGGAGAAGACGAGGTGGCCCGTGAGGGAGGCCTCGATGCCGATGGAGGTCGTCTCCTTGTCCCGCATCTCGCCCACCATGATCACGTCCGGGTCGGCACGGAGAAACGAGCGCATGGCCGCGGCGAAGTTGAGGCCGATCTTCGGCTGCATCTGGACCTGTCGCAGGCCCTTCTGGGTGATTTCCACGGGGTCCTCGGCGGTCCAGATCTTCCGCTCCACCGTGTTGATGATCTTCAAGGCCGAATGGAGGGTGGTGGTCTTACCGGAGCCGGTGGGTCCGCAGACGAAGATGAGGCCGTACGGCTGCTGGATCGTCTCCAGGAACTTCTCCCGGTTCCGCTTGGAGAGGCCGAGGTTGTCGAAGGGGATCGGTTCTCCGGCGGCCAGGATCCGCATGACGATGTCCTCCATGCCCCCCTGGGTGGGGATGGTGGCCACACGGAGTTCGATGTCGAGCCCGCCGTACTTTTTGAACGGAATCTTGCCGTCCTGGGGTTTGCGCCGTTCGGCGATGTCGAGGCCGGACATGATCTTGATCCGGGAGGCCAGGGCCGCCCGGTGGGTGTAGGGGATCTTCATGGGGTAGAGCTGGCACGCCCCGTCGATTCGGGTCCGGATCTTGACGTCGCTCTTGCCGGGCTGGGGTTCGATGTGGATATCGGAGACGTTGCTGTTGAAGGAGTCGATGATGATCTTGTTGACCAGCTTCACCACCGCGCTGCTCTCCTCGCTGACGAGGCTCTCCTCCTCCTCGGTGTCGTCCTCGTCCACCCCCTTGAGCAGCTCGTCGGAGATGGCGTCGATATCGAAATCGGTGGGCTCGGCCTTCTTCTTCTTTTTTCCCTCGGTGAACAGGGCGATGAACTCCAGGACGTCGTCCTTGGTTCCGACGAAGAACTCCAGGGGGTTGTTGGGAAAGACGGATTTGACGCCCCCGATCTTCTGGAAGTTGGTGGGGTCGTCGGTGAGGATGACGATCTTGTCCCCTTCGGCCCGGAGCGGAACCCAGAGATTGGTGCGCATGAAGGGGACCTTGAGCCCCTTCATCAGCTCCGTGGGGACGGGAAAGTCCTCGGAGTACTCCACGGACGGCGCGCCGTAGTACTTGCCCAGGGACTCCACGATGTCCTTCTTGGAGATGCTGTACTTCTCCATCAGCACCTGGTCGATGCTCTGGCGCATCTTCCCCGCCTCGTCCATGGCGAGCTTGAGGTCCTTGGGGGAGATCAGGTGTTTCTGGAGCAGATGGGTGTACCGGTTGTCCGACTGGCGCTGGGTCTTCTTCTGGTTGTGGAGGCCGATGCCGATGATCCGGGCCAGTTCGGTGGCGGCCTTCTCGTCCATCTTGGTGAAGCCGCCTTCCCCTTTCCGGTTGATGAACTGGATGGCCCCCATCAGGTACCGCTGGAAGAAGACGGGCACCGCCAGCACCTGGTGCGTGGTAAATCCGGTCTTTTTGTCCCAGCTCTTGTCGAACTGGAGCTGGGGGTCGATGGCGGCCAGTTCCTTGTCGTTGTAGACGTCCTGGATGTTGACGATCTTCTGCTTATGGGCCGCGTACCCGGCGATGCTCTCGGGGGAGACCTTGATCCGGATCTCCTTGACCTCGTTCCCGGTCTTGAAACGGGAGATGAGTTCCCGCTTCTCGCCGTCGAGGACGTAGATGGTCATCCGTTCGGCATTGAACAGGTTGGTGATGTCGTCGATGAGGGCGATCAGAATCTCATTGAGGTTCTTGGCGGAGTAGATCTTGCCGGCGATCTTCTGCAGCTCGATCTTGAACTTCATATCGGGCCGGGGCGCCCGTCCGCCGCCCCCTTCGGCGACCTTCAGGTGGGTGACGTTGGAGGCCGGCTTGCCCGTCGCCTGACGCTCATCGACCTTCAGGTGTCTGACGTTCGATGCCTTGGTGGCTACCTTGGGCTTGGTGGTCGTATCGGTATTTCTGAGCATAAGCTATTCACTTCTTCCATGCCGTTGGGATGGATCATCGACGGGGCTCGTCTTCCCCGGCCGACTTGCCGGATACCTGGGTGTAAATTTTCATGGCTCCCCCTCCGATGAGCATGACGGCGATGAGATAGAGGGAAAGTCGCGTGAAGAGGATGAAAAAATCGGTGCGACCGGCCGCTTTCAACTGTGCGAGCCTTTCCGGCAGAACGAAAAACACACCGATACCGGCCAGCAGGAGCGCCACTCCCCACACCAACTGTACTCTGGTTTTCAATTCCATCGTGGGCGTCGTCCCCCTTGGGTGGCCGATACCGAAATATAAACCGAATCATGGGGTTGTGTCAAACGTTTCCCTCGGCTTCCGGTGACGGGGAGGTCTGTCCGGACGGCGGCCCCTTTCCCCCTTGTGTCAAGGTGCTTCTCTCTCGGAGGTGGATGGCGACCCGAACCCCGATGTTTTCATGCAGCCTCTCCTGAGTGTCCCGGACCAGCCTTTCAAGCACTTTGATTTCATCGGAAAAGAGATTATCCTCCATTGTCAGCCAGATTTCAAGAGAATTCTTTTCGTCCGGACGCCGTTTCACGAAATGGTGAAACTCGACGGCGCCGCCGACGACCGATTCGATGTGGTGCCGGATCTGACGTCCGTGGACCTTTACCCCGTCGATGTTGAGCATCTCGTCGGTCCGGGCCGGGAGCCACTCGATGCGGATGGACGGACTGCCGCAGGGGCACGGGTGGGGGATGAGCCGGGCCTGGTCCCCGGTCCGGAAGCGGATCAGCGGGAAGGCGCGGGTGGTGAGGGTGGTCAGCACCAATTCACCGGTCTCCCCCTTTCTCAACACCCGGCCGGTGGCCGGATCGATGATCTCCGGCAGGAAGTGCTCCGTATTGACGTGGAGGCCCTCATGGGAGCGGCATTCAAAGGCGACCGCCGGCCCGGGGACCTCGCTCAGGCCGTAATGGAGCCAAGTGACCACGTGGAGCTGGTCCTCCAGGTGATCCCGGAAGCCTCTGTCCGGCGGTTCCCCCACCAGGATCAGGGTTCTGAGGTTGAGGGTGGTGGGGTTGAGGTTGAGGGCGAAGATCCGTTTTGCCAGTTGGGCCGCGGCCGAAGGGGTGGTGATCAGGGCGGAACTCTTGTAGTCCCGGAGCACCAGCAACTGTTTTTCCAGGGAGAGCGGGGTGTTGGGGATGACGCTGGCGCCCAGGGCCTCGGCCCCGTCCTTGTAATCCCTTCCCCAGTTGGCCAGGCCCCAGTCCAGGGCGATCTGCAGGATGTCGTGGGGGGTGACGCCGGCGGCCGCCAGGGCCCGTTGGACCACCTCGCGCCAGATGCCCAGATCCTGGGGAGTGTAGCCGCTCACCGTGGGGTTGACCGTGGCCCCGGCGGCGGTGTGGATGCGGACGATGTCCCGGAGGGGAACGGCGAAGAGGCCGTACGGGTAATGTTCCCCCAGGTGCTTCCGTTCCATGAAGGGCAGGAGGGCGAGATCCTCCAGGGACTCCACGAAGGCCGGGGGCGGTTCCCCGGCGCCTCTGCCGGAAAGGAGCCGGTTGCGGTGGAACGGCACGTTTTTGGCGGCGCGGTTCAACGTGGATTGCAGCCGCTCGAGCTGCAACTGGGAGGTCTCTTCGGGATCCGGGGTCCGGGTGTCAGGGGCTTTTATCATAGAACTCCTCGTAGTCCTTTCCCAGATAGGCCCGTTTGACCTCCACGTCCGCCAACAGGTCGGATGCGTCGCCCTGGAGCACGACCTTTCCGGTCTCCAGGACATATCCTCTGTCCGCGACCTTCAGGGCCGCCTGGGCGTTCTGTTCCACCAGCAGAACGGTCAGGCCCGTCTCCCGCAGCCGGGTCAGGGTCGTCAGGATCTTCTCCGCCAGCAAGGGGGCAAGCCCCATGGAGGGTTCGTCGAGCAGCAGCAGCCGGGGCCGGGCCATCAGGGACCGGCCGATGGCGAGCATCTGCTGTTCCCCCCCCGAGAGGGTGCCGGCGGGCTGACCGCTCCGGTCCCGCAACACCGGGAAGAGTTCCATGACGGTGTCGAGATCCTCCCGGACATCGTCGTACCGTTTCCTTCGGTACATGGTATAGGCCCCCAGCTTGAGATTGTCAAGGACGGTCAGCGGGGGGAAGATCAGCCGTCCCTCGGGGACCAGGCTCATGCCCCCTTTGACGATTGCGGGGGGCTCCATCCCCTTCAACGACCGGTTCTCGAAAAGGATCTCGCCGTCCCACGAGGGCAGAAGGCCGCTGATGGCATGGAGCAGGGTGGTCTTGCCCGAGCCGTTGGCGCCGATGAGGGTGATCAGCTCCCCCCGGCGTACCGATAAGCTGATCCCCTTGATGGCCATGATCCGGCCGTAGTAGCATTTGAGGTTACGAATCCGCAGCATATTCGCCATCGGCGTTTCCCAGATAGGCCGCCATGACGGCGGCATCGGATTGAATCTCCCGCGGGGGCCCCTCGGCCAGCTTGCGTCCCTGGTCCAGCACGATGATCCGGTCGCAGACCTCCATGGTGAGGCTCATGTCGTGCTCCACCAGAAGCAGCGTCACCCCCCGGTCCCGGATCCGCCGGAGCAGGTCCCCCAGGCGCCGGGTCTCCACCGCGTTGAGCCCGGCGGCCGGTTCGTCCAGTAAAAGCACCTTGGGCGAGGAGGCCAGTGCCCGGGCGATCTCCAGAAGCCGTTGCCATCCGAAGGGCAGATCGCCGCTGGGCTGATGCGCCTGTTCTCCCAGCCCGACGAAGCCCAGCAGATCGAGGGCGAGACGTCGGGTCTCCCGCTCCTCCACCCCCACCCAGGGCAGGCGGGTGACGGCCCCCCAGAAGCCGCACCGGGTCCGGACGTGGGCCCCCACCATGACGTTCTCCAACACGGTCAGGCTCTCGAAGAGTTCCACGTTCTGGAAGGTGCGGGTGATGCCCCCCGCCACGATCCGGTGGACACGGTCCCCCTGAATGGGGCGGCCGCCGAAGCGGATCATCCCCTCGTCCGGCTCGTAGACCCCGGTGATCAGATTGAACAGGGTGGTCTTTCCGGCGCCGTTGGGCCCGATGAGCCCCTGGATGATCCCCGGACGGACCTCGAAGGAGACTAATTCCAGTGCCTTCACACCACCGAAGGTCTTGGACAGGCCTTCGATGGAAAGCAGCGCGGTATCAGCCGGAGGTCCGTTCACGGTACCGCTCGTAGAGGTCCAGGAGCCCCCGTGTCAGCCCCTGGGGCAGGAGGATCATCACCCCCATCAGGATCAGGCCGTAGATCACCATCTCGAACTCGGAGAAAGCGTGGAGCCATTCCGGGAGCAGGGTCAGCAAAGAGGCGCCCAGCAGGGCCCCCCAGATGCTCGCCATCCCGCCGATCACCACCATGGTGACCAGTCGCACCGAGACCAGGAAATCGAAGGAGCCGGGGCTGATGAAGGTGATCATGTGGGCGTAAAGGAAGCCGGCCAGCCCGGAGAAAAGGGCGCTGAGAATGAAGACCTGGAGCTTCAGGTTCCGGGTGTTGATCCCCATGGCCGAGGCCGCCGGCTCGCTGTCGTGGATGGCGCGCAGGGCCCGCCCCACCCGGGAGGCGATGATCCGGTCGCAGATGAGGAGGCTCGCCAGGACCACGGCCCATACCAGGAAGAAGTAGCTCCGGGCGCTGTAGAACGAATAGGATCCGATGGACAACGGGGGGATTCCCACGAACCCGGAGGCGCCGCCGGTGAGGGCGGTCCACTCCCGGAAGAGGATGTGGACGATCATCCCGAAGCCCAGCGTCCCCATCCCGAGGTAGTAGCCGGAGAGCTTCAAGGTGGGCAGGCCCACCAGGAGCGCCACCGCCGAGACCAGGAGGAGGGCGCAGGCGAGGCCGGCCAGCGGCGGGGCCGCGAACCGGGTGGTGAGGATGGCGGTGGTGTAGGCCCCCAGCCCGAAAAAAGCGGCGTGCCCCAGGGAGATCTGGCCGGCGTACCCCATCAGCATGTTGAGGCCCAGGGCCAGAAGGGTGTTGATGCCGATGAAGGTGAGCAGTTGGAGGTAGTAGGGATTGGATACCAACAGGCCCGTGAGCAGGACGGCCGCCGGAAAGAGGCCGACGCGGACCCAATTGATGCCGTGTCGCTTCTCCATGGGGATGGAATGCCGGTTTTAGAAGCGCTGGGTCTGGGTGGATCCGATGATCCCCCCGGGGCGCACGTAGAGGATGAGCAGAAGAAGCAGGAAGGCGATGGCGTCCTTCAGGCTCGAGGAGAAGAAGCCGACGCCCAGTGACTCCAGGATCCCCAGCAGGAACCCGCCGAGGAGCGCCCCCCACAGATTTCCCAACCCGCCGAGCATGGCGGCGCAGAACCCTTTGAGACCGAGCATGGTCCCCATGTCGTAGCTGCACATGGTGATGGGGGCGATGATCATGCCCGCCACCGCCCCCACCCCGGTGCTCATCAGAAAGGAGAGCTGCACCATCTTCCGGGAGGGGATTCCGGTGAGCCACGCGGCCTTCTTGCTGATGGCGCAGGCCTGCATGGCTTTTCCGGTGAGGGTCCTCTGGTAGAAAAAGAACAGGGCCGCCCCCAGGAAAAAGACGATCCCCAGGATCCAGATGCTCTGGGGCAGGAGCCTGGCGCCGGCCACGTCCAGGGGCGGATGGTCCCAGAAGGGGGGGACCCCGTGGGCATCCTTCCCCCACCCCACCATCGCCACCCCCCGAAGGAAGATCGACGCGCCCACGGTGATGATGACCAGCACGATGGGGTGGGGATGGCTGACGGGCCGGATGGCCAGGCGCTCAAAGACAAACCCCACCCCCGAAACCAGGACCATCGTCAGGAGGAAGGCCAGGGGGAGGGGCAGCCGGAACACGGTCCAGAGGGTGACGAGGCCCATGGCCCCCAGCATCACGAACTCCCCGTGGGCGAAGTTGATCAGGTCCGTGGTGTTGAAGAGCATCGAAAACCCCAGGGCGATCACCGCGTAGATGGCGCCGATGGTGATCCCGGAGAAGAGATACTGCAAAATCTCCTGCATGGGGATGACTATTCGGCCAGCTTCCAGGTGCCGTTTTCGATCTCGACCATGACGAATGCTGAGGCATCCAGGCCGTTATGCTCCGTGGCCGAAAAGTTGAAGGCGCCGCTGATCCCCACGTAGCCGGTCAGGTTCTCCAACGCCTTCCGGATCTTCTCCTTGTCTCCGCCGCTCCCCTTCAAGGCGCGTTCCAGGATCTTGACCCCGTCGTAGGCGTATCCGCCGAACCCGGAGACGGGCAGGTTGAACGTGGATTCATATTTTTGGATGTAGTCGAGGAGGACCGCCTTCTGAGGGTCGTCGGCGGGCAGCAGATCGGCCACCAGGATCTTTCCCGTGGGCAGCAGCACCCCCTCCGCCGCCTTGCCGGCCAGCTCGATGAACTTGGGGGATGCCACGCCGTGGCTCTGGTAGAGGGCCGCCGTCATCCCCAGCTGCTCGACGTTCTTGGTCACCACCGCGGGGCCGGGATTGGTCCCCCAGGAGACCACGGCATCGGGTTTTTCCGCCCGGATCTTGGTGAGCTGGGCGGTCATGTCGGTGTCCTTGGCGCCGAAGCTCTCCGCCTTGGCCACCGTGAGTCCGAAGGCGTCGGCCTGCTCCTCCAGCTGGACCTTGCCGCTCTCCCCGAAGGCGTTTGCCACCGTCAGGATCCCGATCTTCCGGATGCCATGGTTCTTCATGTGGTCGTAGATGGCCGCCACCGCCAGGACATCGCTCTGGGCCGTCTTGAACACCCAGGGTTTCACGGGCTGGGTGATCTTGTTCCCGGCCGCGCAGGAGATCAGGGGAATCTGGGCCCGCTCCACCACCGGGATCACAGCCAGGGTGGCGGGGGTGGTGCTCGGGCCGATGATGGCGATCACCTGGTCCTTGTTGATCAGCTTGGTCACCGCCATTACGGCTTTGGTGGGATCGGCCTCGGTATCGTAGATCACCGCCTCCAGCGGATGGCCGTCGATGCCGCCGGCCTCGTTGATGGCGGCGACGGCCATCTCCATGCTCCGTTTTTCCGGATCCCCCAGAAAGGAGGCCCGTCCGGTGACGGAGAAGATCCCGCCGATCTTGTAGGGTTCCTTGGAGAATGCCGGGCTCGCGAAAAGAAGGCCCAGGACGGCCAGTGAAACGGTGATCCATGCGATAGCCGACGGTTGCCTGGTTCGGCGTGCCATGAGTTCCCTCCTTATGGGTTGCGGGTCTGAGATTTTGGGGCGTTACGCCCGACAAGCGTTTTGCGCTACAGGGAGTAGACCTTGGTCCCGGTGATCACGGTGACGTCGTTTTCCTGGAGCAGCGCCACCGCCCGGTCGATATCCTCGAACCGGAAGATCATGACCGCGTTGTTGCCGCTCTGCTGGACAAAGGCGTACAT
>CAYSLC010000156.1:0-13082 GCA_964431545.1 uncultured Desulfobacteraceae bacterium | reverse complement strand
AGGCGCTCGATCACCTTTTCCGCCGTCACCGATCCATCGCCGGCACCGCCGCCCTGGGAGCCGCCGCCCGCCGTGCCGCCTCCGGCGGGGCCGCCGTTCCCGGAGAGGAGCAGGTAGACGATCACCCCGATGATTGCGACGATCCCCGCGGCCGCCGCGGCCAGGAGGATCCCCTTGCCCCCTTTCCGGCCGGTTCCGCCGCCCCCGGGCACTTCGATCAGGCCCCCCTTGCATTCGGGGCACTGGAACTCCTCCCCGCCCGGAATCGTGAGGACCTTGCCCTCGTCCGCCGCGGAACAATTGCCCAGGTTGGTGCATTTCCCGTATTTTTCAGCCATGGCTTACCCCTCCCCCTTGACCAGATTCGCCGCCTCTTTGGCGCCGGTGAGAAACCGTTTGTAGATCTCGTCGTCCATGCCCCGGGACGCTTTTATGGCCTCGATCTCCCCGTTGATGGTCCGGATCACCTCCCGCCGGTCGTCCTGGGTCAGGGCCGCCCGGCCGTCGATCCGCTTGCCCACCTCCTCCCGGATCAGGTTGACGGTCCCCTGGGTCAGGTGTTCGGGGACCTCGACGAGGGAGGCGCCCAGGTCGATGGGCTCGTTGTCGAAGCCGTCTTCGTCCTTGGTGACCACCGAAAGCACCCTTGCCCCGGAGTGCTTGATTTCCCGCTCCGCCAAAAGACCGGTCGCCTTGGCCAAAAGGATCCAGGGGATCCCCTTCTCCTCGACCCCGGCCTGGGTCTCCACGAAAAGTTCCGGAAACTGGCTGCCGTCCCCCTCCAGGTGGATCTCCAGCGTGGCCCGGTCCTTGCCCAGGTCCTGGATCCGCTGCCGGTACTTGTCCTGGAGGGTCGCGAGGGGCGACAGGAACCGGAGCGGAAAGAGGTTGGTGATGCTGATGAGGGTCAGCTCGTTGGGCCGGGTGTCGGTCTCCACCGTGTGGACCCGGTCGGTGCGGCTCTCCTTCAACGTCTTCTTGAGGCGATCCATGAAATCGGAGTGCTCCGGTGCCCGGGGCAGGATGGCCGTGAACTCCGTGATCCGGTTGGGCGCCACCGGGATCCCCTCGCTCCGCTTGTTCTTCTCCATCTCGGAGAAGTTGACGTAGTTGCCCGCGTACTTGACCAGGTCGGCGATGTAGGACCGCAGCTCCTGGTTGTCGGCGCCGTACTGGTTCTTGAGCCGCTCGATGACGTTGACCCCAAGAAGCTTCTCCCTCGCGCTCTCGATGGCCACGTCGTGGGTCCGCTTGGCGCTCTTTTCGCACTCGCTCTCCAGGTAGTCCATGAACTGGATCACCGAGATGTTCTTGTTGAAGGCCCGGAAGCCGGGCTGTTCCCCCAGCTTGTTGACCAGCAGGGACCGGACCCCGCCGGTCTGGTTGTTCTGGATCGCCGGGTCCCGGACGAACCGTTCGGTGACCGAGCGGACCTTCTCCGGGCTGTAGTAGCGGATCAGGTGCTGCTTGAGGTCCGGGTCCGCCTCGTCGTTGCACCGGGAGGCGAGCTTGGCGTCAAAGAGATCGCTCGCCTGCTTGATCCGGCTGAAGGTGTCGTCCACCTCCGCCTTCAGTTCGTTGAGGGCCTCCTTGAGTTCCTCCAGAAGCTTCTTGGCGAACCCCCACCCCATCTGCCAGGTGCGGTAGATGTACAGCTCCTGGAGGTGCCCGGCGTGGGCGTCGAGGAGGTTGTCCTGCCGGCGGAACACATATTTGCCGATGACGCCCAGATCGGCCCACTTGGTCCGGTTCCCCTTGAGCTGGTCCGCGGCCTCCCCCTCCCTCGTCTCGTAGGCGGTCTTCCGGTCGTCGGCCGATCGGTGGCGGTCCTCCACGTCGGAGATCAGGTCCTCGAGGAGCCGGCTCACCTCGTGCATCGACCGGTTCCCGGTCCGCCATTCGTCGAAGAGTTCCCCCTCCACCAGCCGGCGGATCTCCCGGGCCATGTCCCGGCGGGCCTTGAGCTTGGTCTCGTAGAACTTGGGCACCCCCAGGGTGCGGTAGTCCTCGTTGTACCGCTTGGCGCACAGGTTCTCCAGCTCGTCGAGCCACCTGGGCCGGTCCACGGAGTCCCGGACCAGGATCTTGGCCCCGTTGATGAACTCCTGCCACTCGTTCTGGATCGACTTCCATTTCTTGTTGGCGGCATCCCCCTCCAAAATCCCCTGGGAGAGGCACAAATGCTCGTCCCGCAGCCGCCACCGGGACCGGAGGTCGCTGTGCTGGACCTGCTCCTTGAAATCGACGATCCGGGGCTCGGCCTGGAAGCCGAAGCCGTCCTGCCAGTTGTTGTAGAGGATCTGCAGGGCCGCCTGGGAGGTGAAGCTGTAGGTCATGTACTCCAGGATCTCTTCCTCGGGCACGGCCAGCCGCTTGATGCCGAAGGTGAGAAACCGCTTGCTCCGCTCCGGCCATTTGCCGCCCGGCGCGGTCTCCGGGGTCCCGTCGCCGTTCTCCGCGTTCTCCATGCGCTGGAGCTGCCGGGGCCAGTCCTCCAGGTCCTTGACCGCCACGATCTTCTGGTAGAGGAAGTCGGCCACGATCTCCGGCATCACCATGTCCACGTCCACTTTCATCCCGTTTTCGTTCCGGTTGGTGAAGACGTAGCAGCCGTTGAAGGGCTCCTTGGCCGACAGCCGGTCCTTCCGCCCGGTGATGTCGTGGGGCTTGAAGGCGCCCACGCTCAGGGCGTTGAGTTCGGCGAGGGCGGCGTACCCGTTGGCGTGGTAGTTGCCGGTGTCCCAGTTCTGGGGGGGGTTCTCGTCGGGGAGCAGGGCGTAGACGATGGTCCGGTAGTACTGGTGGTCCGAAAAGCCCATCTCCCGGATCTGGGCCACCACGTCGACGAGGCTGCCGCCGCCGGTGCCGCCGGCCAGGCCGCTGATCACGTGGAAGGTGACCGCCGAGGTGCCGCTCTGGTCCTGCAGCTGGTTGACCAGGTTCTTGACCCGCTGGTTGAACTGGTGGACCATGTTGGCGAAGAGGAAGCGGCCCAGACGCCGCTTCTGCCCCCCCAGGGTCTCCCCGACGATGCTGTTGAGGATGTCCTTCCACTGGTTCCGGTCCCCGATCCATTTCTCCACGCCGGGATAGTTGCGCACGTTGTCGAGGATGGCGTGGAGGTCGGCCCCGCCGATCTTGAGCTGGCTGTTCTGGCCCAGTTGGACGCTGTGGCCGAGCACCTTCCAGCTCGGGTCGTTGAGATCCATCATTTCGTCGCTCGAATCGACGTAGAGGTAGGCCACGTGGATCCCCTGGGGGTCCTCGTTCCGAAATTCCTGGTAGAGGGCCTTCCGGAAAGACCGAATGATCTTTCCGCCGGTTCCTCCGAGTCCGATGATCAAGTGGTTGTTCATGGGTGCGTCTCCTCCAGGTCGTTGATGGTTGATCCGAAATGCCGATCCGGGCCGCGTGTCCGGCGCCGGGGGTCGATCCGCACGGGAAGGGCCGACGCCCTCGCACGGGGGGAAAAGGACCGTTTCTGCCGCCGGGCCCGGATGGGATCGATTGTCTCTGCCGCCTTGGGTTCTCAAAAAACCGATGCGATGCCGATTCCGAGGTATATAGGGGATAGCGGTTTTTGCTGTCAACAGCTTTTCCGGACCCCGGCCTGTCCCCTCCGGACCGGAACGGGTGGCGGCCCGGCGGCGTATCCCCGCCCCTGTTGCATCTGTTGGACGGACACCTTGGAAAAGTCGAATCCGAGAAAATGGGGTTGACATTCGGCCTAGATTGTTCCTAAAACCCATCTCTCCGAGCAAAACTGCCGCAATCGACCGAAAACCGACGGGAGCATGGGGCGCAATTGGGAATTCGGAAGGATATCGAAGGGCGATCGAACCATCCCACCCCACGATTGCGCCGGCGCGCCCCCAAAGAGCTGGAAAACAAGGATCGATGAACCCAGAAGCCATCCTGTCGGCCCCGGACACCCTCGACCGGATCGAAGCGGCCTGCCGCCGACGGTTCTTCGACGAGGCCGATGCCGTCCAATGCACCACCTGCGTCATCGACGCCCTCCGGGAATCCGATTACCGGCGCATCCGTTCCTTTGACGGACGGAGCCGATTTTCGAACTACCTCCATGCCTTGATCGCCAACTGGGCGGTGGAATGCCACCGGAAACGGTACGGCCGCCGGCGGATCCCGCGCGCGGTGGCCGGCCTGGGCCGGACCGCCGAGGAGATCTACCGGCTCGTCTGCTGGAACGGATTCTCCTTTGGGGAGGCCTATGAACTCCTCCGGGGACGGGGGGCGTTCGGGGGGACATTCCAGGAATACGAGGGGCGGTACGCGCCGGTTTGTTCCGCACCCTGTGAAAAAGAGCCCCGGCCCGTCTCCCTGGACGGCGGCCCGGAGGACCCGCCCGCGGCGCCGGCCGCCGCCGAACCGAACCCCCTGGAGGCGCTCCTGGAGCGGCTCGACCGCGAGCGGCGGATCCTGGCCTGCGCGGTGATCCGGGAGGCGGTGGCCGATTTTTCGGATGAGGACCGGCTGCTCTTCAAGCTCATCTACGGGGACGACCACTCCGCCGCCGCCGCCGGCCGGGTCCTGGGGCTGGCCGACCACGTGGCCAGAAGGCGCAACCGCCGGATGGTGAACCGGGTCAAGGAAAAACTTCTGGCCGAGGGCATTCGAGAATGGTGATGTGTCCGTCTATACGGTTCAGTCCGTCCACGGGATCCATAAGGAGGAACGAACCATGGGAAAATGGGTAAAATATACGCTCCAACCGCCGGATCATCCGGAGACCGAACCGCCCGTCTCCGCCCGGGAGATCGCCCTTTTGCCCCACCTGGAGCCGGGAACGGCGGAGCGGGACCGGCTGCTTTGCCATCTCGACGGGTGCGCCGACTGTTACGAAGTCCTGAACGAGACCGCCGCCCAGGGGGGCCACAAGGGGGGCGAACGCACCGTCTGGGGAATGACAAAAGGACAGCTCTACGCCCTGGCCGCCTCCCTGATCCTGTTTCTGGGGATCGGCGGCGGGGTTTTCCACCATTTTTTCTCCGCGGAGCCCGCCGTGGTCCTGGCGACCCTGAAGCTCGACCCCGAGCTGCGGGATTTCCTGCTTACGATGGAGGGCACCCGGTCGACGGGGCGGCCGGCGGCGCGGATGGCCGCGCTGCTCCGGGAGCGGGGGGTCGCGGTGGACGCCCTTAACCGGGTGGAGATGGCGTCCCCGTACATGCCGAGCAAGAGCCTGTTCGGGCCGGAGGAGCTGGTCAAGGTCCGCATCGAGGGGGATACCGCCTACCTGGAGGTGGTGGAGGCGGAATCGAAAAAATAATGGTGTTCGATTCCGTCCGGTGTCCGTCCAATACGGATACCGGACGGAACGTTCGACCGGCGTTATCGTTGGCAATTGCGTCGTTTCACGGAAATCATTCTAGGTAAAGGAGGCAGCAATGAAAAGAATCGCAACGGCAATGGGGTTGGCGGCGGCGCTGAGTCTGGCGCTCATGGCGGGAATCGCGACCACGGCTTCGGCCATCGAGATCCGCTCCGGCGGGTCCGGGGACTTCAAGGTCCAGTTCGAGCCGGTCAAGGACGTCTTCCAGGTGGGGGAGCGGATCCAGTTCAGGGTGGAGGGGAACAAGACCTTCTATCTCTATCTGTTCAGCATCGATCCCCAAAGGAACCAGGGGGTGGTGATCCTGCCCAACGTCCTGCAGCAGTACCATAAGTACAAGGCCGGCCGGGAGTATGTCGTCCCCGAGAAGAACGTGGAGTTCTACAGCGAAAAGCCGGGCGCCGAGCGGATCGTGATGGTGGCCAGCACCGAGAAGCTCGACGTGGACATGGGCCGGTACAATAAATCGGGGAACCTCTTCACCTCCAGCGCCCGGACGGTGGAGGAGGATGTCAAGGCCCTGCGGTTCCGCCGGCGGGGCGAGGGAGAGGACACGGACCAGAAGGTCACCCACGAGATCGAACTGGTGATCGTGGGGCAGGGACAGCAGCCCCCCGATCCGGGCACCGAACCGAATCCGCCCTCCTCCGGGCGGACCCCGGCGCCCGGGCCCGACCAGGGCGCCGCCTTCATCTCCACCGACCGCACCGTCTACCAGCTCGGCGAGAAGATCAAGATCCTCTACGGCGCGGACAGGCCCGGATACGTCCACCTCTTTCTGGTGGAGCCGGACGGCCGGCGGACCCTGCTCTCCAAGCAGCCGGTCTCCGGCGACCAGGTCTACAGCCAGCTGGCCCGGGCCGCGCAGCCCCAGGGCAAGCACGGCATCGTGGCGGTCTACAGCCAGAACGAGACCATGGACAAGGGTGCCTTCCCCCTGCCGTCCGGCACGGGCGAGACCGGAAAGGGCATCGACCTGATCGGCGACCAGAACGGCAATTTCGCCATCTACTACTTCAATATCTACTAACCGAAAAGAGAAGAACAGGGGAGGGCTTGGGATGAAAAGACGAATTCTGGCGCCCCTGGTGGTGTTCATGTGCCTCCTCACCCCCGTCGCCGGGCTCCGGGCCGAGGACCGGGCCCTGCTGGTGGGGGTGGGGCGGTACGCGGATCCCCGCGCGAACCTTCCGGGCATCGACCGCGACCTCGAGATGATGAAAGAGGTGGTCCGGATGGCCGGGTTCAAGGACGATCAGGTGAAGGTCCTGCGGGATTCCGATGCCACCTTGAGCGAAATCGAGTCAGCGGTGCGAAGCTGGCTCATCAACGGCGTGACCATCGGGGACCGGGCCCTGTTCTACTTCAGCGGGCACGGGTCCCAGATCCCGGACACCAACAACGACGAATCGGACAGGGCCGACGAAGTGCTTGTCCCCCACGACGTCCGCCCCTCGGGCGACACCCTGGTCAACACCTTCGTGGACGAGCGGTTCGGCCAGCTGCTGGCCGAGATCGACGCCGGGGAGATCCTGGTCTTCATCGACGCCTGCCACAGCGGGACGGCCACCAAGGGGCTCCGCTTCGCGGGCGACGAGATGCCGAAGCTCTACACGTACCAGGGGATGCCGGCGTTTTCGAAGGGCAACTTTTCGGTGGAGGAGGACCTGCCCGAGAACACCTACGTGGCCTTGAGCGCCTGCAAGGACAATCAGACCGCCGTCGCCACCAGGCAGGGCAGCCTCTTCACCCGGGGCTTGCTCGACGCGGCCAAGGAGGCGCACCGGAACAATCGGCCCTTGACCATGGCGGTCCTCCGGGACAAGGCGACCCAGTACATCCACCGGAACGCCTCCAGCCCCTCCAAGCGCCACGATCCCCAGATCTCCGGGGACGAGAAACTCGCCAAGACCATCGAGATCATCCGGCGGCGGGAGGATGCAAGGCCCCCCGAGACCGCGAGCCTCTGGGATCAGCTGGAAAGCCTGGTGGACCGGGCCGACCACAAGATCGACATCCGGACCAACAAGGAGCGGTTCCGGAAGGGGGACCTTCTCGTGATCTCCTGCGACGTGGACAAGAACGGCTACCTCAACATCCTCGAGGTGAGCCCGGAGGACGAGAAGGCGACGGTCCTGTTCCCCAACCGGTTCCAGCAGGAGAACTACGTGACCGCCGGCAACCGGGTCTCCATCCCGGGGCAGGGGGACACCTTCCGCCTCCGGTCCACCAAGCGGGGCAAGAGCCTGATCGTGGTCTTCCAGACGGACCAGAAGATCAACGCCTTCAACGACGGCGAGGGCAAGGCCACCGACCTGTTCAAGATGATGTCCGGGGCCACCCGGTCCGTCTTCGAGGTGGAGGCGGCGGAACAGGAGCATTATTTCGGCGCCGGCAAGTTCATCACCGTGGTGGAATAGACCCGAAACCGGGGCGGCGGGTCCGCCGCCCCCATTGATGAGGATACCTTCCGGGGCCGCCGTTTCCGGCGGCCGGGAAAAAGGAGAGAGACCATGAAAAGACGGATGGCGGCGGCGGTCGCGGCGGGGGCGCTGCTCCTCGCCCTCGGCTGCCAGCAGAAGTACGTCCACGTGGGAAAGAACTGGGATGAGGTCTACCACATGTCGCCCCCGGAGAAGAGCTTCCGGGTGAAGGCGAAGGGGGACCGCGCCGCGGCCCTGGGCGAGGAGATGCAGTTTTCGGTCGAATCGGAGCGAACCGGCCGGCTCTGGGTGCTCCAGGTGGGCCCCGACGACCGGGCCACCGTGATCTACCCCAACGAGGTGGCGACGGAGAACCGGATCACGGCCAACGAGGTGGTGGAGATCCCGCCCGACGGGGCCGAGTGGGCCATCGTGGCCGAGGAGCCCGCCGGGGAGACCATCCTGGCCTTTGTGGTCACCACCGGCGATCTCGACCTGGAGGATGTCCTCCATGAACAGGAGATGGCGGACAAATCGGTCGGTGTGGTCAAACGCTCCGGCTGGGGCATGGCCAAAATCATCGTGGATACCAAATAGGAAAGGAACCAAAGACATGCGACATCCATTGCTTCGGCTGGTGACGGTCTGTCTGATGATCGGGGGCTTTCTGTGCGCCCCGGCCGCCGCCGCCCCCGCCTCCAGGGCCGAGTCCATGTTCCAGCTCTACGAGGCGAACCGGAAGGAGGGCATTCCCAATTACGTCACGGAGGATTTCATCCTCTTGGCCTATGGGATGGCCGTGAACGAGACCATCACCGACGTGGAGGAGACGGTCCTGCTGCCCCGGTTCCGCGCCCTGGTGGAGGGGCTTCTGGCGCGGCTGAAGGCGGCCGGTTCCGAGGATGGACCGGCCCTGGCCAACCGGGATTTCATCAGCGTGGTCCATGCGCTGCTCACCGGCGCCGAAGGTCCCGGGGGGGCCGCCAACCCCGAAGCCGCGGCCCAGGAACTCCGAAAGGTGCGGGAGGCGGCGGGGATCGCCCGGTCGGATCTCATGAGACAGACCCTCGATTACTCCCAGTTCAAGGTCCGGGGAAAATACACCCGGAGCGACGAACTGGGGTGGTACTTCCGGGCGGTCCGGTACGCGGGGGCGGTCCTCTTTCCGGTCAAGGCGAGCCAGGCGACGGGGATCACGCCGGCGGACGCCGACTTCCTCACCCAACAGGCCGTCGGCCTGGTCCGGCTCCTGGACGGGGACGAGAGGCTCAAAGCGCACCGTGCCGACCTGGAAAACCGGCTCCGCTGGCTCTTCGGTCCCCCCGACGACCTCACCACCGCCGACTACCTGGCGGTGATCGGGAAAAGCGGGGAGAAAGCCCCGGCCGAGATCCGCGCGGCCCTGTACAAGCGGGCCGAAGCAGAGGGACGAAAGCCGCGCATCCTCTCGGGAATCGTACAGAAGGAGGGCCTGGAAAAAGGGACGACCCCCCGGGACGTCCTCACGGGCTGGCGGTTCATCCCCCAGCGGTATACGCCCGACGCGGCGGTGTTCCAGCAGTTGGTCTACGACCAGGTGGGCAAATACCAGGGCCAAAAGAACCCCTTCACCAAGGCCCGGATCGAGGGCAAGGAGGTCAAGGGGTTTCCCACGGGCCTGGAACTCATGGCCCTGCTCGGCTCGGACAGGGCCGACGAACGGCTCCGGGCGTCGGACGACCGGAACTATGAAGGGTACCAAGAGGCGGCCAAAAAGGCCGAAAAGCTCCTGGGCGAAGCCCTGGCCGCCGACGGGCTCCTGCCGGACCATCTGCGGGCCATCCACTACTGGCTGGTCCGGGGCGAAGGCGAAGGCGGGAAGGCGGATCCGTCCCGGCGCCTCAACACCGCCCTGGCCTTCTGGACCTGGAACCGGTACATCAATCTCCTCTACGCCAAACAATCCACCACCCTGGCGGGCAAGGGGCTCGACATGGGGCCGGAGGATCAACGGACCATCGCCTGGCTGGCGCCGGCCCCCGAACTCTACCTCCACCTGAGCCGCACGGCGGGGGCCATGGCCGATTTCCTGCAAGGGGCGGCCGCCGGCGGGGAGGGTCCGCCCAAGGGCTTGGACCGGCTCAACAGACTCGTGGATATCCTGGAACAGTGCCGGCGGATCGCCGCCGCGGAACTCCTGTCGGGCAAGCCGGTTCCGGGGGCGGCCCCCTTCCTGAACGAGATCGACACGGCGCTGTTGGCGCTGGCCGGCGAGAAGGACGGCCCGGTGGTGGCCGATGTCCACACCGAGCCCACCAGCCAGCAGGTGCTCCAGGAGGCGATCGGATTCCCCGAGGCGACCACCCGGAAGGTCGGCGGGAAAGAGCTTCGCGGGGCGCGCTTCACCTATTACGAGTTCAAGTTCGACATGAACGACCGTCTCACCGACGAGGCGTGGCGGGAGATGCTCGAAGACCCGGCCGCCATGAAAAAGCTGGAGACGTCCCCCGGGACGACGGCACGGAAATGAACCCCCGACATCGGGCGGGACCGGGGTCCCGCCCGATCCCTTGAAACCGAAACCCCGGAGAAAACGGAGCGGATCCCATGAAACGAGCGACGGTGGTGATGGCGGCACAGGCCCTCCTCCTTTTTCTCGCCGGCGGCGGACTGGCGGCGGACTGCACAAAGGGGAAGGCGCTTTACGAGGAGGCGGTGCGACAGGATTCCCTTTCCAGAAGGATCGCGCTGCTTAAGCGGTCCCTGGAGGCGTGTCCCGATTTCAACGCCCACTACGAGCTGGGAAAGGCCTACGAGGCGGACGGCCGCCTGGAGGAGGCCGCGGCGGCGCTGCGGAACGCCGACTATAACGCGGGCACCGACAAGGCCAAGGCAAAGGCCCTGAGCCGGTTGGGCGTGGTTCACGAGAAGATGGGGGACATGGGCGCGGCCCACGAGTACTACCGGCAGTCGGTCAAGCACCACGACTACCCCAAGGTCCGGGCGCGATTGAAGCGGATGGACCTGGCCCGGAAGGAGCGGGGGATGACCTCCAAGGACATCAAGTCGGCCCTGTTGACCGCCAGATCCCTGGTGAGAGTGGAGCCCTCGCTCGACCTTTACATCAACTTCCCCTACGACAGCGCCGCCCTGGACGGCGAGGCCCGGCAACGGGCCGACAACCTGGGGCGCGCCCTCACCGATTCCGCCTTCGACGGCGACCGCTTCGTCATCATCGGCCACACCGACCGGGTGGGCAGCCAATCCTACAACCTGCCCCTCTCCCGGCGGCGGGCCGATGCGGTGAAGGCGTACCTGGTGGACCGGTTCCACATCCCCCCGGACCGGCTCCGGAGCGAGGGGCGGGGCAAAGCGGAACTCCTCTACCACGGGACCTCCCCGGAGGACGACGCCCTCAACCGGCGGGTGGAGATCCGGGTGCGGTAGCCGGGGATGGAATGGCGGTTCCCAACACGGAAAGGAGCGTGAAAATGAGACGATCGATCGGCGGTTTGGGAGGGTTGCTCACGGGGCTCGTCCTGCTCTGGAGCCTGTCGGCCTCGGCGGCCAGCCACGCCCTGCTCATGGGGGTGGGCCACTACCCGAAGCTGAAACAGAAGGCACAGCTCGAAGGCCCCCCCAACGACGTCCGGGTCCTGGCCGACCTCCTGGCCGGGCGGTACGGCTTTCCCCGGGCGAACATCACCACCCTCCTCGACGGGCAGGTGACCCGGAAGGCGATCATGGCGGCGTTGGAAGGGCTGGAGCGCCGGACCGATCCCGGAGACTTCATCCTGATCTACTTCAGCGGCCACGGCACCAGCACCTATGAGAACCGGCAATGGGGGTTCGACGCGTCCACCGGGGCGATCTGCCCCGCCGATCTCGATCTGGACGCCGGCATGGACCAGATGATGGCCACCGTCGTGGTGGGGACAAGGGACCTGCGGCCCGCCCTCCAGCGGCTGGAGCGAAAGGACCGGTATATCCTGGCGGCATTCGACGCTTGCTACTCAGGGTACGCCATCCGGAGTCTCTTCCAAAACGGGGTTCCCAAGTACCTCCCCCTGCCCCTGGAGGATCTCACCGATGAGGAGAAGCCCGGGGAGTACGGCACCAACACCCGAAAGCGCCCCCCCTACCCTTACCGGAACGTGGTCTACATCTCGGCCGCATCCGTGGAGGAGCGGGCCTTCGACATCAACCGGGCCACCATCCGCCAGGGAATCGGAACGGTGGACGGCAAACCCCACGGCGCCATGACCGACGCCCTGATCCGGGGGCTCCAAGGGGAGGCGGACGCCGACGGCGACGGCGGGCTGACCGCCACCGAACTCTACGGGTACATCCGGACCACCGTGGAGAAGCGGTTTCCCCAGACGCCCCAGCTCCTCTACGCCGAGACCTCCAACCAGGGGATCGTCGACCAGCCCCTGCTCCGGACCCGGTCCGCGGCCCCGCCGCCGTCCGATCCCCCAAAGCCCCCCCCAGCCGAGGGAGGCCCCCTGCGGGTCAAGGTGGAGCGGGTCTCCGCCGCGCTCCAAAGCCGCATCGAGGCGGTCCCCGGCGTGAAGGTCACCAAAGGGGACTTCGACATCCTGGCCACCACCGACACGGCCGGAAGACGGACGGTGCGACGCAAACGCGATCTCTTCCTCTATCTGCCCAACGGCGCCCTCCTGTTCGGGGGGGACGAAGCGACCGCCCTCGCGGCCCTGGGGCGTCAGGCCCGGGTCCGGGAGCTGATCGCCTTCGCCTATCCAAAGCAGGACTTCAACGTCTTCGTGGAGCTGCTCGAGTCCAAGGGGGTGCTGGTGGAAGGGGATCCGGTGGGATTCACCATCCGCGCCGAGGCGGACGCCTACATCCTGCTGCTCAACGTGGACCCCGCCGGGATGGTCAACGTCATCTACCCCTTTTATCCAAGGGAACTCAAGCCGTTGGCGGCCAAAAAGCCGCTCAACCTGCCGGACATCGGGGAGGTGACGGCCCCCAACTACGGCACGGAGCACATCAAGGTCTTCGCCTTCCGGAAGAAGCCCGGGGCCCTGGGGCGGATCATGGGCAAGGAGTTCTCCCCGGAAGACCCCCTGCTCGACACGCTCATGGAGATGGTCCGGGGCGACGGCCGGGCCCAGATGACCATCCAGGTCAAGACGGCGCCCAAAAAGGACGTGGTCTGGACGCAATAGGATGCGACCCGAAAGGAGGTGACGCATGGCGCGCGGATGGAAGGTTCGATGGATGTTCCCATGGATGATCCCCTGGCTGGTCCTGCTCCTGGCGGCGGCTTTGTGGCCGGCGGCCACCGGGGCGAGTATCGTCTG
>CAYSLC010000155.1:0-13166 GCA_964431545.1 uncultured Desulfobacteraceae bacterium | reverse complement strand
CTCCAAGGGGAAGCTCGAAAAAGCCCTGGCCTGGATCGAGAAGACCCCGGAAATCAACGAGGTCCTGGTGACGAGGGGCGACCCGTTCCTCCTGTCCGATGACCGGATCGAGAACCTCCTCTACCGCCTCTCCCAGATCCCGCACGTGGAGCGGATCCGGATCGGCTCCCGCACGCCGGTGACCCTGCCCCAGCGGATCACCGACGGCCTCGTGCGGGACATCAACCACTTCCACATCCCCGGAAAACGGGAGATCCTCATCGTGACCCACTTCGAGCATCCCTACGAGGTCACGCCCCAGGCGATGGAGGCGGTCCAGAAGTTCAGGCGGTACGGCATGGAGGTCTACAATCAGCTCGTCTACACCTTCCACAACTCCCGGAGGTTCGAGGCCTCCTTTCTGCGCCACGTGCTCCGGCTCATCGGGGTGACGCCCTATTACACCTTCAACACCAAGGGCAAGGAGGAGACCGACGCCTACCGGGTCCCCATCGCCCGCCTCCTCCAGGAGCAGCACGAAGAGGCCCGGTTGATGCCCGGCAGCGTCCGCACCGACGAGATCGTCTTCAATGTGCCCCGGCTGGGGAAGAACTATCTCCGGGCCTCCCAGCACCACGACATCCTCTCGCTGTTGCCCAGCGGCCGCCGGGTCTACGAATTCCACCCCTGGGAGAAGAAGCTCTCCCTGATGGACACCTACGTCTACACCGATGTCTCCATCCACGAGTATCTGGGGCGGTTGAAGGAGGCGGGGGAAGATCCCGAGGAGTACCGGAGCATCTGGTACTACTACTGAACCATGGCCGATGCGGAAACCCGCCCCTCCGGTGACCGGGCCATCGACCGGAACCGGTACCGCCGCCTGCGGCGCTTCTTCGCCGGGGTGTTCCTCCACGCCCTCTGGTGGGATCTCTTCCTCAATCTGCCCCTGTTGCGGCTCCTTCGCCGTCCCCCGCTGGACCGGTGGCGCGGCGTCGCCCGGCAATACCGGGCGCTGGCCGTGGAGATGGGCGGGGTGATGATCAAGCTCGGCCAGTTCCTCTCCATCCGGGTCGATCTGCTGCCGCCGGAGATCACCGGCGAGCTGGCCGGCCTCCAGGACGAGGTGCCGCCCGAGCGCTTCTCCGCCATCGCCGGCCGGATCGGGGCGGCGCTGGGACGTCCCGTCACAGAGGCTTTCCACTGGATCGATCCCCGGCCCCTGGGGGCCGCCTCCCTGGCCCAGGCCCACCGGGTCCGGCTCCGGTCCGGGGAGGAGGCGGTGGTCAAGGTGCTCCGGCCGGGAATCGAACGTCTGGTGGAGACGGACCTTACCGCCATCTCCCTGGCCCTGGGATGGCTGCGGCTCTACCGGCCGGTGCGGGACCGGGTCGACCTGGACTGGCTGGCCGAGGAATTCACCGCCGTCACCCGCCGGGAGCTGGACCTGCCGGCCGAGGGGCGGAGCATCGAGCGGTTCGCCGCCGATTTCGCAAAACAGCCCGATGTCCGTGTGCCGGGGGTCCACTGGGAATATACGGGACGGGGCGTTCTCACCATGGAACATGTGGGGTACATCAAGATCGGAGACCTTCGGGCCATCGAGGCGGCCGGCATCCGCCGGGATGAAGTGGCCGACGTCCTCTACCGGATCTATATGCAACAGGTCTTCGAGACCCACTTCGTCCACGTGGATCCCCATCCGGGCAACCTCTTCGTCCGCCCGCTCCCCCTGCCCGACGAAACGGCGGCCGGCCTCGAACGGTTTCATCCCCGGGACCCGGTCCCCCACCGCCCCGGGCGGGGATTCCAGATCGTGCTGGTCGACTTCGGCATGGCCGTGGAGATCCCCGAGCGGCTCCGGGCGGCCCTGCGGGAATACGCCGTCGGCGTGGGGACCCGGGACGCCCGGCGGATCGTCAAATCCCTCTCGGACGCCGGGTCGCTGCGGCCGGGGGCCGATACCCAGCGTCTGGTGGAGATCCACGAGGCGATGTTCGAGCGGTTCTGGGGGATCCGGGTGGGGAAGATGCGGGACGCAGCCCTCCGGGAGGCGGGCCACTTCATGAAGGAGTACCGGGACGTGATCTATGAGACCCCGTTCCAGTTCCAGGCGGACATGCTCTTCGTGGTCCGGGCCATCGGGATCCTCTCGGGCATGGCGGCCAACCTCGATCCGGAGTTCGACGTCTGGGCCAAGACCATCCCCTATGCCGAACGGTACGCCCGGGAAGGGCTGCGCGGACACGGCAGGGACCGGCTCCGGGAGGGGATCGATCTGGGACGGGCCGTTCTCGGCCTTCCCGTCCGGCTGGAGGGGGTCCTCGACCAGGCCCGGGACGGGCGGCTCACCGTCCGGGCCGAGCTTTCCAGAGAGAGCCGGAAGAGCGTTGCGCGCCTGGAGCAGTCGGTCCGGAGGCTGGCCTGGATGGTGCTGACCGCCGGCCTGGTGGTCTCCGGGATCCATCTCCATGTGGGCCGGCCCGACGGACGGCTCTGGTGGCTGTTCCTTCTGGCGGCGGGGGTCTCCTTTATTCGTGCCGTGCGAAGGGGATGATGTTGTATCGCATTGATTCGGAAAGGGGGGAGGGCCGGACCGAGAAAAACCTTTGGCTCTCCTTTGCGCTTTGTGGTATCTTCCCCCTTCGCCCCAATCAACTTCCGATCGACATTCGGAAAGATTCCAGGGAGGCATCATGAAAGCAGATTTTCTCATTCGGGCCGCGGTTATGGCGACAATGGTCGCGCTCGCCACGGGGGCCGGCGCCGCCGAAGTGGACGACCTCGTCCTCATGACCGAGGAGTATCCCCCCTACAACTACACCGAAGACGGGAAACCCAAGGGATTCGCCGTGGATCTCCTGGTCCGGATGCTCGAAAAGGCGGGCTCGAAGCTCACACGGGAGGACATCCGGGTGATGCCCTGGTCCAACGCCTACAACCAGGCCCTCCAGAAGCCGAACACCGTGGTGTTCGCCACTTCGAGGACCCCCTCCCGGGAGGATCTCTTCAAATGGGTCGGCCCCATGTCCGTCAACCGGATCGCCCTGATCGCCCCCAAAAAGCGGGGATTGGAGATCGGATCGATGGAGGCGGCGAAAAGACACGCCATCGGCGCCATCCGGGACGACTCCGGGGAGAACCTTCTGATCCAGAAGGGGGTGGAGAAGGAGAAGATCGAACGGCTCACCAACCCCCTGTCCATGATCCGGATGATGGAGGCCGGGCGCATCGACATGGCCGCCTACGGCGACATCTCCATGAACTGGGTCCTGAAGAGCAACGGCTTCGATCCGGACGACTACGAGGTGGTCCTGGTGCTCGACGAGATCCCCGCCTTTTACGCCTTCAACAAGGAGACCCCCGATGCGGTGATCCAGACCCTCCAAAACGCCCTGGATGAACTGAAACAGGTCCCGGAGGATGGCGGCAAGAGCGAGCACCGGAAGATCCTGGACCAGTACCTCCGGTAAAGGGAGGTGCCTGCCATGTCCAAGAAAAGCCGCCCCCCCGGGAAACCGGGGCGGGTGAACATCCAGAGAAGGGTGGTCCTGCTGGTGGTCGCCATCACCACGGCGGTGCTGGCCCTCTATGGGATCCACCAATATATGGACGTCCAGTCGGATGCGTCGGCCGAACTCGACGCCCTGGCGGAGGCGACCGTCCACCGACTTGCGGCCAACCTGGCGCTGCCGCTGTGGCAATTCGACGAAGATCAGATCGAAAAGGCCCTGCTGGCGGAAATGGCGGATCACCGGGTCTACGGGGTGTCGGTGACATGCGCCTCGGGAATCCTATCCATGGCCAAACGGCGGGACGACGCATGGAACGTCGTGGACGGCGGCACCGAGCCCCCGGCGGGGGATCTCGTCACGGCCACGGCGCAGGTCCGGACCGACGACAAGGTGGCGGGGGAAGTGACCCTCCATCTCTCCAAAAGGTCGATCGCCGCCCGGCTCCAACGGGAAGTCCGAAAGATCGTGGCCACCACCCTCCTCCTCGATCTGTGCCTGATGCTCTGCCTCACCTTGGTGATGCAGCGAAGCGTCATCCGGCCCCTGGGCCGGATCAGTTCCGAACTGGCCGCGGACGCCGACCACCTGTCGGCCACCTCGGGCCAGATCGCCGGATCGAGCCGAACCCTGGCCCAGGGGGTCTCGGAACAGGCCGCCTCGGCCCAGGAGACATCGGCGTCCCTGGAGGAGATGGCGGTGATGAGCCGCAAGACCGCCGAGAACATGGTCCACGTGGACGGTCTGATCTCCGGGGAGGCGAAGCCCAATTTCGATTCCCTCGAACATACGATGGCCGAAATGGCGCGGCTGACCGAGAGCGCCCGGCGCTCCGGGGAGGAGATGGCGGCGATCATCAAGACCATCGACGAGATCGCCTTCCAGACCAATCTCCTGGCCCTCAACGCCGCGGTGGAGGCCGCCCGGGCCGGGGAGTCGGGGGCCGGATTCTCGGTGGTGGCCCAGGAGGTGAGAACCCTCGCCGCCAGGGCGGCCGAAGCCTCCCGATCCACGGGCGAGCTGATCCGGAAGGTGGGGGAGGAGAACGGGAAAGTGGCGGAGATGAACCGCCGGATGGGGGAATCCCTCTCCCGGAACATCGAGATCGCACAACGGGTGAACCAGCTCGTCTCCGAGGTGGCGGCAGCCTCCAGGGAGCAGGCGGAGGGGATCAAACGGCTGAGCGGGGGGATGACCGAAATCGACCGGATCAATCAGCGCAACGCCGCCATCTCCCGGGACTCCGCCTCCGCCGCGGTGGAGATGAGGGCCCATGCCGAGCGGCTCAAGCGGATCTCCCGGGAGTTCATCGCCATGATCGGAAACCGGGGGGAGAAGGCCGGAACACCCCCCGGGGGTGGCTCGAAAAAGAAAGCGAGAAGGCGGCTCCCGGCGCCCGCGGAAAACGGGCGCGGCGCCGAAGTGGATCTCCGGCAGAGCGAAACGGCCGGATAGATCGCTCCGTGCCCCGGTCGGAAAACGGGAATGGCCGTCATGCGGGCCCCCTGCATCGGACCGGGACCGGCGGGGCGGCGGCGGCCGGAAAGGCCGCCCGCCTTCGCGCCGTGGGGGCGCGGCTCGCCGGATCCGTGCTGGAGGCGATCTTCCCCACCCGGTGTCTGATCTGCGACCGATTCTTTCCGCCGCGCCCTGAACGATATCCCGAACGATCCATGGAGCCGGCGGGGGGAGAAGGCCCGGTCGATCCTGCCGCCGATTCTCCGCCCGGAGCGGTCCTCTCCGCCATGGTCTGTCCCGCCTGCGCGGCCGATATTCATCCCGTGGTCTCCCCCTTCTGCACCCGGTGCGGCCTGATGTTCCCCGGCCGGGCCGGCGAGGACCACGCCTGCGGCAAGTGCATCACCGCGCCGAAAAAATTCCACAAAGCCCGATCCTTCGGGGTGTACGACGGCTGTCTGATGGCGTTGATCCATCTGCTCAAGTACCGGGGGAAGGTCCAGGTGGCGCCCCCCTTGGGCCGCCTCCTGTTCCAAACCTTTCAAACCCATTGGCCGCCGGGCGGCATCGACGCGGTGATTCCGGTGCCGCTGCACGCCCGCCGGTTTCGGAGGCGGGGATTCAACCAGTCCCACCTCATGGTCCGGGACTGGCCGAAGCGGGTCCGACCGGGGGAGAAGGATCCATTGGCCGTCGACATTCTCAGGGACGGACTCCGGCGCGTCCGGGCCACGGCCCCTCAGGTGCGGATGGACCGAGAGGCCCGGCGGGCGAACATCGCCGGCGCATTCGAGGTGTCCCGGCCCGATTCGGTGTCGGGGAGACGGATCCTCCTGGTGGACGACGTCTATACCACCGGCGCCACGGTGGAGGAATGCGCCAAGGTCCTCCTCCGAAACGGCGCCGTCCGGGTCGATGTCCTCACCCTGGCCCAGACCGTCTCCGCAACCTGAAGATCAGTCTCCTCCAAAGCCGAACAGGGCGTCGATCTCCTCCAGCAGAAGGGGGTAGAGGAGCTTGCCCGCCTCCATCCATCGGAACCGGAACCCGGCGTCCACATATCCCTGCTCGACCGCCATGTCCTGGAGCTTGCGGATCACCCGATGCCCCTCCACCAACTGGCCGCAGGTTTCGGTGCACCGTTCGCACGCCAGGCACAGCCAGATGGACGGGGAATGGAGCAACGTTTCGGCCATTCCCAGGTTGGCCATGCGGAAGAGGGACATGGGATCGAAGACCTCTCTGCCGCCGAAGGCGGGGCAGGCGTTGGAACACTCCGAGCAGGTGAAACAGGCGGAGGATCTGGCATCGGCGCCGTCCCGCTTCCCGCCGAACACAGGCGTGTAGCGATGCTTCCGGCCGACGGTCGACCGGTCCGCCGATACGTCGGCATCGAGCCACTCCTGCCATCGGGACGGTACCACGGAGGGATCGTCGCCGCGCAGGATCAGGTCGGCGGTCCGGTATCGAACCTTCTGAAAGTTCAACAACAGATCCAGGTGGCGCCCCCGGATACCGGCCGGCACCCGTCCGCCGCGGGCCGCCTCCTCCCGGGCGAAACGGATCAGGGCCGCGGGTTTGACCCGCATGGGACAGACATAGTCGCACCGGTTGCAGGTGAGGCAATACCAGACCTCCGGCATCCGGATCAGCTCCTCCAGAAGGCCGAGGTTGGCCAGCCGGACCACTTTCAACGGCTGGAGGCGTCCCGTGGCGAGGTTGACGGGACATTCGGAGATGCAGGACCGGCAGGTCCAGCAGAGACGGCCATCGGCACCGACCACCTCATCGATGGTTTTTCGGACCTCCGCGTCGGGGGTCAAGGGTTCGGGCATTGTCCACCTCCTTGGAACGAGAATCAATTTGGACGTTGAATGCATTGTTCCCGGAGATCCGAGCGGCGGCGGAGAGACCGATGGATGAGGCCTAAAGGACCCATCAATGAAACATCAATCGATGGGGGACCCCGGGTTGATCGAAACGCGGAACCGGCGGATGAGGTCCTTTTGCCCGAAAGTGTGGGGCGGTTTCAGCGGAAAAATCGAGGGAAGACAGTCATCGGGGTCGATCGGGGGGGGGTGTCAGGTCGGATTCAGAGTTCGACGGACGTTTCGAATCGCTCTTTCCTCTATTTACCATACTCCCTAAAAGGTTGGCAAATGGAAGAAGGAAACGGCGATACCTCCGGTCCGGCCACGCCCGAGGGAGGAGGTTCAACGGGGTCCGCCGGCGGATCTCCCCCGGCAAAAACGGGAGGATTCCGACGCCCGGGCGCCCCCGGACAGCGCTCCGGGGCGTCGAAAAGCCGGAGGGATTATGCCGCGGCGGTCCGCATGCCCTCGACCATTTCGCAGACCAGATCCACCGACTGGTCCATGCCGACCTTGGACAGATTCAAGACCAAGTCGTAGTGGGTGGGGTTGTCGTAGTCTCCGAGATTGAACAGGCGCATCAGCTTCTCCCGGCGCTTTCCCTGCTTGGCGACCGCCTCCACGGCCTTGGAGGAGGTCAATCCGTAATGCTCCTGCATGAACCGGATCCGATCGTCCCTGCTGGCCACCAGAAGGACGTGGTAGGTGTCGGGCCGCCCCTTCAAAATGAACTGCGCGCCCCGGCCGAGAATGATGATGTTTCCCTGATCCGCCACCTCGGGAATGATCCTTCGCAACAGATCGATATAGAGTTCACCGTCCATGTAGTTTCGCTTCGGCTCCAGGATACGGCCGACGAAATTCTGGGGGGAGAGGAGGTCGGAGGCCCGCCGCAGGAGTCCCTTGGCCTCCGATTCAAAGGATCGGATGACCTCGGCGGACACCTTGGCCTTTTCGGCGATCTTCTCGATGACGCCCTCGTGGGCGATCTCGTAGCCGAGCCGCTGCCCTACATTCTCGGCCAGGGTCCGTCCCCCGGCGCCGAATTGCCTGGAAATGGTTATCACTGACATGATTGGCCTCCTTCCTGCTCAACGGGGTTCCCAAGTCGTCTGAAACGGTCCACCACCCTGTAAGGGTTGAAATCTATCAGCAAACCCCGGGAATGTAAACAAGGTTTTCGGCCCTAAGGGCGTTCGGCGCACGGCCGTTTCCCGATTTTTGTTCCACTCCACATAACCACTTGACCTGCATCCCATATTTCTATATCTTGGCGAAATTATTCTATTGGAGACCCGGCTCAATGGATTACGGCGGAAGTACGCCGAACGAACACGACCGGCACGGAAGAGGAGATTTACACAGATGGCGGAATGCGCCGATCCGATCAAAAACGTCCTGAGATCCGTTCTGATCAAGATCCACCAGATCTTCAAGGAGAGCCACCAGGACGATACCGAGTACGTGCGAAACGTCAAGGCGGTGCTCAACGGGTTCGACGCCTTTGCCCAGGATAACAAAGAGGTTGTCCGGGATCCCGACTCAGTGAGACAGTGGCTCTACCAGTTCTCCAAGGAGCAATGGTTGGAGAACGTCGCCACCGCTAGGAAAAAGGACGCCGCCAGTCAGGACGACTATCCGACATCGGCGGATGACGGGTACCATGACTACTATTATGACTACATCTTCAACCATGGCGTCTACCCCCGATAGGCGTCTCCTTTTCCAAAGTCGAACGTTTTTCCCCGTGTTCCAACGAACCGAGAGCCGGATGCGCCGCACAGGAGGTCCCCCATGGCATTGACCAAAAATGATGTTGTCAACCAAGTCCATGCACTTGGATTTACAAAAAAAAGATCCATCGAAATCGTCGAGACCCTGCTCGAAATCATCAAGAGCAGGCTCGAACGGGAGGAGGACGTCCTCATCTCCGGATTCGGAAAGTTCTCCATAAAGGAGAAAAAGGCGCGCCGGGGGAGGAACCCGGCAACGGGCGAGGAGCTGATGCTCCGCTCCAGAAAAGTGGTCACCTTCAAGTGCTCGGGAAAACTGAGAAACAAGATCAACCATGAATCCTAAAGGACACCGGAAATCGGATCGTCTCCAAGCCATGAGAGCAGCCATCACAGCGGTGGGGCACTTCACGCCCGAGGAACGGTTGACCAACCAGGACCTGGAGGGGATGGTCGACACCAATGACACCTGGATCACCACGCGGACCGGGATCAAGGAGCGACGGATTCTGGGAGAGGGCAAAGGCACCTCCCACATGGCCGTGGAAGCGGGAAGGATGGTTCTGGAGGAAAGGGGGATCTCGCCGGAATCCCTCGACCTGATTCTGCTGGCGACGGTCACCCCCGATATGCCGGTACCCTCCACCGCGGCGCTGGTCCAGAAACATCTCGGGGCGGCCAACGCATGGGGATTCGATATCAACGGCGGATGCACCGGTTTCATCTGCGCCCTCGCCACCGGTTCGCAGTTCATCGAGACGGGAAGATACCAACGGATTCTGGTGGTGGGCGCGGACAAAATGAGCGCCATCATCGACTATGGGGACCGGAACACGTGCGTGATCTTCGGGGACGGGGCGGGGGCCGTCCTGCTGGAGCCGTCCCCGGAAGCCGACCTGGGGATTGCGGACTTCGAACTCAGAACCGACGGGGCGGGGGCGGAATATCTCCACGTGGCCGCCGGCGGCAGCCTCCGGCCCGCTTCCCACGAGACCGTGGCGCAACGGGCCCACTGCGTCTACCAGGATGGCAGGACGGTCTACAAACACGCCGTCACCGGCATGTCGGAGATCTCCGCGGCGCTCCTCCGGCGGAACCATCTCGCCGCGGAAGATGTCGACCACCTGATCCCCCATCAGGCCAACATCCGGATCATCGATGCCGTGTCGAAAAAGCTCGGACTCGAGCCGTCCAAGGTGGTGGTGAACATCGCCACCTACGGGAACACCACGGCCGCGACGATTCCCCTCGCCATGTCCGAAGCGCACCAGAAGGGAATGATGTCCAAGGGGGACCGGATCCTCATCAGCGCCTTCGGCGCGGGCTTTACCTGGGGGAGTCTTCTGTTCCGGTGGGCCCTGGGGTGACCCGGAGCGCCGGGATAGATCGAGACTCCCCGGGGATGGGCGGGAAGGCCTACGCTTTGATGTGGTAGGCCTTTATTTTGGTCAACAGGGAGGGATGGCTGATCTCCAGCAACCGGCTCGCCTTGGTCCGGTTTCCCCCCGTCTCCTCCAGTGCCTTGGTGATCAGTTCCTTCTCCAGTATCCGCTGGGCCTCCTTGAGGGAAAATCCGTCAAAGAAGTTCTCCACGGCGGCCTCCCGCTGGGGGATGCCCCCCTCGAGCGGGAAATTCTCGGCGGTGAGCATGGAGCCGTCGGAGAGGACCATGGCCCGCTCGATGACATTCTCCAGTTCCCGGACATTTCCCGGCCAGGGGTGCGCCGTCAGCAGGGAGAGGGCCTCCGGAGCGATGCCCTTGATCTCTTTGCCCAGGCTTTCACTGAACCGGCCGATGAAGTGCTGGCATAACAGGGGGATATCCTCTGTCCGCTCCCGGAGCGGCGGAATCCGGATGGTCAGAACGTTGAGGCGGTAGAAGAGGTCCTGCCGGAACGTCCCGTCGGCCACCTCTTCCTCCAAACTCTTGGCCGTGGCCGCCACCACCCGGACGTCGATCTCCTTCGCCCTGGCCCCTCCGATGGGCCGCACCTCCCCCTCCTGGAGCACCCGCAGCAGCTTGACCTGCAGGGAGAGGGGCAGCTCTCCCACTTCATCCAGGAAGAGGGTGCCGCCGTGGGCTTCCTCGAAGAGGCCCTTCCGGTCCTTGTCCGCGCCGGTGAAGGCCCCCTTCTTGTAGCCGAAGAACTCGCTCTCCAGGAGGTTCTCGGGGATCCCCCCGCAATTCACCGAGATCAAGGGTTTTTCCCCCCGCTCGCCGCTGAAGTGGATCCCCTTGGCGACCAGTTCCTTACCGGTGCCGCTCTCGCCGGTGATGAGCACCGTGGTGTTGTACCGGGCCACCTTTTCGGCCAGTTCAAAGACGGTCTGCATCGCCTTGCTACGGGCGATCATATTGCCGAACTGGAAGCTCGACTCGATCTTTCGGATCCGTTCCTTCAGGCGTCGGTTCTCCTTCCTGAGCCGTTCCCTCTCCTCGGCCTTTTTCAGCGCGAGCTGGACCTCGTCCGGCTTGAACGGTTTCGAGATATAGTCATAGGCGCCAAGCTTCATCGCCTCCAATGCGGTGTCCACGCTGCCGTAGGCGGACATCATGATGACGGTGGTGGATCCGAGCTTGTCCTGGGCCTGTCGGAGAAAATCCATGCCGTCCATGCGGGGCATCTTGATGTCGCAGAGGAGGAAATCGTACTGGTTCTCCGCTATCAGGGTCAGTGCCTCATGGCCGTCGGCCGCCGTTTCGGGCCGGTAACCGATGCGCTTGAGCATCACGGTGAGCATGTGGCGCATGTTCTCTTCGTCGTCGATGACGAGGATCCGGTCGGGGGATTCGTCGTCAACGTGGGGGGATCTATCGGTCATTGAATCGTCCTATGGGGAACCATCCGGGGAGGCGGTCAAGTTTCGCGGCTTCCCTGGGTGGAGGGGGAGCTGAACCATGACGGTGGTCCCCTTTCCCAGATCGCTGAGGGCCCTGATCCTGCCTCCCAGATTCTCTATGATCACGAAAGCGGTGGAAAGGCCGAGTCCGGTGCCTTTTCCCGGTTCCTTGGTGGTGAAGAACGGATCGAAAATGTCCTTCAGCTGCTCCTCGGGGATTCCGACGCCGTTATCCCGGAAGTTGAGTTGGATAAAAGGTTCATCCGCCCCATCGTCGGAAACCACGGTTTCACTGGTAATCATCAACTCCCCTCCCTGGTCCCGTCCGTTGGCGGTGATGGCGTCCGCCGCGTTGATGACCAGATTGAGGAAGACCTGCTGGAGTTGGGCCTCGTCGCCTTGGACGGTATCCTGTTCAGCCGCCAGGTCGATCACTGTCCGGATTCCGGCCATCATGGGCTGATGCCTCACCAGTTCGATGACATCGCCGATGAGTTTGTGGAGCGAGATCGGACGGGGCGGTTCCCCGCCGAAGGGTTTGGAAAAATGGACCAGCTGCTGAATGATCCGGTGGACCCGGCCGATCTCCCGCTCGGACCGGTCGATGAACTCCAGCCGCTCTTCCTCGCTGACGTCCGGCTGCCTGAGCAGATCGAAGTACCCCATGACGATGGATATGGGATTGCCGATCTCATGGGCGATCCCGGCGGAGAGGCGGCCCACGGAGGAGAGTTTCTCCGCCTGAAGGACGTCCCGTTGCGCCTGTTTGAGTTCCAGATTCGCCACTTCCAGGGAATCGACGGTGGACTGGAGAGCGTTCTTGTCTTCGGAGATCCGGTTGAGCATGCGGTTCAGCGCCTTGGAGAGCTGATTGAACTCATTATCCTCCTTTTCGTTTGAAAAGAAAAGGGAATCGTCCTCCCGAAATGATTCCGCCCGTCGCAGCAGCCGGTAGAGCGGCTTGACGGTGATCCTGGAAATCCGTGTCACCCCGAAGAAGGTGAACAGCAGTGCATTGATCAGGATATAGAGAAACAGAATCTTCTGAACCTGCCGCAGGGTGGAATAGAGATCGTCCAAGCCCAGAACCACTCCGATGGCGCCGGCCTGCCGCCTTCCCTCGAACACGGGGGCGGAGATGACCACGTGGCTCTTCTGTTTCCAGAATACGCTCCAGGACTCTCCGTAAAATCCGACGCTCCGGTCCCCGGACAGCACGGAGCGACGGGTATGCATCTTTAGCTCGGCGTTGAGATCGCACCGGTTGTCCAGAAAATGGATTGGGGACATCCCGCGGTCCATGTACATGCCGCAATCATATCTTCCTTCCCGCAGAAGCCTTGCGAATCGGGAACCGTAGTCCGGATCTTTGAGGTCCGGACGGATTCCCCGCGACAGGTCGGGCTGAAGATTGTCATCCAAAAGGGAGATGAACTGGTACGCCTTGGCGACTTCGCTCTTCAGAAGGATCCGCTGCACCGAGATCATCATCACGAAATCGAGGAGAACCATCGAGAGCCCCAGAAGGAGAAGGAGGGTAAAGGCGATTTTGGTTCTCAGGCCCAGGGGATACACGTTCGGCTTGGTCCCACCTTGGTTCGGAGTTTACGGCGAAACGGGGCGGTACCGCGGCCCCTTCCCTCTCGATCCCTTCCACGAAGATCTCCGGGGAATCTAGCATAGATGGTCCCCCGTTTCAATCTCGAAGAGATCCCCCGCCCGCCAACGCAAAAAGGCCCGTCGGGGTGTTATACCCCGGCGGGCCTTTTGTT
>CAYSLC010000154.1:0-13233 GCA_964431545.1 uncultured Desulfobacteraceae bacterium | reverse complement strand
ACAGCTTCATCACCCTGACGCCCACGGGCAAACGGCTGGCCAACGAGATCACCCGACGCCACGGGGCCATCAAGGATTTTCTGGAGGGGGTGCTCCTCCTGAGCCCGGAACAGGCCGAGACCAACGCCTGCCGCATGGAGCACGCCATGGACAAGGCGGCCGTCGACCGGCTGGTCCAGTTCATCGAGTACATCCACGACTGTCCGCGCACCGGTCCCGACTGGATCGAGGCGTTCGTCCATTACTACTCCAAGGAGAAGCCGGCCCCGGAGAAATGCCGGGTCTGCGTGTCCGCGTGCATGTCCCGGCTGGATGAGGGCGAATAGGGTTCACGCGGCTCCGCGCCGGGCGGGGACCGGAATCCGGCCTCGCACGCCCCGCATCCGGAGTATATCATTTAAAATCATATACCTACCTATTTATCGTTGACATCCCCCAAAGCCCCTCCCTATACTTTTTTCAGTGAAGCTAACGATTTCACGTCTGAATCGCCCGTCGCGTTCCGCCCCGGCGCCCGTGCCGGCGACCCGATGAAACGGTAAGCGCCCCCATACCGTTCGTCGCCGCTGTCTGGAACACCGAAAGCGCCGGCCGGCGCAATGTGGCGCCGCCGCCACAACGATCACCCACATGGAGGTCCAGCCCATGGCTCGAAAATCCATCCTGTCGACCTTTTCCTTTCTCCGGCCCCTCGACCCGGACCCCCCCAGGGAGGGGGAGGACCTCTCCCAGGGGGCCGCCGTGGTCCGGACCGGCGGCCGGGACTGGGAGGACTTCTACCGGCGCCGGTGGCAGTACGACAAGAAGGTCCGCTCCACCCACGGGGTCAACTGCACCGGCTCCTGCTCCTGGGACGTCTACGTCAAGGACGGGGTCATCGTCTGGGAGACCCAGTGCACCGACTATCCCGCGTGCGGCCCCGAGCTGCCCGACCACGAGCCCCGGGGCTGCCCCCGGGGCGCCACCTTCTCCTGGTACACCTACAGCCCGGTCCGGGTGAAGTACCCCTACATCCGCTCGGCCCTGCTCTCCATGTGGCGGGAGGCCCTGGCGGCCCACGGCGACCCGGTGGCCGCCTGGGCCCACATCCAGTCGGACCCGGAGGCCCGGCGGCAATACCAGAAGGCCCGGGGCAAGGGGGGCCTGGTGCGGGCCTCGTGGGACGAGGCGTCGACCCTGGTGGCCGCCTCCCTGGTCCACACCATCGACCGATGGGGCCCCGACCGGATCTTCGGGTTCACCCCCATCCCGGCCATGTCCATGGTCTGCTACGCCTCCGGGGCCCGGTTCCTCTCCCTCATCGGCGGGTCGATGATCAGCTTCTACGACTGGTACTGCGACCTGCCCCCCGCCTCCCCCCAGGTCTGGGGGGAGCAGACGGATGTGCCCGAGAGCGCCGACTGGTACGACGCCGGGTACATGATCGTCTGGGGGACCAACCTCCCCATGACCCGGACCCCGGACGCCCATTTCTACACCGAGGCCCGGTACCGGGGGACCCGGGTGGCGGCCGTGGCCCCCGACTACGCCGAGTACGTCAAGTTCGCCGACGCCTGGCTGCCGGCCAAGGCGGGCACCGACGGGGCCCTGGCCATGGCCATGACCCACGTGATCGTCAAGGAGTTCTTCATCGACCGGCGGGTCCCCTACTTCGAGGCGTACGCCAAGGCGTACACGGACCTCCCCTTCACCGTGGTCCTGGAGCCGGCCGGAGAGGGGCATGTGCCGGGGCGGTTCCTCCGGGCCTCGGATCTGGGGATCGAAACCGGCAACGCCGAGTGGAAGACCGCCCTGCTCGACGCCGGATCCGACCGGTTCGTGATCCCCAACGGCTCCATCGGCTTCCGGTGGGAGGAGGGGGCAAGATGGAATCTGGAGTCCCGGGATGCGGCCACCGGGGCGGAGATCGATCCGGTCCTCACCCTCGCCGGCCGGTCCGACGACTGGCGGGCCGTCTCCTTCCCCCTGTTCGGGCTGGACGGGGACACCGTCCGCGTCGGCCGGGTCCCGGTCAGGACGGTCACCGTGGACGGACGGCGGACGGCCGTGGCCACCGTCTTCGACCTGATGGCCGCCCACCTGGGGATCGACCGGGGCCGGGGGGGCGACACCGCCGCCGGACTGGACGATCCCAAGACGTACACCCCGGCCTGGCAGGAGCCGATCACCGGCGTTCCCGCCGGGGACGCGGCGCGGGTGGCCCGGGACTTCGCCGACAACGCCGAGAAGACGGGCGGCCGGTCGATGATCTTCCTGGGGGCCGGCACCAACCACTGGTTCCACAGCGACATGACCTACCGGGCCATCCTCAACCTCACCACCCTGTGCGGATGCCAGGGGGTCAACGGCGGCGGATGGGCCCACTACGTGGGGCAGGAGAAGGTCCGCCCCCTGGCCGGCTGGTCGACCCTCGCCTTCGGCCTCGACTGGCAGCGGCCCCCCAGGCTTCAAAACGGCACCTCCTTCTACTACTTCGCCACCGGCCAGTGGCGGTACGACACCCTCGACGCCCGGAGCGTCGCCTCGCCCCTCAACCAAACAGAACTCCCGGCCCACCCCGCCGACTACAACGCCGTGGCGGCCCGGCTCGGGTGGCTCCCCTCCTATCCCCAGTTCAACCGGAACCCCCTCGCCCTCTGCCAAGAGGCCGGCGAGTCGGCTTCCGACCGGGAGATCCTCGACCGGGCGGTGGCGGCCCTCAAATCCGGGGACCTCGCCTTCGCCGCCGAGGACCCGGACGCGCCCGAGAACTGGCCCCGGGTCCTGTTCCTCTGGCGGGCCAACCTTCTGGGGGCCAGCGGCAAGGGGCACGAGTACTTTCTGAAACATCTGCTGGGGACCGACAGCGCCGTCTTCAACCGGGAGAGCGACATCGAGCCCTCCGAGGTCCGGCGGCGGGACCCCGCCCCGGAGGGGAAGCTCGACCTCCTGGTCACCCTGGAACTCCGGATGTCCACCAGCGCCCTTTACGCCGACGTGGTGCTGCCGGCCGCCTCCTGGTACGAGATGCACGACCTGAGCACCACCGACCTCCACCCCTTCATCCATCCGTTCAATCCGGCCATCGATCCCCCCTGGGAGACCCGCACCAACTGGGAGCAGTTCAAGGCGATCGCGGAGGCCTTTTCCGGCCTCGCTCGGGACCATCTGGGGGTCCGGAAGGACCTGGTGGCCACACCCCTCATGCACGACTCCCCGGGCGAGATCGCCCAGCCCTCGGTGCGGGACTGGCGAAAGGAGGGGGCCGACCCGGTCCCCGGAAAGACCCTGCCCAACCTGGCCGTGGTGACCCGCAACTACCCGGAGACGTTCCGGATGATGACCGCCCTGGGCCCCCTGCCGCGGGAAAAGGGGATCGCCGCCAAGGGGATCTCCTGGGAGGCGAAGGAGGAGTACGAGGGGCTGAAACAGCGGCTGGGGACCGTCCCGGAGCCGGGGGTTTCCCACGGGATGCCCGATCTCTCCACCGGCCTCCAGGCGGCCGAGGCGATCCTGGCGCTGGCGCCGGAGACCAGCGGAAAGACGGCCCTGAAGGCGTGGCGGAACGTGGAGGCCCGGACCGGCCGCCCCCTGACCCACCTCTGCGGGGACCGGGCCGGGGAGGAGGTCTCCTTTTCCCAGATCACCGCCCAGCCGAGGAAGATCATCACCAGCCCCATCTGGAGCGGCGTGGAATCGGAGACGCGCAACTATTCCCCCTTCGTGGTCAACATCGAGGAGAAGGTCCCCTTCCGGACTCTCACGGGCCGGGCCCACTTCTACCAGGACCACGAGTGGATGCGCGCCTTCGGCGAGGGGCTGCCCGCCTACCGGCCGCCCCTGGACATGGCGGCCCTGGGGTCGGACCGGGTGGACCGGGAGCCGGGCCGGGAGATCATCTTGAACTACCTGACCCCCCACTCCAAGTGGTCGATCCACTCCACCTACTCCGACACCCTTCTCATGCTGACGCTCTTCCGGGGCGGGGAGGCGGTCTGGCTCAACGATGCCGACGCGGCTTCCATCGAGGTTTCGGACAACGACTGGATCGAGTGCTTCAACGTCAACGGCGTGGTGATCGCCAAGGCGGTGGTGAGCCACCGGATCCCCCCGGGCAAGGCGTTCATGTACCACGCCCAGGAGCGGCTCATCAACACGCCGGGATCGCCCCGGTCGGGCCGGCGCGGGGGGACCCACAACAGCGTCACCCGGATCATGGTCAAGCCGACCCAGATGATCGGGGGGTACGCCCAGCTCAGCTACGGATTCAACTACTACGGCCCCACGGGCCCCCAGCGGGACGAGGTGATCGTGGTCCGCAAGGCGAAGGAGGTGGACTGGTATGAAGATTAAAGCCCAGGTGGCCATGGTCCTCAATCTCGACAAGTGCCTCGGCTGCCACACGTGCAGCATCCCCTGCAAGAACGTCTGGACCAACCGGGCCGGGACCGAGTACATGTGGTTCAACAACGTGGAGACCAAGCCGGGGGTCGGCTACCCCAAGAAGTGGGAGGACCAGGCCCTGCGCCGGGGCGGCTGGAAGGCGGCGGACGGCCGCCTCTCCCTCGCGGCCGGAGGCCGGGTCCACAAGCTGCTCAACATCTTCCACAACCCCGACCAGTCCCCCATCGACGACTATTACGAGCCGTGGACCTACGACTACGGCAAGCTGACCGATACGCCGGCCCGCCGCCACCAGCCCTCCATCCGGCCCGTCTCCCGGATCACCGGGGAGAACACCGACATCCGGTGGGGCCCCAACTGGGAGGACGACCTGGCCGGGGTCACCGAGACCGGCGGCGGGGACGTCAACTTCAAGGATCTGGAATGGGAGACCTATCTCCGGTTCCAGAAGGTCTTCATGTTCTACATCCCCCGCCTCTGCGAGCACTGCCTCAACCCGGCCTGCGTCGCCTCCTGCCCCTCGGGGGCCCTCTACAAGAGGGACGAGGACGGCATCGTCCTGGTGGACCAGGAGCGGTGCCGGGGGTGGCGGTTCTGCGTCTCCGGGTGCCCCTACAAGAAGGTCTACTACAACTGGAAGACGGGCCGTTCGGAGAAGTGCCTCTTCTGCTATCCCCGGGTGGAGTCGGGGATGACCACCCTCTGCGCCCACTCCTGCGTGGGCCGGATCCGGTACGTGGGGGTCCTCCTCTACGACGCCGATCTCATCGGGTCCGCGGCGGCGGCGGCCGGGGAGCGGGAGATCTACCCGGCCCAGACCGCCATGTTTTTGGATCCGGCCGACCCCAAGGTGATCGCCGAGGCCCGGTCGGCCGGGATCCCGGAGCCGTACCTGGCGGCGGCCCGGCGTTCGCCGGTCCACAAGCTGGCCGTGGAATGGGCGCTCGCCTTCCCCCTCCACCCCGAGTTCCGGACCCTGCCCATGGTCTGGTACGTGCCGCCCCTGAGCCCGGTGGCGGACCTGGCCGAGGGGCCCGAAGAGACCGGGGCGGCTGTGGACCGGATGCGGATCCCCCTCACCTATCTCGCCAACCTCCTCACAGCCGGGGATCCGGGGCCGGTGCGCCGGGCCCTGGAGAAGCTGGTGGCCCTGCGGTCCCACATGCGGTCGCTGCGCACGGAGGGGAAGCCGGATACGGCGGGTCTCGATCTGGCGGGGATGACGCCGGAATCGGCCGGGGAGATGTACAAGCTCCTGGCGGTGGCCAAGTACCGGGACCGGTTCGTGGTGCCCACGGTCCACCGGGAGAGGGAGGTGGATCCGTACGCGTTCCAGGGGGCGTGCGGGTTCCGGTAAGGGACGGACGCGGGGAGGAGAGGAAGGTATCGATGGAAGAGACGCTTATGAGCGATGGACCCCACGGGGACGACCGGAGCACGGCCCTCCGGCTCTTTTCGATCCTCCTGCGGTATCCGGACGGGGCCCTGACGGCGGCGCTGGATGAGATCGAGGCGGCCGCCGACCGCCTGGCCGCGGCGGATCTGCGTCGGCCCTGCCGCGGTTTGGTCGCCTATCTCAAAAAGACCCCTCTTCTCGGGGCCCAGGAGGCGTACACCGCCGCCTTCGACCTCGATCCCAAGGGGTGCCTCAACCTCACCTACCACCGCTGGGGGGACGGCAAGGAGCGGGGGGAGGCCCTGGCGGCCTTCCGCCGGATGTACGCCCAAGGGGGCTGCCGCCCGGCGACGCCGGAACTCCCCGATTACCTGCCCATGGTCCTGGAGATGATCTCCCGGTCGGGCGGCGCCCCCCCGGAGCCGGCCCGGGGCTACGGCCCCGAGATCGAGGCGGTGGCCGCCCGCCTCCGGGAGAGCGGCTCCCCCTGGGCCCCCATCCTGACGGCGGCGGCCGGTCTCATCCGCCCGCCCAACGATCCCCAAAGGAGTGCGTCATGAACACCCTGGCCTTCTCGGTCTTCCCCTACCTGGCCCTCACCCTCTTCGTGGCGGGCCACATCCTTCGGTACCGGAGCGACCCCCTCGACTGGAACGCCCGCTCGAGCGAGATGCTCCACAAGTCGAGCCTGCCCTACGCGGTCCACCTGTTCCACTGGGGAGTGATCCTGACCCTCCTGGGACACGCCGGCGGGCTGCTCATCCCCCAGTGGGTCTACGACGCCTTCGGGATCGGTGAACAGGCCCACACCCGCATCGCCTACTATGCCGGTCTGGTGGTGGGCAACCCGGCCTTCATCGGGGCGGTGCTCCTCCTTTACCGGCGGACGGTCCATGCCCGGGTCCGGGTCACCGGCAGGGTCACCGACTTCGTCGCCCTGGGGCTTCTGGTCCTCACCACCGGAACGGGGCTCTACAACGTCTTCTTCGGCCACTACGACGTGCTCTACTCGGTGGCCCCCTGGCTCCGGGGGATCCTGACCCTCTCCCCGGACCCGTCCCTGATGGCGCCGGTGCCCCTCAACTACAAGATCCACATCCTCTCCGCCTTCGCCCTGTTCGCCTTCTGGCCCTTCAGCCGCCTGGTCCACGTCTGGAGCCTTCCCCTGACCTATCTGGGCCGGCGGCCGGTGGTCTTCCGCCGGCGTCCGGTCCGGACCTGATCCGGCCGAAAGACCCCTCTGCCGGAGAGACACGGAAAGGAGTACGCAAGTCCCATGGAAGAGAACGTCTGTTACGCCAAATCGAGCAAGGAGGCGGCCCTGGCCTGGTCCACCATCGCCTTCTTCGCCGGGTTCGCCGGCGTCTCCGCCTTCGGGCCCATCGTCACCGAACTGAGGGGCTCCATGGAGCTGAGCCCCCTTCTCATGGGGCTCCTGGCGTCGAGTCCGGCCCTCACCGGCTCCCTGCTCCGGATCCCCTTCGGGGCGATGGTGGACCGGATGGGCGGAAAGAAGCCGATCCTGATCCTGATGGTCCTGGCCGCCGCCGGCGTGGCCGGGATCACCGCCCTGTTCGCCCTCTTCCCGGAGCCGCGCTTCGCCCAATACCCCCTCTTTCTCGTCTCCGGCATCCTCTGCGGGTGCGGCATCGCCATCTTCTCGGTGGGGATCCCCTCGGTCTCCTACTGGTATCCCCAGAAGACCCAGGGGACGGCCCTGGCCATCTACGCCGGCCTGGGGAACCTGGCGCCCGGGCTCTTCGCCATCCTCCTGCCCATGCTGGTGGTGGCCCTGGGCTTCACCACCTCCTATGTCCTGTGGCTGGGGCTTCTGGCGGTCCTCATCCTCCTGGTGGCCCTCTTCATGAAGGACGCGCCCTACTTCCAGTACCAGAAGATGGGGATCGAGGTCGATCCGGACGCCCTGATCCACGCCTGCGGCGTGGAGCTGTTCCCCTCGGGGGCCGCCTTCGACTCCCTGAAGCGGGCGGCGGCCCAGTGGCGCACCTGGATCCTGGTGGTCTTCTACTTCGTCACCTTCGGCGGATTCATCGCCCTGACCACCTGGCTGCCCACCTACTGGATGGAGAACTTCGGGGCGAGCCTGGTCCGGGCCGGCACCTACACCGCCCTCTACTCCCTCTCCTCCTCCCTGCTGCGGGTCCTCGGGGGGATGGCCGCGGACCGGGCCGGCGGGGAGCGGGTGGCCATCCTCTCCTTCCTGGTGGTGCTCCTGGGATCGACCCTGATGGTGGGGGCCTACCAGGTCTTCGCCCTGGCCATGGCCGGGCAGATGCTGATGGCCCTGGGCATGGGCTTCGCCAACGCGGCGGTCTTCAAGCTGGTCCCCAAGTACACCCCCCAGGCGGTGGGCGGGGCCGCCGGGATCGTCGGCGGGCTGGGGGCCTTCGGCGGCTTTGTCATCCCCCCGGCCATGGGGCTGTTCGTCAAGTACTGGGGCAAAGCCGGATACCCCCTGGGATTCGTGGTCTTTTTGATCCTCTCCCTGATCTGCCTGTCGCTTTTCGCCATCCTCAAGCGGGAACAGCCCCCCGCCCCTTCGGAGGCCTGACATCCCCCCGGATCCCCCGTCCCTTGACCTGGGTCAATGACGGGGGAGCCCCATCGGGGGTAGACTCGTCCTAGATAACATCGGCGGCGGGCCGCGCGGCCCGCCGCCGCTTTTCAACCGGAAACCGAAACCACCAAGGAGGTTATCCCATGACGGACGCAACACAAGATCTGGAAGAATTCGTGGGGGAGGGGATCTCCCTCTCCGGGCTCATCGAATACCAGGACGGATCGGTGGTGAGCAAGACCATCATCAAGAAGCCCACCGGCACCGTGACCCTCTTCGCCTTCGACCAGGGCGAAGGCCTGAGCGAACACACCGCCCCCTTCGACGCCCTGGTCTTCATCGCCGACGGCAAGGCGGAGATCACCCTTGCCGGGGAGCCGTACACCGTGGGCAAGGGGGAGATGATCCTCATGCCCGCCAACAAGCCCCACGCCCTCAAGGCGGTGGAGCGGTTCAAGATGCTCCTGGTCATGGTCAAGGAATAGGGCGGACGGGAAAGGAGCGGCCGCCGTGGAGACGGGAACCGTGTTCAAGGCGCTGACCATCGACGACTTCCTGGGGCGGCTGGCCCGGGAGGTCCCCACCCTGCCGGGGGGCGGATGCGCCGCGGCCCTGGGGGCGGGCATGACGGCCGCCCTTCTCGAGTTCGTGGCCCGGATCTCCGCCAGGCGGAGCGCCGATCCGGAGACCGCCCGATTTTTCGAAGGGATGGTCCGGGAGATGGAGGCGAGCCGGGCCGCCTGCCTGGCGGCCATGGACCAGGACGCGGATGCCTACCGCATGATCATCGACGCCCTGCATCTCGACCCGGAGGCCTCCGGCGGCGCGGATCGAAGGCGGCGGGCGGTCGCCTCGGCGAGCATCATGGCCCTGGCGCCCCCCATGGCGGTGATGGAGGCGGCGATCCGGATGCTCCGGCTCGCCCGCACGGCCCTCCCCGAGGTCTATCCGCCGGCCCGGGCCGACGCCCTGGCCGCGGTCCATATGGCCCACGCATGCCTTGCCGGGGCCTTGGCCATCGCCGAAGCCAACCTTCCCGCCATCGATGACGGGGAGACCCGGAACCGGTATGACGGCTACCTCCGGGGCCTGCGGGAGGAGGGGGAGGTCCTCCGGCGGGAGATCCCGGTGGACGGCACATGAAAAAAACCGGCCCGGGTTGATCTAGGTCAATGCGGGCCGTCGGCCCATCGGGTAGGATGGGAACCGAAGAACAGGAAAACAGACAGTTTATTCCATCGATAGAGAAAGGAGTTCAACCATGTTTTGTTTCCAATGCGAACAGACGGCAAAGAACGAAGGGTGCACCAAGGTCGGCGTCTGCGGCAAGCCCCACGAGGTGGCGGAGCTGCAGGACCTGCTGGTCTGGATGGTCAAGGGCCTCTCCCTCTACGCCCACGAGGGGCGGAAGGTGGGCGTGGTCGACGCCAAGGTCAACCGGTTCACCGCCGAGGCCCTCTTCTCCACCCTCACCAACGTCGACTTCGACCCGGAGCGGTTCGTCAAGATCATCGATCAGTGCGTGGCCCTGCGGGAAGAACTCAAGGGCCGGGTCAGGGAGGCCGGGGGCAAGGTCGATTTCGACCACGAGGCGGCAAATTACATGCCGCCCCAGTCCCAGGAGGCCCTGGTGGCCAAGGGGGAGACCGTGGGCGTCAAGGAGCCGGCGGACCTCAACGAGGACGTCCGGTCCCTGCGGGAGCTGCTCATCTACGGCATCAAGGGGATCGCCGCCTACGCGGACCACGCCCGGATCCTCGGCAAGAGCGACGAGGCCATCGACGCCTTCATGCACGAGGCCCTGGCCAAGACCCTCGACACCGGCCTCACCGCCGACGAGTACGTGACCCTGGTGATGAAGGCGGGGGAGGTCAACCTGCGGACCATGGAGCTTCTCTACGAGGCCAATTCCGGGGCCTACGGGACCCCGACCCCCACCAAGGTGCCCCTGGGCCGCAAGAAGGGCAAGGCGATCGTGGTCTCCGGCCATGACCTGAAGGACCTCGACATGCTCCTGAAGCAGACCGAGGGCAAGGGGATCTACATCTACACCCACGGCGAGATGCTCCCCACCCACGCCTACCCGGAGCTGAAGAAGTATGACCACTTCTACGGACACTTCGGCACCGCCTGGCAGAACCAGACCAAGGAGTTCGCCGATCTGCCGGGGGCGATCCTGATGACCACCAACTGCATCCAGCGGCCCCGGAAGTCCTACGACGACCGGATCTTCACCACCGGTCTGGTGGGCTGGCCGGGGATCCCCCACATCGGGGAGGACAAGGACTTCACCCCGGTCATCGAAAAGGCGCTTTCGCTGCCCGGTTTTCCCGAGGACGAGGACCGGGGACATGTCATGGTCGGCTTCGGCCACGAGGCGGTGCTCGGCCTGGCCGACAAGGTGATCGGCGCGGTCAAAAACAAGGACATCCGCCACTTCTTCCTGGTGGGCGGCTGCGACGGCGCCAAACCGGGGAGGAGCTACTACGAGGAGTTCGTGGAGAAGGCCCCAGAGGACACGGTGATCCTCACCCTCGCCTGCGGCAAGTTCCGCTTCTTCGACAAGGACCTGGGGGACATCGGCGGCATCCCGAGGCTTCTGGACGTGGGCCAGTGCAACGACGCCTACTCGGCCATCCAGATCGCCGTGGCCCTCTCCAAGGCCTTCGACGTGGGGGTCAACGACCTGCCGCTCTCCATGATCGTCTCCTGGTACGAGCAGAAGGCGTGCGCCATCCTGCTCACCCTGCTCTATCTGGGGATCAAGGACATCCGGCTCGGCCCCAGCCTGCCGGCGTTCATCACCCCCAACATCCTCAACGTGCTGGTGGAGAAGTTCAACATCATGCCCATCAGCACGCCGGAGGAGGACCTGAAGGCGATCCTTGGCTAACGGCAATTAGCCCCTATCTTTACGGATGGGGAAGCGAACAAGAACCGGGGCGCCGGGTTTCGGCGCCCCCGATTTCAACATCGGAGGATGAAGAGAGATGAAGTGCCCAGGACAGGATACGCAATATTGGAAACCGGGGGATATCTTCGACGCCAAGTGCCCGGAGTGCGACCGGACGGTGGAGTTCTTCAAGGACGACACCTCGCGCAAGTGCCCGGGCTGCGGCCACCGGTTCGTCAATCCGAGCATGGACTTCGGGTGCGCCGCCTACTGCCAGTACGCGGAGCAGTGCCTGGGGGACCTGCCTCCGGAGCTGATGGCCCAGAAGGAGGATCTCCTCAAGGACCGGGTGGCCATCGAGATGAAGCGGTATTTCAAGCAGGACTTCAGGCGGATCGGCCACGCCTCCAAGGTGGCCCGCCACGCCGAGCGGATCGGAAAAAAAGAGGGGGCCAACATGGCGGTGGTGTTGAGCGCCGCGTACCTCCACGACATCGGCATCCACGAGGCCGAACGGAAGCACGACAGCAGCGCGGCCCGGTACCAGGAAGAGGAGGGGCCGCCCATCGCCCGGGGGATTCTGGAGAAGCTGGGGGCCCAGGAGGCGCTCATCGAGGAGGTCTGCGACATCGTGGGACACCACCACCATCCCCGTGAGGAGGAGACCCGCAACTTCAAGGCGGTCTACGACGCCGACCTCATCGTCAACCTGGAGGAGGCGAAGAAGGCGAACGGCATGGATCCGGACCGGCTGGAGGGGATCATCGGGAAATCCTTCCTCACTCCGGCGGGGGCCGAGGTGGCCCGGGAGGTCCTGTTGCATTGAGCCGAGCCCCTCTCCCCCGGTCGGATGTCAGACCCGGGGTTTCGGGCCGGTTCTGAAGCCCGGGGCCTGACATCCGACACCCATCGAAAGATCCAACCACGCACGCCGGTCGTGCGTTCATGCGGGGTCCGCCCATTCCGCGCGCGGAAGAGAGGCACAGGGGCCCGAGTTGAAAGGAGTTTTTCATGAAAGTGCAACGGAAGATCATCGAAATCGACGAGGAAAAATGCGACGGCTGCGGCCAGTGCATCCCCTCCTGCGCCGAGGGGGCCCTGGAGATCGTGGACGGCAAGGCCAAGGTCATCGCCGATAGATATTGCGACGGACTCGGGGCCTGCCTGGGGGAGTGTCCCCAGGACGCCCTGCGGATCGTGGAGCGGGAGGCCGAGGAGTTCGACGAGGAGGCGGTGGAGGCGCTCCTGGAGGAGAAGGCGAAGGAGACGCCGGCCGCCGCCCCGGTCCGGGGATGTCCGTCGGCGGGGATCCAGGTCTTTCCCCCCGCCGGCGGGGCCAGGGGAGAACCGGCCCCGGCGGGCGCGGCCGAATCGGCCCTGTCCCACTGGCCGGTCCAGATCCGGCTGGTCCCGCCGAACGCCCCCTTCCTCAAAGGAGCGGACCTGCTGGTGGTGGCCGACTGCGCGCCGCTGGCCTACCCCAACTTCCACGGCGACTTCCTCCAGGGGAAGGTGGTGATGATGGGGTGCCCCAAGTTCGACGCCATGGACGAATACGTGGAGAAGTTCACCCAGATTTTTGCGGGGGCGGGGCTCAAGAGCGTCACCTCCGTCTACATGGAGGTGCCCTGCTGCTCGGCCCTGCCGATGATCGTCAAGAAGGCGATGAAGGAATCGGGGCGGGAGATCCCGTTCGAGGAGGTGGTGATCGGGCGGCGGGGGAAGGTGGTCGGGCGACAGAAGGTGGTGTAGGCAATACGCCCGTCGTTTTTTCTCGGGCTGTGCGGCGGGCTCTGCCGCCGGTCCAAATCCCCTTCGGGCGGCTCACCCTCGACCTACACCGGAACCGGCGGGGCTCCGCATCGAGTGGGAGGCTCGCCGGTGACGGCCCGGGCCGATGTATTAGTCCGCCTGCCAGGATATGCCGAAGCATAGAGGGCCGGCCGCTTGGCCGAAATGAAGCACATGGAAAACCAACAGCCC
>CAYSLC010000153.1:0-13243 GCA_964431545.1 uncultured Desulfobacteraceae bacterium | reverse complement strand
GGGTTTTCCCCTCCTGAATGCCCAGCGATTTTCCCTTCTCGATTCCTTTCTGTATTCCTTTCTCGATTCCTTTCTGTATTCCTTTCTCGATGCCTTCCTCCACACCTTTCTCTCTTGCCACTTCAAGGACATCCAACATTTTAATTTCCTCCCACAATTCCTTGATCCGTTCTTTATCGATCAATTTATTGGACATGATGAGCGTCGCGGCCAGGATTTTGGATGACAGGCGCTTCGCGTGAAACAGCTCGGTCTCGAACCGGATGACCCGCTCCACCAGTTCGGCCCTAGCCGCGCCGGTTTCCCTGCCGAACAGCGGCAGAAACACCAGTTCCAGCCAGTTGTCGAAATCGCCTTCTTCCACCATGCGGCGGATTTCCGCCAGCCGTTTTTGCCCGTCCCGCCGGCTGAAATCGATTACGATCGGCGCGTATTTGCCGCTGCGGGTGGCAACGACCTTTTCTCCAGAATACACATCTCCCGACGCCAATACAATGTCCGTGATGTTCGCTCCCCACTGTTTGGCTCCTAAAAAGTGGTACGCCGCGGACCGGTACAGATCCGACAACGAAAGGTTCCGCTGTTCTTCCATGTGAAAAAGGTTCCCATGGTAATTCTGCGCGTATTGGCCGCCGTTTTTGCTCTCCATCAGGTTTTCCCCGTAATGTCGTTGCGCCACCCCTTGTCATTCATACCCCAGTTCCACCATAAACCGCCCCAACTCCGCCGCCTCCCGATCCCGCTCCGCCAGAATATCCTTCAACGTCACCGCGCTCTCGCGCCACTTCAAGGACATCCATCATTTTCATCTCTTTCCACAATCATCCTCATTTCATCGCCTCCTCGAACAGTGCCAGCTCAAGCTCCTTGGAAGGCTCCCAACAGAATTCATCCTGGAACCGTTTCCGGGCGAACTTGCTGGAGGCGTGGATCACGTTATCGGGCTCCCCGAAGGATGAAAAGGCGCTCATCATCTCGGCGATTACCCTCCCCACCTCCTCGAGGTAGGCCTTGTCGATTCTCCCTTCGGCGTCGAACTGAAGAAAGCTGTAGATCGCGCGGTTGACGGTAACCGGCACCCGGTTCTCCAACTCCACGATGATCTCGGCGCAACGGATGCGGGAGTTCCTGTATTCCGGAAGGGTCGCTTTCGGGTCCTGGTCCGTCAAGCGTTTGTACAGCGCCATGGAAATGCGTTTGAAAGTGTCATCCTCGTTGATCAGAAAAACCCGCATTGCAACGCCCATTGGTACCTCCTGTTCGAGTTATCGGTCGCCGACTTTTTTACCACGGATCATCCCCGGAATCCACAGCCGATCGCGTCCCGAAGAGCGCGGTCGAAGAAACCGGCTCCATGCCGGCGCCGGGGCACGGCGCCGCTTTTCCCGGTTACGCCCCGAAAAGCGGCCTTCGGTCCAAACCGCTCTTGGCTTTGACGGACAAATCGGGTATCTAATGGGGATCATGGCCGATCGGAACCGCCCCGAAAACCCGGATCGCAGGAGATAAACCGTCCCATGGCCCACTGGCAACGACTATCCCTCTCGTTTTTCACCGGGGCCGCGGCCCTGTGCTTCTTCTCCATATTCCAGAAAATGGCCATCGGAGCCCCCCTGATCCCCAAGGGGTTTCTGGTCCCCTTCCTCGCCGGCGGCGGGTTCGGTCTCCTGCTGGGCGTCCGGAATTATCGACTCCGGGCCGTCATGGAGGAGCTGAGCCGGGCCCGGCGACGGCTGGAGGGGGAGGTGGAAGAGCAGAGCCTCGCCCTGGACCGCGATATGGCCGCGCGCAGACGGATCGAGGAATCCCTGCGGCGGAGCGAGGCCCAATACCGCACCCTGGTGGAGACCATCCCCCACGGTATCCAGGAGGTCGACCTCGAAGGGAGGATCGTCTTCGCAAACGACGCCTACCACCGCTTGATGGGATACGGGCCCGCCGAACTCATCGGGACCCGGGTCTGGGACCACAGCCTCTCGGAAGAGGCAAAGGAAAACGAACGGGCCTATTTTACGAGCGTGGTCGGGGAACACCCGCCGCCGACCCGGTATGTCGCCCGGAACCTCCGGAAGGACGGGGCGATCATCGACCTCCATATCGACTGGGATTACAAGCGCGACGCCGGGGGGGATCCGGCGGGCTTCATCTCCGTGGTCACCGACGTCACCGAGCAGAAGCGGGCGGAGGCGGAGCGCCTCCGGCTGGAGGAACAGCTCCGGCAGGCCCAGAAGATGGAAGCGATCGGGACCCTGGCCGGGGGGATCGCCCACGACTTCAACAACCTCCTTTTTCCGATCATCGGGTATGCCGAGATGGCGGCCGAGGATCTCCCCCCGGAGAGTTCCGGTCGAAGCGCCATCGAGGAGATCCTCAAGGCGGCGCTCCGGGCCAAGGAGCTGGTGAAGCAGATCCTCGTCTTCGGCCGGAAATCGGGGGTCGAGATGAAACCGGTCTCGATGCAACCCATCGTCAAGGAATCCCTGAAGCTGCTCCGGGCCACCATACCGGCGTCGATCCGCATCGACGCCGACATCGACCGGACCCGCCCCGTCCACGCCGATCCCACCCGGATCCACCAGGTGATCATCAACCTGTGCACCAACGCCTACCACGCCATGACGGCCGATGGCGGGGTCCTGACGGTCCGCCTGTCGGAGACGGAGGTGGGGCCGGCCGAGGCGGCCGCCTCTCCGGACGCCCGGAGCGGATCCTATGCCCGGCTCACCATCAGGGATACCGGAGTGGGGATGAACGGCGACCTGATCGCCAATATCTTCGATCCCTATTTCACCACCAAGGACCGGGAGAAGGGGACCGGACTCGGCCTCGCCGTGGTCCACGGGATCATCCGGGAGCACGGCGGGTTCATCACCGTGGAGAGCGAAAAGGGGGCGGGCTCCGCGTTCCATGTCCACATCCCGGTGATCTCCATGGAGGCGCCGGCCGAGGCGCCCCCCGCGGACGAGCCCCTGCCCGTGGGCACGGAGCGGGTGCTGGTGGTGGACGACGAGGCGGTGGTGGTGGACATGCTGGAACAGATTCTGTGCCGCCTGGGGTACCGGGTGACGGTCCGGTACAGCAGCCTGGACGCCCTGGCCCTGTTTCACAAGCGGCCCGATGACTTCGACCTGGTGATCACCGACATGGCCATGCCGAACATGACCGGCGACCGGCTCGGCAGGCGGCTCCGGGAGATCCGGCCGGAGATCCCGCTGATCATCTGCACCGGGTACAGCGACGGGATCGACGCGGAGCGGGCCTCGGCCCAGGGGTTCTCCGGATACCTGATGAAGCCCGTGATCCGGGGGGAACTGGCCCGGGCCGTCCGGACGGCCCTCGACTACGAAGAGGCGGGCCGGCGGGGGTAGGTAACCCTGAAACCTTCATGGGATGTCGTGCGAATGGACGAATCGATTTTTGGCTTGATCTTTCCCGAGGGCGGTGGTTAAATTTCCAGTTTTCCCGACGATGAAGGGTTCATCGTCGCCCGTTGAATTCTTACCGGCCCTCTCCGGAGGGTCGTCGATTTGAAGTGAAAGGAGTCACCCATGCCATCGCCCGCAACGGCAATGAAAAATCTACTGATGGGGAATCATGTCCCCACCCCTGTCATGAACAGACTGGCGGATCTTCGGGATGCCGTCGCCGCATCGGACTACGAGGCCCGTATCGACGTGGTCGGGCTCAAGGGGGAGGCCCGGACCCTGGCGGAGAACGTCAACGCCCTGGTGGCCGACATGGCCGAACAGATCCAGCTCTATGAGGCGATCCTCGACGCCCTGCCGTTTCCCCTGTCGGTCACCGACCCGGAGATGAACTGGACTTTTATCAACAAAGCCTCCGAGGAGGTGACCGGGCTGACCCGGGACGCGGTCCTCGGCATGCCGTGCCACAACTGGAACGCGGACATCTGCCGCACCGAGCGGTGCGGCATCGCCATGCTCAGGGCGGGAAAGCCCACCTCCTATTTCACCCAGCCGGGGGTGGACAAGGACTTCCAGGTGGATGCCGCCTACCTACACAACCGCAAGGGCGAGTACATCGGCCACATCGAGGTGGTCCAGGACATCACCCAGCAGAACCGGATGAAACAGGAGGCCGAGGATCGGGCCTACTGGTACGAGTCGATGCTCGACGCCATCCCCTTTCCCATCTCCGTCACCGACATGGAGATGAACTGGACGTTCATCAACCAGGCCAGCGAGAAGGTGACCGGCCTCAGGCGCAAGGAGATCCTCGGCAAGCCGTGCCACAACTGGAGCGCCGACATCTGCCGCACCGAGCGGTGCGGCATCGCCATGCTCCGGGCTGGCACCCCCACCTCCTACTTCACCCAGCCCGGCCTGGAACGGGACTTCCAGGTGGACGCCGCCTACCTCACCGATCCATCGGGGGACAGGGTGGGCCACATCGAAGTGGTCCAGGACATCACCCAGCTCAACCGGTTGAAGACGGAGGCCGAGGAGAAGGCGTTCTGGTACGAATCGATCATCGACGCCATCCCCTTTCCGGTATCAGTGACCGACATGGACATGAACTGGACCTTCATGAACCGGGCCACCGAACAGATCACCGGCCTCAATCGGGAGGAGGTCATGGGCAAACCGTGCCACAACTGGAACGCGGACATCTGCCGCACGGAGAAGTGCGGCATCATGATGCTCAGAAAGGGGACCCCCACCTCCTACTTCAAGCAGCCCGGGCTCGACAAGAACTTCCAGGTGGACGTCGCCTACCTCAGGAACCGGGAGAACGTCAACATCGGCCAGATCGAGGTGATCCAGGACATCACCGCCACCACCGCCCTCCAGGAGTACCTCCGCGGGGAAGTGGACCGGCTGGCCGAAAACCTCCACAAGCTGGCCGACGGGAACCTTGAGTTCGACGTGGACCTGGGCCCCACCAACGAGCACACCGAGTCGGCCGGCATGCTGATCCGGAAGATCAACGAGAGCCTGGAGACCGCCGGCCGGGCCGTCTCCCTGCTCATCAGCGACGCGGACAGCCTAGTGGAGGCGGCGGTGGCGGGCCGGCTGGAGACCCGGTCCGATCCCGAGCGGCACAAGGGGGAATACCGGCGGGTCATCGAAGGGTTCAACCGGACCCTGGACGCCGTCATCCAGCCCCTCCAGGTGGCGGCGGACTACATCGCCCGGGTCAGCCGGGGGGAGATCCCCGAATCGCTCCAGCGGGAGTACAAGGGGGACTTCAACGAGATCAAGGGGAACCTCAACCTGCTGATCGCGGCCTCCTCCAACATCGTGCGCCTGGCCGGCCTCATCGCCGACGGGGACCTGACGGTGACCATCGAGAAGCGCTCGGACGGGGACGAATTGATGGAGACCCTCCGGTTCATGGTCAAGAACCTTTCGGAAATGGCCTCCTCCATCCAGATGTCGGCCCGGCAGCTGACCATGGGCAGCTCCCAGGTCAGCTCCAGCGCCCAGCAGCTCTCGGAGGGGGCGTCCCAGCAGTCCTCCAGCATCCAGGATGTCTCCACGGCCATGGAGGAACTCAGCGCCACGGTGACCCAGAATTCGGACAACGCCCGGCAGACCGAGGCGATCGCCAAGAAGGCCGCCGAGGACGCGGTGGAGGGGGGCGCCTCGGTGGAGAAGACGGTCAAGGCGATGGTGACCATCTCCGACAAGATCAACGTGGTGGAGGAGATCGCCCGGCAGACCGATCTGCTGGCCCTCAACGCCGCCATCGAGGCGGCCCGGGCCGGGGAGCACGGCCGGGGGTTCGCCGTGGTCGCCTCCGAGGTCCGGAAGCTGTCGGAGCGGAGCCGGAGCGCCAGCCGGCAGATCCTCGACCTGGCCGACAAGAGCGTCCAGATCGCCCAGGAGGCGGGGTCGCGCATCAGCCAGGTGGTGGGCGCGGTCCAGAAGACCTCCGATCTGGTGATGGAGATCAGCGCGGCGAGCGCCGAACAGTCGGGCGGCATCCGGCAGATCAACGAGTCGATCCAGCAACTGGAGACGGTGATCCAGCAGAATGCCGCGGCCACCGAGGAACTCGCCTCCACCAGCGAGGAGCTGGACGCCCAGGCGGAGTCCCTCACCCAGGCGGTGGGCTACTTCCAGGTGAAAGCGGAATCCGTCGCGACGGAGCGGGGCCGCCGGGATCGCCGGCGCGCCGCCGCCCCCGAACCGGCGGCGGAACAACGTCGGAGGCCCATGATCCCGGGCAGCGGGGTGCTCCTGAGAATGGAGAAGGAAGAGGATAAGGAGTTCGAGCCGTACAACTGAGATACGGCCGCCGTGGCGAGCCGGACCGAAGAAAGAGGGGAGGGGGTCAGCCGGCGGTCCGGCTCCGGTGCCCCACCTCCATGTCCGGACCGAGGTCCCCGCCGGGGGCCGCCGGGGAGACCTCCCCGGCGTGGAGGGGGATGTGGATGGTGAAGGTCGTCCCGCCGCCCGGGGTGGACGCGCAGGCGATGCGGCCGCCCATTTCGGAGATGATCCCGTAGACGATGGAAAGCCCCAGCCCGGTCCCCTTGCCCACCTCCTTGGTGGTGAAGAAGGGATCGAAGATGTGGCGGGCCGTCTCCGGGTCCATCCCCCGGCCCGTATCCGAGACCTCCAGCACCAGATGGTCGCCGGGGGCCAGTTCGGGGAAATCCCCGCGGGCATCCTCCCCGAGGTGGACCCGCCGGGTGGAGAGGGTCAGGGTCCCTTCCCGGGGGGACATGGCCTCCACGGCGTTGTGGGCGAGGCTCACCAGGACCTGCTCCATCTGGAACTGATCGGCCAGAATCAGGGGTGGATCATCGGCGAACGCCGTCTCCAGCCGGATGGTCTCCGGCAGAGTCCGGTCCAGGAGCCTGACGGTTCGCCGGAGCATCTCGTGGATGTCCACCACCACCCGGTTCGCCTTGGCCTTTCGGCTGAACATCAGCAGCCGCCGAACCATCTCGGCGGCCCGGTCGGCGGTTCTGTCGATGGCGACCAGGCTGTCGCGCTCGGGATCCTCCGACCCCTTTTTCATCAGCAGCAGCTGCACATGGCCGGAGATGGCCTGGAGCATGTTGTTGAACTCGTGGGCGACCCCCCCCGCCAGGGTCCCCACCGCCTCCATCTTCTGGGACTGGCGGAGGCGGAGTTCCAGCCGCCGCCGGTCCTGTTCCGCCTGTTTTCTCGCCGAGATGTCGATCCCCGTGCCGATGAACCACTTGACGGCGCCGCACCGGTCGAGGATGGCGCTGTTGTTCCACAGCACCGTCAGCTCCCCGCCGTCCCCCAGGCGGACGGTGCTCTCGAAGGTGGTTCGGTCCCCGTGGTTTCGGGGGTCCTCCAGGTAGCGCCGGACGAATCCCCCCAGGGCCCCGTCGGGAAAGAGGTCCCAGAGGAGCCGCCCACGGGCCTCCTCCCGGGTCCGGCCGAAGGTCTGCTCCCACTTCTGGTTGGAGAGGACGATCCGCCCCCGGGCGTCGGTGACCACGATCATGGCCCCCACCGTGGAGATCAGGCTCTCGATCCAGGCGTTCTTCTCCTGGATGGCGGACATCATCTCGGAGATGGTCCCGCTCAGGAACTGAAACTCCTCGATTCCTTTGTAATCGGGGAGTTTTCCCTCTTTGAGCCGTCCGACGATCTGGTTGATCGGCGCCTTCACCCCCCGGTTGATCAGGACCACGATGAGGATGGAAAAGAGGAGGAGCACCCCCATGACGGCGTGGGACCGCACGATCGCCTCCTCCAGGGAGGCATAGAAAGAGGCGTTGCGGGAGAGCAGAAAGTTCCATCCCCACGGGTCGAACTCGAACTTGTAGATGTAGAACTTCTCCCCGTCCACCCGCCGGATGAGGACCTGGGGGTCGGTCTGGAGGGCCTCGATGTCGCCCGGCGGGATCCGGGGGGTGTTGTGGGTCAGGATCGGCTCCTCGGAATCGCCGACGAAAACGGCGATGCCCACGTCGTACTGCCGCCCATAGTTTTCAAGTTCCCCCAAGGTCCGGACCTTCCGGATACGGACGGCGATTTCGTCGGAGATCTTCCCCCCGTGGAGAAGTTCCTCCAGGCTCCGGTTGCAGATGTTGTAGACGGCGTGGGCGTTCCACCGCATATCCTTTCCGATGTCCGCGGCCACGAAGTCCTGAACCAGATCGAGAACAAAGACGTAGAAGCCCGCCGAAAGGAGCAGGACGAAGAGGATCACCGGAAAGACAATCCGGAACCGGAGCTTGCGGAAGATCTTCAGGGGGCCGTCCTCATTGGAAAGAAGGTTCCGAGGTCCTGAACTCTTCGGGCCAGACCACCTCCTTGACCCCCTGGCGCCACTGAATGATCAGGGGGAAGTGGCGGATCTGAAGGCCGGTGCGGTCCACGCCGTACCGGCCGATGATCGTCATGGTGTCGAGCCTCGAGAGGATATCCCGGATACGGGGCCGGTCCAGGGTCCCCGCCCGGGCCACGGCCTTGGCCAGGATCTGGCCGGCGGCGTAGGCCGAGGCGGCATGGTAGGAGGGGTCCATCCCGAAGGCCTCGCGGAACTGGGCGAGGAACTTCGCTCCCCCCGGAAATTTGTCGGCGCTCAGCACCTCCCACTGAGCGGAGGAGAAGGTCCCCTCGGCCAGGTCGCCGAGCTGATCGCCGTACGAGGGGAGCACGGGGCCCACCGAAGCGAAGTAGGCCCGGGGCCGCCACCCGGCCGCCGCCAGGGCCCGGCGCATCCCCACGGCCTCGTCGAAGTGGCCGCAGACCACCAGGGCCTCCGCCCCCGATTCGCCGGCGGCCCGGGCCACCGGGACGAGGTCGGCGGTCCCCTTTGCGAAGGTGTGGAAGGCGGCCAGTCGGAAGCCGAACCGTTCGGCCCAGGTCCGGGTCCCCTGGGCGATGCTCCGGGAGAAGTTGTCGTCGGCGCCCACGATGGCGATCCGGGTCACCCCCCTTCGGAGGAGCATCTCCAGAAACCCCATGGCGTAATCCCTGGCGGTGGTGTAGACGCCGAAGAGGTATCGGCGGTCCCCGGTCCAGAGGCTGTCCGCCGAGGCGCCGTCCGCCAGCAGGGGGTATTCGTGCGCCTCCGCCACCTCCGCCGCGCTGGCGGTGACGGCGCTGGAATAGGGGGCGAAGAGCAGGTCGATCCGATCCTCGGTGATCAGCTTCCGGTAGATCCGGGCCGCCTGTTCGGGGCGGCTCCGGTCGTCTTTGACGATCAGTTGCACCGGCCGGCCCAGAAGTCCCCCGGACTCGTTGACGTGGCGCCGCCAGAGGGTGTACCCCCGCCGCTGCATGAGGGACATCTCCGCGTATTTCCCGGAGAGCCCCAGGCTGAGGCCGATCCGAAGCGGTTCCGCGGCCGACTGCGTGGCCGCCGTCAGAAAAAGGGCGATGATCAGGGTCGGTACGCGCATGGGACGCATCTCTCCAAAAAGGGTTCGGATCCGGAATTCCGGCCCGGGGAAGGTCCTTTGCTCCCGCGCCGCAAGGTCAATTTTATTGGAAAGATATGGTCTTTGCAAATTTTTTCCGGTTTTTTCCGGTTCACCGGTCCCGCCGTCCGGGGATGGTTCCGCCCTGGCCGGCTTCGGCTCCGCGCGCCTGGGGGATTGCAAAGGCCGGGGCAGGGGTGTATAGGTGTCCGGGACAACTCTTTGGGATGCATCATGAAATCCTTTCCAACAGACATTCGGTTCAAGTTCCCCTGGCGCCCCTACCAGGAAAGGGTCCTGGAAGAACTCTCGGCCCATCTGGCGGACGATCGCCTCCACGTGATCGCGCCGCCCGGATCGGGAAAAACGGTTCTGGGGCTGGAGGTGATCCGCAGGCTCGACCGGCCGGCCCTGGTCCTGGCGCCCACGTTGGCGATCCGGGACCAGTGGGTGGACCGATTCGTCGACCTTTTTCTTTCCGGGTCCCGGGGGCGTCCGGACTGGATCTCCACCGACCTTTACCGTCCGGGGTTCATGACCGTGGGGACCTACCAGGGCCTGCACCAGCTCGCGTCGGCCCGCTCCAAGACATCGGGGCGCGGGAATCCCGGCGCATCCGCGGGGCGATCTTTCAACCGGCTGAGGCGGGTCGGCATGGGAACCGTCGTCGTGGACGAGGCCCACCATCTCCGCACCGCCTGGTGGAAAAGCCTGACCGATCTTCTCTCTTTGCTGGACGGCCCCACGGTGGTGGCCTTGACCGCTACGCCGCCCTACGATGTCTCCCACGCCGAGTGGAAGCGGTACAAGGCCCTCTGCGGTCCGGTCGACTCAGAGATCACCGTGCCGGAGCTGCTTCTGGAAAAGAACCTCTGCCCCCACCAGGATTACGTCCGTTTTTCGCTGCCCGACCCCGCCACCCGTTCCGCCATCCAGGAGTTCCGGGGAGCGGTGGACCGCTTGCGGGAGGAGATCCTTTTCGACTTTGATCTCATCGACGCGGTGGAGGCCCACCCGTGGATGATCCATCCGGAGGAGCACCTCGACGAGATCTTCTCCGAAACCGAAGCGTTCCTCGGCATGCTGGTCTTTCTCCATCACCTGGGCCGCCGGATATTTCCGGAGACGCTGGCGGCCCTGGAACTGTCCCGGGAGCAGATTCCCATGCTCGACCGCGGGTGGCTGGAGGTTCTGTTGACCCACGTCCTGTTCAGGGACGCGGAGCGGTTTTCAGGTTGCGACCATCGGATCCGGGCAATCCGGCGCCGGCTCGGCCGCATGGGCGCGGTGGACCGACAGCGGGTCGCGCTGGGGGGGTCGAAAAAGATCCGCGACGCCCTCACCGCGAACGTCGGAAAGATGGAAAGCATTCGGGAGATCGCGCGGGCCGAGAGCGAATCCCTCGGATCGGAGCTGCGGATGGTGATCCTGACCGACTTCATCCATGCCGACGATATGCCCACCTTTGTGGACGACCTCCGTCCCTTGAACCGCATCGGCGTGGTCCCGGTCTTCGAGCGGATCCGCCGGGAATTCCTCTGGGGGGTCCGGCCGGGCATCCTCTGCGGCTCTCTCGTGGTGATCCCCGAATCGGCGGTCGCGGACCTCCGGATCATCGCCGTGGAGGCCGGTGCCGGCCTCGAAGGGCTGCGCTTTGAACCATTGGGCCACGATCCGGGATACCAGGTCGTCCACGCCGCCGGAACGGCACGGGAGAAGATGGTCCCCATGATGACCGCCCTCTTCTCCCTCGGGGAGGTCAACCTTCTGGTGGGGACCAAGTCGCTTCTCGGGGAAGGGTGGGACGCGCCGTTCATCAATGCATTGATCCTGGCCACCTGGGTGGGGTCGTGGGTGTCGTCCAACCAGATGCGGGGGCGGGCCCTCCGGACGGTGGCCGGAGACCCGGAAAAGACGGCCGACATCTGGCACCTGGCCTGCGTGGAACCCGGTCTTGGGATAAAAGGCGATGATCTGGAACTCCTCGACCGGCGGTTCAAGGCCTTTGTGGGGGTCTCCTTGGACGGGGACCGCATCGAGAACGGCACCGACCGGCTGGGGATACCGCCGCCGCCGTTCGGGGAGAAGACCGTCCGGTCCCTCAACGATGAGATGATCCGGCGGTCCGCGGACCGGGAGGGGCTGCGGCGGGCATGGGCATCGGCCCTGAACCGAGGGAGAATCGGCGTTCAACTGGTGGAGGAGGTGGCGGCCCGGGCCCCGGCGGTGCCGGGCCCGCTGGTGCTCCGCCGGGCCGCCGGGCGCTCGTTGAAACAGTTCGCCTGGGCCCTGTCGACGGCGCTGGTCCTTCTGCCCTGGAGTCAGGGGCTGGGCAGCCCGATGGTCTGGGGCGCGGCCGCGGTGGTTCTGGGGGGCGGGTTCTGCGGTACGCTCCCCCGGACCCTCCGCGCCCTCGGGTTCCTGGCCCGATACGGGCCGGACGCCGACAGCCTGCGGCGGATCGGAAGGGTGGTGACGGCCTCGCTGGCCCACATCGGCCGGTTCCGGACGCCTCCGGAAGCGCTGCGAGTCGAGGTGAAGCGCCGCCGGGACGGCGCGATCACGTGCGGCCTCCATGGCGGAACCACGCTGGAAAGATCCCTTTTCCTGGAGTCCCTCCAGGAGGTCATCGATCCCGTGGAGAATCCCCGGTACTTGATCCGACTGAAGAAAACGGGGCGGGACCGGCGGGGGAAAAGGTATTTCCCGGTGCCCGGTCTCCTGGGGAGGAACAAGGAATCGGCCGCCTTTTTCCACCGGATGTGGCAAAAACATTTGGGTCCCGCGGAGTTGATCTACACCCGGACCCCTGCGGGACGAAAGGCTCTGTTGAAGGCGCGGCTCCGGTCCCTTTCGGGGCTCCTCGACGGAAAGTCGGAGCGGAGCCGTTTCTGGCGGTGACCCGGCCGCCGCCGGAGCCTCTCGCAAAGCGTCTTATCGTCCTTCGCCCGCGTCCCGACGCCGCCGCTCCTCCCGCAGCCGTTCTTTGTGAAAGAACCAGATGGGGCAGGCGGTGCGGTGCTTGCAATAGATCTCCGGATCACGGCACTCCAGGCACGCCTCGCACAAGGGGGTCTCGTGCTTCATGCAGATGTAGGATGTCTCCCGGTCCGGGTGATTGGTGCAGGTGGCCATTGGGGTCTCCTTGTTTGGTCATAAACGTTCGGCCGTGGTTCATCCTGAAGTCTTCCGGTGGAACCCAAGGCCAACCAATATAAACGCCCGTGGCGGGTTGTCAAAATCCAAGCCGAGCCGACCGATAATCATGGTCGCTCCAGCTTTCCGACCTCTTCGGTTTTCCGTGATCCACCAAGCGTGGAGATCCGCGGTTGACCGTTACCGGGGCGGTATGGATCACTTTTTCTTGATCATTCAATCCTGTTAGGAATATATTTTACTTTGCTGCAAGAGGAACTCGACCCATGCCGGTACCCAGGTGTTTTTCATCCGGGGATTCACGCGTGAAACAACAGACGACGCAGCCTTTATTCAGGCCGGCGATTCCGCGTCCGCGAAACGCCTGCCGATCCGTGATCTCTTTCATTGACAAAGGCGGTAAGGCGTCCCGTGGAGGGGCATACACCCCAAAGGAAGGATACGACAATGGAAAAGGAGCCTTATGAATCTCAACACCAGAATGCAATCGCTCTGCTCCTGCTTGCTGTTGGGTTCATCATGCTGCAGGTCCATGTATTATCCCCCGGTGCACAGGATCTGAAAACCCATACAGAGGGGCAGGCGGGAAACGAGGCAAAAACGTATACCCTGGCTTACGGCGGACTAGAGTGCGAGGCCTGTTACGAATTGGCCAAAGCGATATATAGCGAGGCTTTTTCCCGTCTCGGACACCGGGTCCGGATCATCAGC
>CAYSLC010000152.1:0-13292 GCA_964431545.1 uncultured Desulfobacteraceae bacterium | reverse complement strand
TTGGTATCCGTAGAAATAAATATGGTTGGTACAGCAAATACACGTATGATATGAAAAGCCGATCATGAAAGGTGATAGACATGAAGTATCGCGCAATCATAAAACAATCAGGTGACTGGTGGATCGGATGGCTGGTTGACCTGCCCGGTGTGAACGCTCAGGAAAAAACCAGAGAGGAGTTGATTGAATCCCTGATCATTGGCGCGGAGGATATATTATCCCTTGAAGTCCCATTTGAGCCCGATGCCATCATGACGACCATTGATATTCCGGAACCCACATGGACAAGCGGTCAATGAATTGAACCCGGATTCACAAAAATGATAATACGATGACCGGCATTTCGGTTCTTTATTTCAGAAGCAAAAACCTAACCGGAAATTACTGACAAAAAAATATATCGTTTGCGCCCGTGAATACCGCTCCGTCAGAATGTTGAGAGAGCCGGCGGCGCAAATCCCTCCTCGCGAACGGGACATTGACATCAATCCCGGACGGCGATACCTTCATGCCCTCGACAGCGGCGCGGGCCGATCGGGAGGCCCGTCCACGGCATTCAGAAACAGACGGATAACTTCATGAACCAACCCATGACCACCGGCCCCGACCGGGCCTACACCATCCTGCTGAGCATCTTCGCCGGCAGCATCACCATCGCCTCGATCCTGGCCAACAAGATCATCGTGGTGGCGGGATTCTACGTGCCCGCCGGGGTGCTCGCCTACGCCATCACCTTCGTGGCCACCGACACCATCAGCGAGATCTGGGGCAGGGCCAAGGCGAACGAGGCCGTCCTCGGCGGTTTCGTCGCCCTGGTGGCGGTCCTCGGCCTGATCCAGATCAGCCTGGCGTGGCCCGCGGCCCCCTTCTGGGAGGGCGGGGCCGCCTTCGGGGAGATCCTCGGCGCCACCGGCCGGATCATCCTCGCCTCCTTCATCGCCTACCTGGTGAGCCAGTTCCACGACGTCTGGGCCTTCCACTTCTGGAAACGCGCCACCCGGGACCGCCACCTCTGGCTTCGGAACAACCTGTCCACGGCGGTTTCCCAGTTCATCGACTCCCTTCTCTTCGTGACCATCGCCTTTTACGGGGTCCACCCGGTCTGGCCCCTCATCCTGGGGCAATGGGTCATCAAGGTGGGGATCGCCCTGGTGGACACGCCGGTGATCTACGCCGTGGTCTGGGCCATCCGCCACCACCGCCTGGGACCGGAACCGGAGACGGTGCCGGCCGACCGGTGACGACCCGGCCCGGAAACCGCCGCCCCGTGACGTTGGAAAACCGGCTCCCCCTCCCCCTTCCGGCCATCCTCCTGGTGGGGATGCTCCTGGCCCAGGGGATCGCCACGGCCCACGTCCATCGATCCAACCTGGAGGTACACGAAACAGCGGAGGTTCTCCTCGAAAACGGCTACCGGTCGGTCCCCAACGTCCATGTGACGCCCACCCTCAAGACGCTCGGGAGCGCCTTTTACGGCGGACTCTTCTTCACCCTGAGCCTGGGGCTCTTCCTGTCGGCTTTCTCGATGATCTGCGCCTGGATCCATGTCCGGCTCCTGGGCCGGCGGCGCCGGTTTCTGCTCCCCTTTGCCGTCCTCTGGCTCTGGGGCATCGTCTCGGCCAACCTCAACGGGGTCGCCCCCTTTGCCACGGCCTATTTCCTGCTGATTCCGCCGGCGGTCTTCATCCTCTCCCTCGCCCGCCTGAGGGGCGGCCCCGATCCCCGGACGGGAATGGTCCTCGCGGCCCACGCGGCCGTGCTGATCCTCCTCGCCCTGCTGGCCAGGGATCATTTCCGCTCGGATACCTTCTCCCTGATCCGGGACGAGTTCCTGCTGACCCACCCCGCCGGGGTGAAGGTCAACGACTTCTATTACCGGTACACCCTCTACGCCGCCTCCGCCTTCAAGTCCCTGGAGCAGAAGATCGTCAGGACCTCCCACATCGACCTGCCCGAAAACCCGGGCCTGGAACGCCGCCTGGAGAGGACCCTGGCAAGGCGCGACTACCTCCCCGTCGACACGCCCGAGGCCGCGAACCTGGTGATCCTGAAGGTGAACCAAGATCTCGCGCTACTCGCCGGGGACCGCACCGTATCGAGGGTCGCTCCCAAGGAACTCCTCACCCGTACCAAGGAACACCTGACGGAATTCTCGGAGAAGACCGACCGGCACAATTTTCTGCGCCAGAGCACCTTCATCGCCATTCTGGGAAGCTTTGGGGGCCTCCTCTACCTGCTGATCCTCGCCCCGATCCGGCTGATCGCAAAGGTGTTCCCGAAGCGGCTCCCGGCCGAGCTGGCGGCGGCCGGCGCCTGCCTCGTCGTCGGGGGCCTCCTGTTGTGGAGGATCGGCGCCCCGGAAGCCGCCATGGACGCCGTTTCCGTCAACCAGGCCCTGGCTTCCGGGGACACGGCGGCCCGCATCGAGGCCCTCAAGGCCGTGGAGCGGAACCGATGGGACATCACCTCCTTCCCCGGCCACCGGAAGCTGCTGACCAGCGGCTCCATCGTGGAGAGATTCCGCATGGCCCGTGTTCTGGGGCTGAGCCACGACCCGGAAGCGTTCCACGAACTCCGGTTCCTCCTGGAGGATCCCTATTTCACGGTGGTCTACAGCGCACTGTTCTCCCTGGGAAGACGGGGGGAACGCCGGGCGGTCCCGGCCGTCCTCTCCGTCCTCGACCGGTCGGACCACTGGTATGTCCAGCTCTACGCCTATCGCGCCCTGAGGAGGCTCGGATGGACCCAGTCCGCGTCCCGCTGACCGTCTTCGGGCCGGCGGTGGCCGCCCTGCTCCTCCTGGAGGGCCTCGTCGCCCTCCCCTTTCTGAACGCGTTCGAACATCCCCTGGTCCTTCTGGCCGCCCTTCGGGTATTGGAGGTGGCCGCCTTCGTGGCCATCCTCCGATTTTCCGGCGCCGGCCTCTCCGCCGTGGGGCTCCCGCCCGCAAAGATCCCCCGGGGTCTCTGGCGGGGCGCCCTCTGGTCCCTTGGATTCGGGCTTACGGTGGGCCTCTGCGCCCTGATCCTCTATCTTCTCGGGCACAACCCCCTCCGGCTCATCCGGAGCCGGCTTCCCGGAGATCCCCTGATCCTATCCGGATACATCCTCCTGGGCGGCCTTCTGGCGCCCCTGGCCGAGGAGATCTTCTTCCGGGGGATCGTCTACGGCTTCTTCCGGCGATGGGGAATCCTCGCGGCCCTTTTGATCAGCAGCCTGGTCTTCGTCCTGGTCCACCCCGCCGCCGGCCCCACCCAGGCCATCGGCGGCGTGCTCTTCGCGGTCTCCTACGAGATCGAGCGGAACCTGGCGGTCCCCATCACCATCCACGCCCTCGGCAACCTCGCCATCTTCGCCGTCTCCCTGCTTTCCTGAGACCGGAAACAAAAATCCCCGGATCGACGCGGGCGGCCGAACCGGGGATCGTCATCCCTTCGGAGATTTTCGATCGGTCAGAGGTGGTCCAGGAACTCCAGATCCTTGGCCTGGGTGTTCTTGGTGCCGACGCTCAGCACCTCGATGCCGGTCTCCCTGGTGTTTCGGAAATAGAGCCGCCCCTTGTAGGCGAAGAGAACCTCCAGGATCGTCTCCCGGCTCTTCTTGCCGAAGACCTTCCGCTTGATGGTGACCACCCCGGGGTCGTCGTTCAACTGGTGGATGATCTCCTCGGCCTTGATCTGCAAGTCGTCGGGCAGGCCGGCGAAGCCCTCCACCGCCCGGTCGTGGACGGAGATGTTCTTGTAGAGGGCGTTGAAGCGTTTGCGGACGGAGGACTCCTCCTTGGCCCGCTGCTTGCCCGTCTTCCGCTTGCCGCTTTCGAACTGGGCGATCCGGTCCTTGAGGACCTCGATCTCCCGGAGCTGCTGGTTCTGCTTGTCGAGGTTCTCCTGGATCTTCCTCTCCAGGGACTCGATCTCCTCGATCATGTCGTCCTCGGTACGGCTGGCCTGCCGTTTCTCCCGGACCAGGGACCGCTTGAGGTCCCCCAGGTCGGCGCTCAGCCGGTCCCGTTCCGACGACAGGGTGTCGAGCCGCTCGGCGTACGCCTCTTCCTGGCCCTGGAGCCGTTCGATCTCCCGGGCCGTCTCCAGATCCCGGCGCCGGGCCCGACGGACGCCGGCCCGGTAGTGGAGGAAGAGGATCCCCAGGAACAACAGGACATATCCCCCGAGGACGGCGTTGGAGAGGACCCGGTTGTGGGGGATCTCCAGGTCGACCCGGACCTCGAGCCCCTCGTTCATCAGCCGGAAGTTCTCGGCGGCCACCTGGAGGGGATCGTTGGGTGTCTCGTCCTGGTAGATGGGCGGATAGAGGATGGTCCCCTGCCGGGTCACCACCGTCACCGCGAGGTCGATCCCCCAGGGGAGCAGGGGGCGCCCCCGGAGGTATCGGTCGATGTTCTCCTCCACCGCCTCCCGGAGGGGGGTCCCGCCGGTGAGCAGGGCCTGGGTGTCCCGGAGGTAGACGTCCTGGATATCGGTCCGGTACCGCCGGTTGAGGTGGTCCTCCAGGTAGCCGATGGTGAGGACGTAGAGGATCGGCGGCGCCAGCAGGCAGAGGGCGAGGACCCGGAAGGAGACCGTCTTCACCGGGATCAGGAACTCCGCAGCGCTTCGAGGGCCTTCTTGGCCGCCCCGGCCTCGGGGAAGTCGCTGCTCAACTCCAGGGCCTTCTCCATCTGCGCGGCCGCCTTTTCGGTCTCCCCCTTTTCCCGGTAGGCGAGCCCCAGGTGGTAGTGGACCGTCGGGTTGTCGGGGAGCTTCCCGGCGCTGTCCTCCAGCTCCAGGATGGCGCTGTCATAGAGTCCCTTCTTGTAGAAGACCCACCCCAGGGTGTCCATGACCCCGGCGTCCTCGGGGAGCTTCTCCTTGGCGGTCCGGGCGTACTCCAGGGCCTTGTCGAGATCCCGGTCCGCCTCGGCCAGCAGATAGGCGAGGTTGTTGGCGGCCGGGGCGAAATCGGGGTTGATCTCCAGGGCCTTCCGGTACTCCTCCTCGGCCAGGTCCCATTCTTTCCGCATCTCGTATATGGTCCCCAGGAACATGTGGGGGCCGGCCTGGTCGGGGTTCTTCTCCAGGAGGGCCTGGAACTGGGCGATGGCCTCGTCCGCCTTCTCCTGGGAGAGATAGATGCCGGCAAGGGCGTAGTAAGGCGCCAGGAGGTTGGGGTTCTTCTCCAGAGCAGACCGGAAGGCCCCCTCCGCCGCCTCTCTGTTCCCCTTGGCCATGTGGAGCCGGCCCATGAGGTTGTGAATAAGCCCCTGGGCCGCCGGGGCGTCCGCCACCACTTCGAGCTGCTTTTCGGACCGGTCCAGGGCCTCGTCCACCTTCTTCTGGGCGGCCAGGACCAGGACCATGTTGGTGAAGACGTCCATCAGCTTCGGGTTGAGGGCGTGGGCCTTCTCCAGGGAGGCCATCGCCTTGTCGTATTCCTTTTCGGAACGGTACAGAAGCCCCAGCCGGTAGTGGCCGGTGGGGTTGTCGGGATCCGCCGCGACCATGGCGGAGAACTTCTCCTTGGCCTCGTCCGTCTTCCCCTGGTAGAGGAGCGCGTTGCCCGAAAGCAGCATGGCCTGGTAATTTCCGGGCTGGTTCTCCAGCACCTCCCGGCTCTCCCGCTCGGCCGCGCCGAACTCCCGGCTCCGGAGGTAGACGTCGGCCAGGAGCAGCTTCGCCTTGGCGTTATCGGGTTCGAGTTCCACCGCCTTTTCCAAGCTTTCCCGGGCCGGGCGGAGGTCCCCCATCCCCGCCTGGGCGAGCCCCCGGAAGTAATGGGCCCGGGACGATTCCGGATCCTCCCGGACCAGCTGGTCGAAGATCTTCAATCCCTCGGAGAACTCCCGCGTCCGGAGGAGCAACTCCCCCTTGAGCATCCGGGAGCCGAAGTGCTTCGGGTTCTTCTCCAGGGCCTCGGCGATGAACCCCTCCGCCGCTTCCAGGTCCCCCCGCTCCAGCCGAAGCCGGGCCATGGCGTCCACCACCCGCAGGTCGTCGGGCTGTACCTCCTTCGCCTTCCGGAGCATCGCCATGGCCTTGTCATCCATGCCGACGGCGCCGTAGAAGCCGGCCGCGGCCATATGGGGCTTGATGTCGTCGGGGCTCAGCTCCGTGGCCTTGATAAACGCCGCCTCGGCCTTCTCCGTCTCCCCCTGTCTCCGGTAGAAGTTGCCCAGGGCGATGTGGAGTTCCACCTTCTCCGGATCGGTCTCCACCGCCTTGCGGAAGGCGGCCTCGGCGGCCTCGGGGGCTTTCCGGCGCAGGTGGAAGTTGCCCAGGGCCACGTGGAGGTCCGTCCGGTCCGGATCCTGCTGGATCGCCTGCTTCAACTGGGCCTCGGCCTTGTCGAAGTCCCCCTGGGACTCGTAGAGACCGGAAAGGGCCAGCCGAAGCTCAGCCGCGTCGGGGTTGGCCGCCACCGCCCCGTTCAGGACTGACTCCGCCTCGGCCCCCTTTCCCTGGGCGGCCAGGGTCCGGGCCAGGTTGACGTGGGCGCGGATCTGGCCGCTGTCCAGCGCGATCACCCGCCGCAGGACCGTCTCGGCCTGCCCGGCGTCGTTCTCCCGCAGGTGGATGCCGGCCATGAGGCTCAACGCCTCGACGTTGTCCGGATCCGTCTCCAGAACCTTCTCGATCCGGGCCTTCGATTCCTCATGATTTTTCCCGAGAAAATAGAAGGTGCCGAGCTTCAGGAGGGCGTCCGTATCCTCGGGGGCGAGCTGGGTCACGATGGAGTACTGCCGGAAGGCGCCCTTGGCGTCCCCCAGCTTCAGATAGGTCTCCCCCAGCTTCCGATGGGCCTCCACCAGCTTGGGATCGTTCTTGACCGCGTTGCGCAACTCGATCTCGGCGCTGTTGTATTCCTCCTGGTCGAAGTATTCCGTCCCCTTCTCCAGGTAGGCCTTGGCCTTCTCGGGGTCGGGGTTGTCCGACGCGCAGCCGTAGCTGGCAACCAACAGGGACAGTAGAATGACGAGGGCTCGGACTTTCTTATCCATCGGTTCCTCCTTTCGGGGGATCTGGAAAAACGGTTGGTCGGGTTTTGGGCGAAAATCGATCTCTTTTCTCCTTTACCACAGAAGCGAAGGGTCGGTAAAGCGGATCACCGATGAGCACCATCTTCCATGAAAGGTAGGGGAGGCTCACCAGGTAGCACTCCGCCAGGGTCAGGTACCCGTCGACCAAGAACCGGAAGAAGATCTCCGGAAGGGGGAAGGCGTTCACGTATGGCTCGCCGACGGGTCCCAGGGTGGCGCAGGCGCCGTCCTCGAGGATCCGCTTGCACCAGACCCGGCTCCCCTCCCGCTTCAGCGTCTTGCACTCCCCGCTGGCGATGTGGTACCCCACGGCCCCCCGGGCCCAGGTGAAGGCGTCCACGTACGCGGCGAGGCTGTACCACCCACAATATAAGGCGGTGTTCGGGCAGTCGCCAGCCTGGAACAGGGGCTGGGCCTCGTCCAGGGTCACGTCCAGGATTCCGGATTCCCGCACCTGGGCCGCGGCCCGGTGGATCGACCGGTCATAGAGGGCGTACCCGGAGACCTCCCGCTCCGTTTCCGAGGGTTCGGCCCACCGGGCGTCGAAACAGGCCCGGCCATTCAATCCCTCCGCCTCGGCCCAAATGGCGTCGTCGATGATCCGCCGCGCCACCGAAGGGTCGGGACCATCGAGCCGGGAGACCATCAGGACCGCCTCCCTGCCAATGTCGTCCTCCCGGTCCCGGAACCCCAGGAAATAGGGGTTCTCCACCCATCCGGCCAGTGGATAAGGCGTCTTCCGAAGCACCAGGGCGAGTTCCGAGTCGACGCTCGCCCACTTGGAGCGGATTCCCTCCCCGGCCTCCTCCTGGGGGTCTATTTTGAGGGGCATGCCGTACATGAGGACCAGGCATCGGATGCGCACCCCGCTGCCCAGGCCCTCCAGAAACCTCCGGACGGGCGCCGCGATCCCCCTCTCGTACTCCCGTCGGCGGCAGACCTCCCCCTCGGCGGCCCGGACCAGAAGCAGGTGTTCCTCGGGGACCCCCCGCTTATCCATGTAATACGATGCCAGCCGGACCCCCTCGGGGACCTCCCGGTTGGCGATCACGACCACCTCCTCGGGGTCGAGGGCCAGGGCGGCGGTGGACCAGAGGACAAAAAAAAGGGAGCACGCCAGGGGTGCTCCCTTGAGAAACCGTCTCCGAATCATCGGTTCACGCCACGGGATCTGCTCCGGTTCAAAAGAACGAACTGCTCCCGATGAAGCAGTCGATCAGCCCGTCCTCCTCCTCCCGGTCGGAGACGATCACCCCGAGCCCGGAGAGGCTCCGGATCTCCCCGTTCGGGCCGGCGTTGCCGTCGTCGTCGCCGATGCCCCCGTCCGCAAAGGTGAGGGTCACACGATCCCGCCCCCCCTGGAAGACGGCGTGATCGCTGTATTCCCCCCACCCGTCAAGGGCGTTGTACCGGTACCACCGATAGTCCGCGGGGGCCGGCTCCGGCAGATGGACCGTCACCTGGACGGTGCCGCCGGGGGCGTCGGTCCGGATCGCCAGGTCGAGCAACCCGTAGGGGGCGCTGGTGGGGCGATCGACCGCATCCGCGATGGTCTCGAGGGCCACGGTCCGCAGTTCCACCAGCGCCCCGCCCGGGGCCACCTCGATCCCCAGCTCCCGGCCGGTGACCGTCCGGAAGGTCGTCACCCCCTCGGGAAACCGGTCGATGCCGTTGTCATTGACGGCCACGTGGACCTCGTCCGTGTCGGAGAGCCCCCCCTTGTCGGTGACCGTCAGCTCGAAGATCAGCCCCAGCACATCCACGTCCGGGGCCACGAAGGTGGGGGTCTTGCCCTCGGGATCCGACAGCGGCACCGTCGGTCCCGCCTTCTGGACCCATTGGTAGGAGAGGATCCCGCCGTCCGGATCCCGGGACCCGGCCCCGTCCAGGGTCACCGTCTCCCCCTCGGTCACCGCCAGATCGTCCCCGGCCGCCGCGATGGGGGCGAGGTTGACCCAGTTGACCCGGACCTCGACGGTATCCGATGCGGTGAGGCCGTTGTTGTCGGTGACCGCCAGGGTAAAGGTCAACAGATCCCCATCGGTCCCCACGTTGGGGGCCACAAAGGTGGGATCGGCGGCCCCGGCGTTGGACAAGGCCGCCGGTGCGCCGGAGGTCTGGGTCCATCGGTAACTGACGATGGCGCCGTCCGCGTCGGATGATCCCGTGCCGTCCAGGCGGACCGTCTCCCCCTTGTCGACGGTCCGGTCCGGCCCCGCGTCCGCCACCGGGGCCGCCGCCGCGTTGACGGTGACCAGGGTCTCGTCCGTGTCCGTCAGCCCCCCCCGGTCCTCCACCGTGAGGCGGAAGGCGACGCCGGAAACATCCACCGCGGGCGCCGTGAAGGTCGGGTTGATCCCGTCCGGGTTGGAGAGGGTCACCGCCGGCCCGGAGATCTGCTCCCAGCGGTAGGCGGCGATGCCGCCGTCCGGGTCGAAGGAGCCGGACCCGTCGAGGGTGACCGTAGCCCCCTCCACCGCCACCTGATCCGGCCCGGCGTCGGCCACCGGCGGCGAGTTGACCACGGTGAGGGTGAAGGTCTGGTTGGAGGCCCCTTCAGGGTTGGCCGCCTGGACCGTCACCTCATAGTCGCCCGCCACGTAGGGCGTCGTCCACTCGATCAATCCGGTCCGTTCATCGATGGTCATCCCCTCCGGCGCGTCCACGAGGCGGAAGATCGGCGCCGGCCGGCCGGACGCGCTCACGTCGTAGGTGAACGCCACCCCCATGGGCAGCTCGGTGGCCGGCGGGCGGGAGGTGATGGTGGGGATCGGGGAGAAGGAGAAAAAACGGAGAAGCCCCGACAACCAGGCGTCGGCCATCTTCGAATACCCGGCGGGGGTGGGGTGGAAGCCGTCGCCGCAGAGATCCTGGGGGTAGGATAGGGCGCTCTCCATGTCGACCAGGACGATCTTGTCCCCGTCGGCGATCCGGGCCTGGGCCATCTGCGCCAGATTCTCGTTGAAGGCCCGGGTCCGATCGTTCAGGGTCTGATTCTCCCGGCCGATGACGAGGGCCAGGAGCACGGTGATCTCCTCGTCGAACCGGTCGATCTCCTCCAGGACCGCCTCCACGTCCCCGGAATCCTCGTCCACATCGTTGGAGCCGATATGGAGCAACACGATCTCGGCCGGATTGGCCGACAGCCATCCATATATATTTTCCGCCAACTGATCGTCCCGCAGCCCCGGGTGCCCCTCGTGGTCGAGGTCGAATTCCGGCTCGACGGAGGATCCGGCGGACCGGCCGCCCACGAAATCGACATCGAACCCCAGTCCCGCCAGCACCAGATCCACCTTCTGACGGTACCCGGCCAAGAGATTCCCGTCTTCCACGGTACCTGCCTCCGAACAGGTGACCCCCTGGGTGATGGAGTCTCCCAACGGCATGATCCGGATCCGGGGCCGTGGATCACAGTACCCCCATCGGTAATCCACCAGGCCGTCCAACACGTGGGCGGCGATCTCCTCCTCCGTCAATCGCCGGTCATAGATGGCCAGTTCGTCGAGCAGGCCGCTGAACCGGCCGGCGGAACCATCCTCCACATACCCCATGGTGATCGGGGCGGTGGGCGAAGAGAACCCGGACTGGTACCCGGCCGACTCCTGTGATGCCTCCAACTGTCCGTCCACGTAGAGCAGATTGGCGTCCGCGTCTCCGTCCCGCACGGCCACGACGTGGTGCCAGTTGCCGTCGGTCAGGTTCCGCTCCCCGTGGAGGGTGATCGAACCGCCGTTGATGTCGGTCAGGGCAAAGGCGGCCCGGCCGTCGCCATCGATACCGATCCACCAATTGAGGAGCGTCGTTCCCTCGGTCCGGCCGGCCACCGCCTCGTCTCCGGAGAGGGTACCGGGAAGCTTGCGCATCCAGAACTCGATGGTGAAGCTGTCCCCCGCCCCCCAATCAAAGACGGCGTCGGACGGAACGGAAATGCCGGTCGTTTCCCCGTCGAAGACCTGGCCGCCGTTGATGCGGCCGAAGGGGGTGTAGGTGGGGCAAGTTTCGGGGCAGGTGGCGTTGTGGCCATTGACGGTATCGACGTAAGGGGAACCCGATGATTCATTCAAATCCCAAAATGCGGTCATGTCCGAGGGGCACTGCGCTGAGGCCGTTGAACACCAGATCGACAAAAAAAGAAAAATACAAAGAGCCTGAAAGCCCATTAGGGGGACAAAAGGTGGACGACTCAATTTTTCTCTAAACATTTTCAAACCTTTTCGGATATTCAGTTTGCAGCCTTATTAGTAATATAGACACCAGTTTACAACGATTACCAACTATATGGAAGCTTCTTGTGGATCATAATTCGCTTGCTCTGAATAGAAATATATCCTTTATTCGTCAGATCTTTCAAGACTCGGCTAACCATTTCCCTACTGGCGCCGACCATGTTGGCGATCTCCTGATGGGTAAGTTTTTCTGTGATCACAACCTCCGCATCCGGAGTTCCGGCGATCTGAATCAAAAGGCGGATCACCCTTCCATAAACATTTATCAGCGACAGACTTTCAATTCTCCTGTTTGCTTCCCTCAATCGTTTCTGCAAACCTTTTAGAAGGTTCAGGGTTATTTCAGATTTCGTTAGAAGAAGGTTTTTAAAATCACTTTTCGAAATAATCAATAATTTCGTCCTCTCCTTTGTCATGACGTACGCACAACGTGGTTCACCGTCCAATAGAGCCATTTCGCCGAAATATTCCCCCGGCCCCAGCACGGAAAGGATCACCTCTCTTCCCTCCTCGTCATTTATCCCCACATGAACCTTTCCTTTTTGTACTACGTAAAATGAATCGGATGGATCTCCCTCACTGAAGAGAATGGTATTTCTCGGAAAAATTTTTGATTTGGATACCTCCATGATCGCTTCTATCTCATTTTTTTCCAATGAAGAGAACAAGGGTATATCTTTAAGCATTTCAAACGCTAACACCTATTGAAACGATTACAATTGTACCAAGAATTGTGAGTTTTTTCACAAATAGAATCCATAAATGTTCACAAAATTCCTGGTAATCTTTAACTGAATACGATTTCAACTCGTTTTATTAGTGAAAGGAAGCTGACGCCGTCCCAGCTTGCTGATCGTCAGATTCTTTCTCTCATCCTTCCGCTGAGGCTAAAGAGATGAAGATCCTGGAAGATTACCGCGTTTGACAAAAGCGAAGAGGCCTCAAGCGACATCAATATATACAATATCGAGCACCGCACAAAGAAATATAAGGGAGGTTAACCGACGCAACTCTTAATGGAGACCGTTAATTTGAAAACACTATTTACGCTGAGGTTGGAGGAATGTATGAAAAGACCAATCGGATTCATGGCATTCTTATTGATATCATTATCCGTACCAAACGCCTTCTGTATCTGTGAAATGTCCCTAATGCCGGAACACCAAGAAGTCAGGTTAGGAGAAACGTTTACCGTAACCATAGCTGTCATAGAGGTGGCAAACCTCTTTGGTCATGACATCAAAATCGGCTTTGATCCTTCACGTTTCGAAATGATTGGTGTGGAGGAAGGTTCTTTTTTAGGGCAGAAACAGAGTGATAACCTTTACAGAATCCCTCCTCGGATCGATAATGATAATGGCTCAGCCACTTGCATTGTAAGCGTCCGGATCACCCCTGGACAGGGAGTGAGCGGTTCAGGGGAAACCATGATGCTTCATATGAGGGAAAAATCTGGCCTCAATGAAGGCTACAACTCAACAATCGAGCTATCCGCCGTCGAATTGGCGGATCCATTCGGAAATCCGATAGCCATTGGGAACCTTAATGACTCTTCAATTGAAGTGGTGAATACGGATACAGATGGTGATGGTCTGTCTGATGGAATTGAAAAATCATCATGTTCCGCCCTGAATGACAGTGATACTGATGATGATGGGATTCCAGACGGAACGGAAGATATAAATCAAAACGGAATATTGGATATTGGGGAGACAGATCCATGCAACATCGACACGGATGGTGACGGCATTCAGGATGGAACGGAAGTCGGTATCACGATGAACGGATCTACCCCGGATACCGATTTAAATACATTTCAACCGGATCTGAACCCCGACACGAAGACCGATCCATTATTGCCTGATTCGGATTGCGACGGGTGGACTGACGGGTCCGAAGATCGTAATAAAAACGGATTTTTGGATCGTGGGGAATCAGACCCAAACGATAAAGAATCGTCACCAGAAGATAAGGGAGACCTGAATCGCAGTGGGGTCGTGGATTTGCAGGACGTTATATTGGGTCTACAG
>CAYSLC010000151.1:0-13356 GCA_964431545.1 uncultured Desulfobacteraceae bacterium | reverse complement strand
GTACCCACGTTCACATGCGGCTTCTTTCGCTCATACTTCTGCTTCGCCATCTTCTTCTATCCTCCCTTACCTCGGCGCGGCCCGGCCGACTCTCTATTCTCGGCGGCCTTCGGCGGGCGTTTTTCTCAGCAACCCAGACATCTCAACCCTCATGGACGATGCCGTCGGTCCGTCGGCGGCCGGCTCGACCCAAGATTCCGTTTCCCGTCTCCCGGTCCGTCGGAGGGTCCGATTCCCGCGGATCCTACCATCGGAAATGGGCGAAGGCCTTGTTCGCGTCGGCCATCTTGTGGGTGTCCTCTTTCTTCTTGACCGAGGCTCCGCGGCTGTTGGCGGCATCGAGAAGCTCGGCGGCAAGCTTCTGGGCGAATCCCTTTTCGGACCGTTTCCGGGCGAATCCGATGACCCACCGGAAGGCCAGCGCCGTCCGCCGGGACGGCCGGACCTCCGTCGGCACCTGGTAGGTGGAACCGCCCACCCGCCTGGACTTGACCTCGATCATGGGCCGAATATTGTCGATCGCCTGTTCGAACAGCTTCAGCGGCGACTCCTTGGCCTTTCCCTCCATGATGTCGAAGGCGCCGTAAACCAGGGATTCAGCCACGCTTTTCTTGCCGTCCCGCATGATCGATTTGACGAACTTGGAAACCAGCTTGCTGTCGTATTTGGGGTCCGGAACGACTTGTCTCTCCGGCACTTCTCTTCTTCTGGGCATCTGTCACACCATTATCTAAAAGGAATTCACATCATCCGGACGATCACCGTCCGTCGCGGCCGGGGAGACGGCATCGACCTACTTGGGCCGCTTCGCGCCGTATTTGGACCGGCCCTGTTTCCGGTCGGAAACGCCGAGGGTATCGAGCGTTCCCCGCACGATATGGTACCGCACGCCGGGGAGATCCTTGACCCGGCCTCCGCGGACCAGAACCACCGAGTGCTCCTGGAGGTTGTGTCCGATGCCGGGAATGTATGCCGTCACCTCCACGCCCGTGGTCAGCCGCACCCTGGCCACCTTCCGCAGGGCCGAGTTCGGCTTCTTCGGCGTCGAAGTGTACACCCTTGTACAGACCCCGCGCTTCTGGGGAGCCCCCTTCAGGGCCGGGGTGTTGTTCTTCTTTTTGACTTGCTTTCTTCCCTTGCGGACAAGCTGATTGATGGTCGGCATGCTCCCCTCTCGCTACGGTGATTAAACGCCAAATCTCATTGGTATAACAAAATGAACATATATATCTTAATTTTTTGTCCTTGTCAACAACTTTCGTGAACCCTCCGCATCCGACACCGGAAGGACCAACCGGGAACTACCCTTCCTTGGAGAGGTCCACCTCGATGCCGCCGTATGGGGGAAACCCGGTGCCCGCCGGAATCAACCGGCCCATGATGACGTTCTCCTTCAGGCCCCGGAGGTGGTCCTCCGTACCGGCGATGGACGCCTCCGTCAGGACCTTGGTGGTCTCCTGGAAGGAGGCGGCGGAGATGAAGCTGTCGGTGCTGAGGCTCGCCTTGGTGATGCCGAGGATCAACGGCTCGGCCACCGCCGGTTTGCCGCCGTTGGTCAGGACGTCCCGGTTGGCGTCCTCGAAGGTGGTTTTGTCCACCTGCTCCTCGGTGATGAAATCCGTGTCCCCCGGATCGGTGATCTTGACCCGGCGCATCATCTGCCGGACGATCACCTCGATGTGCTTGTCGTTGATCCGGACCCCCTGCAGCCGGTAGACCTCCTGGACCTCGTCCACCAGATACCGGGCCAGGGCCACCTCCCCACGGATCCGGAGGATGTCCTGGGGGACGGCCGCCCCGCCGATGAGGGGCTCGCCGGCCCGGACGTAATCCCCGTCATAGACGTTGATGTGCTTGCCCCTGGGGATGAGGTACTCCCGCTTGTCGCCCACGTCCACCGGCGTGACGGTGACCTTCTGCTTCCCCTTGGTCCCCTTGGAGACCGCGATGTAGCCGTCGATCTCGCTTAAGACCGCCGTCTCCTTGGGCTTCCTCACCTCGAACAGCTCGGCCACACGGGGCAGACCGCCGGTGATGTCCTTGGTCTTGGTGGTGGCCCGGGGCAGCTTGGCGAGGATGTCCCCGGCCCGGATCTCGTCGCCCTCCTCCACCATCAGGATGGCGTCCACGGGCAGGTTGTACCGGGCCGCCCCGGAGCCGCCCGGAAGCTTGGCGGTCTTGCCCTCCTCGTCCTTGATGGAGATCCGGGGCCTCACCTCGGAACTCTTGTACTCGATGATGGTCCGGCTCGACTTTCCGGTCACCGGATCGACCTTCTCCTGGAGGGTCTTGCCGGGGGTCACGTCGCCGAACTTGACCATTCCGTCCACCTCGGTGATGATGGGGGTGGTAAAGGGGTCCCAGGTGGCGAGCAGGTCCCCCGCCTTCACCCGTTCCCCGTCCCCCAGGGTGAGGTGGGCGCCGTAGATGACGGGAAACCGCTCCCGCTCCCTGCCGGTGTCGCTGACGATGGCGAACTCCCCCCCCCGACGGTTCATGACCACGTAGTGACCCGCGGCGTTTCTCACCACGTTGAGGTCGGTGAAGCGGATGGTGCCGTCCATCCGGGCCCGGATATCCGCCTGCTCCACCCGCCGGCTGGCCGTTCCGCCGATGTGGAAGGTCCGCATGGTGAGCTGGGTTCCGGGCTCGCCGATGGACTGGGCCGCCAGGATCCCCACCGCCTGTCCGATCTCCACCCGGTTTCCGTGGGCCAGATCCCGGCCGTAACAGTTGGCGCAGACGCCGTACCGGGTTCTGCACGTGAGCACCGAGCGGATCTTGACCCGGTTGACGCCGGCGTTTTCGATCTTCTTGACCGCCGCCTCGTCGATCTGCTGTCCGATCTCCACCAGGACATCGTCGGTGAAGGGATCGAGGATATCCTCCTCCACCACCAGTCGGCCGAGAACCCGTTCGCCGAGGCGCTGGATCACCTCGCCGCCCTCCATGAGCGGCTCCACCTCGACGCCGATCATGGTCCCGCAGTCCTCCTCCGTCACGATGCAGTCCTGGGCCACATCGGCCAGGCGCCGGGTCAGGTATCCGGAGTTGGCGGTCTTCAGGGCGGTGTCGGCCAGCCCCTTCCGGGCGCCGTGGGTGGAGATGAAGTACTGGAGAACGGAGAGACCCTCCCGGAAGTTGGCGGTGATGGGGGTCTCGATGATCTCCCCCGAAGGCTTGGCCATCAACCCCCGCATACCGGCCAGCTGGCGCATCTGGTCCTTGCTGCCCCGGGCCCCGGAGTCGGCCATCATGTAGATCGGGTTGAGGGAGCGGTTCCCGTCGGTGGGCTCCGCCTCGTCTTCCTTGTGGAGGCCGGCTTTCATCGCCTCCATCATCTCGTTGGCCACCTCGTCGGTGGCCCGGGCCCAGATGTCCACCACCTTGTTGTACTTCTCCCCCTGGGTGATCAGCCCCTCCGTGTATTGCCGGCCGATCTCCGAGACCTGGGCCTCGGACCGGTTGAGGATGTCCCACTTGGCCTCCGGGATGATCATGGCGTCGATGGAGATGGAGAGCCCCCCCTCGGTGGAGTAGCGGTAGCCGATGTCCTTGAGACGGTCCGAGAGGATGACCGTGGCCTTGGGCCCCAGGTTCCGGTAGATGTAATCGACCAGATCCCGCAGCGCCTTCTTGTCCATGATCCGGTTGACCACGTCGAAGCTCACCCCCTGGTTGGGCAGGCTCAGGATCACCTCCCAGAGAAGGATCCGTCCCACGGTGGTCTCCACCCGGTTTCCCTCCATGCGGACCTTGATCTGGGCATGGAGGTCCACCTCGCCGGCGTCGTAGGCGCACCGGACCTCGTCGGCGTTGGCGAAGAGCCGACCCTCGCCTTTGACGCCGGGCATCATCATGGTCATATAATAGGTCCCCAGGACGATGTCCTGACTGGGGACGATGATGGGGCTGCCGTTGGCCGGGGAGAGGATGTTGTTGCTGGAGAGCATCAGGACCCGGGATTCGATCTGGGACTCCACCGACAGCGGGATGTGCACCGCCATCTGGTCCCCGTCGAAATCGGCGTTGAAGGCGGTGCAGACCAGGGGGTGGAGCTGGATCGCCTTGCCCTCGATGAGGATCGGCTCGAAGGCCTGGATCCCGAGCCGATGAAGGGTGGGGGCCCGGTTGAGGAGCACGGGGTATTCCCGGACCACCTCCTCCAGGGTGTCCCAGACCTCGGGGGTCTCCCGGTCCACCATCTTCTTGGCGCTCTTGACGGTGGAGACGAGCCCTTTCTGCTCCAGGCGGTAGTAGACGAATGGCTTGAAGAGTTCCAGGGCCATCTTCTTGGGCAGGCCGCACTGGTGGAGCCGCAGGTTGGGGCCGGTGGTGATCACCGTCCGGCCGGAGTAGTCCACCCGCTTGCCCAGGAGGTTCTGGCGGAACCGTCCCTGCTTCCCCTTCAGGGTATCGCTCAAGGATTTCAGGGGCCGCTTGTTGGTGCCGGTGATGACCCGGCCGTGGCGCCCGTTGTCGAACAGGACGTCCACCGCCTCCTGGAGCATCCGTTTTTCGTTCCGGACGATGATGTCCGGGGCGTTCAGGTCCACCAGCCGCTGGAGCCGGTTGTTCCGGTTGATCACCCTCCGGTAGAGGTCATTGAGGTCGGAGGTCGCGAACCGGCCGCCCTCCAGGGGCACCAGGGGACGGAGATCCGGCGGAAGGACGGGGATCACGTCCATGATCATCCAGACCGGATCGATGCCCGACTTCCGGAAGGCGTCGACGATCTTGAGCCGCTTGGACAGCTTCTGCCGTTTGGCCATGGAGTTGGTGGCCCGGATGTCGGCCCGGAGCTGGGAGTAGAGGGCCTCCAGGTCGATGGTCTCCAAAAGGACCTTCACCGCCTCCGCGCCGATGCCGGCCTCGAACTTGGTGCCGTACTTCTCCAGGGCTTCCCGGTATTTCTCATCCGTCAGCAGCTGTCCCCGTTCCAGCTCGGTATCCTTGGGATCGATGACGATGTAGGAGTCGAAGTAGAGGACCTTCTCCATGTTCTTGAGGGTGAGGTCGAGCAGGTTGCCGATCTTGCTGGGGAGGCTTTTGAGGAACCAGATGTGGGCCACCGAGGCGGCCAGGTCGATGTGGCCCATCCGATCCCGCCGAACCTTGGACTGGATCACCTCCACCCCGCATTTTTCGCAGATCACCCCCCGGTGCTTCATCCGCTTGTACTTGCCGCAGTTGCACTCGTAGTCCTTGGTGGGCCCGAAGATCTTGGCGCAGAACAGGCCGTCCCGTTCCGGCTTGAAGGTTCTGTAGTTGATGGTCTCCGGCTTCTTGATCTCGCCGTGGGACCATTGCCGGACCTGTTCCGAGGAGGCCAGGGAGATCTTGACCCCGGCGTAGAGCTTGGGATCCTTCGGCTTGGCAAAAAAATCGTATAATGTTTCCAACCTTGGCTCCTTATTCTTTCCCTTCCAGCAGGGAGATATCCAGCCCGAGGCTCTGAAGCTCCTTGGTGAGCACCTTGAAGGACTCGGGGAGACCGGGCTCCAGAACGTTCTGTCCCTTCACGATCTTCTCGTACATCCTAGTTCTGCCGGCCATGTCGTCGGATTTGACCGTCAGGAACTCCTGGAGGGCATGGGCGGACCCGTAGGCCTCCATGGCCCAGACCTCCATCTCCCCCAGCCGCTGGCCGCCGAACTGGGCCTTGCCGCCCAGGGGCTGCTGGGTCACCAGGGAGTAGGGGCCGATGGAGCGGGCATGGATCTTGTCGTCCACCAGATGGTGGAGCTTGAGCATATACATGGTCCCCACGGTGATCTTCTCCCGGAACGGTTCGCCGGTGCGACCGTCGAACAGGACCGTCTGCCCGGAGCGGGAGACGCCGGCCTTCTCCAGCAGGTCCTTGATCTCGTTCTCCTTGGCGCCGTCGAAGACCGGGGTGGCCATGTGGACGCCCTCCCGGTAGTGCCGGGCGGCGGCCCGCGCCTGGTCATCGTCGTAGGCTTCAATGATCTTTCGGGTCTCGATGTCCTGGTCGGTATCGGCGGAGAAGATCTCCATCAGCTTCCCGCGAATCCGTTCGGTTTCGTTCTTTTCAAGCAGCCGGGCGAGCTGATCGCCGAGCCCCTTGGCGGCACGGCCCAGGTGGATCTCCAGGATCTGTCCCACGTTCATCCGGGAGGGGACCCCGAGGGGGTTCAACACCATGTCCACCGGGGTGCCGTCCTCGAAGTAGGGCATGTCCTCGGCGGGAAGGATCCGGGAGACCACGCCCTTGTTCCCGTGGCGTCCCGCCATTTTATCGCCAACGGAGAGCTTCCGCTTCATGGCCACGTAGACCTTGACCATCTTGATCACGCCCGGGGGCAGGTCGTCGCCCTTTTCATACCGGCTCACCTTCCCCTCGAACTCGTTCTGGTACCGCTCGATCTGCCGCTTGTAGTTCTCCAGGAGATTGTGGACCCTTTCGGTGAGTTCCGCCTCCTCCAAAACGATCCCCTCGATCTGGTTGATGCCGATGCTGTCGAGGATCTCTTCGGTGAGGACCGTATCCTTGGGAACCAGGACTTTCTTGCTCTTTTTCAGCGGTCCGGCCAACTTCCTGCCCACCACCAGCTCCCGGAGCTGATCCTGGACCACCTCCCGGAGCACCGTCAGGGCATCGTCCCGATCCTTCTCCAGCTGGGCGATCTCGTCATCCTCGATGGCCCGGGTCCGGTCGTCCTTGTCCGCCCCGCGCCTGGAGAAGACCTTGGCGTCGATGACGATCCCCTCCACCCCCGGCGGGACCCGAAGCGAGGTATCCTTGACGTCCCCGGCCTTCTCCCCGAAAATGGCCCGGAGGAGCTTCTCCTCGGGGGACAACTGGGTCTCCCCCTTGGGGGTGATCTTCCCCACCAGGATATCTCCGGAAATCACCTCGGCGCCCAGTCGGACGATGCCGCTTTCGTCCAGGTCCCGAAGGGCCTCGTCCCCGACGTTGGGGATGTCCCGGGTGATCTCCTCTTTGCCCAGCTTGGTGTCCCGGGCCACGATCTCGAACTCCTCGATATGGACCGACGTGTAGACCCCGTCCCGGACCAGGCGTTCGCTCACCAGGATGGAATCCTCGAAGTTGTACCCTCCCCAGGGCATGAAAGCGACGGTGACATTTTTCCCCAGGGCCAGCTCCCCGGCCTCGGTGGCGGGGCCGTCGGCGATGATCTCCCCGGCCGAGACCCGCTGGCCGACCTGTACGATGGGCCGCTGGTTGAAACAGGTGTTCTGGTTGGAGCGGACGAACTTGGCCAGGTTGTGGATGGTCACGGACTGGGGCTTCCGGATCCCTTCGTCGTCCCCCTTTCGGATCTCGGAGATGTCATGGCGCAGGACGATCCGGGAGGCGTCCACATCCACCACCACCCCGTTCTGCCGGGCGACGATGGCCACGCCGGAATCCCGGGCCACCACCCCTTCGATCCCCGTCCCCACCAAGGGGGCCTGGCTCACGATCAGGGGAACCGCCTGGCGCTGCATGTTCGAGCCCATGAGGGCGCGGTTGGCGTCGTCGTTCTCCAGAAACGGGATCAGGGAGGCCGAGACACTGACGAGCTGGTTCGGGGAGATGTCCATCAGCTCGATGTCCTCCCGGCTGACCATCATAAACTCGCCCTCGACCCGGGAGGTGACCTGGGGATTGACGTAATGCTTGTCGTCATCCACCGGCGCGTTGGCCTGGGCGATGGGGTGGTCCTTCTCCTCAAAGGCGCTCAGGAACCGGACATCGTCGGTCACGGACGCCTCCTTCACCACCCGGTAGGGGGTCTCGATGAACCCGTACTCGTTGACCCGGGCGTAGGTGCTCAAAGAGACGATCAGACCGATGTTGGGGCCTTCCGGGGTTTCGATGGGGCAGATTCGCCCGTAATGGGACGGGTGCACGTCCCGGACCTCGAAGCCGGCGCGCTCCCGGGTGAGACCGCCGGGACCCAGGGCGCTGAGGCGTCGCTTGTGGGTGGTCTCGGAGAGCGGGTTGGTCTGGTCCATGAACTGGGAGAGCTGGCTGGTGCCGAAGAACTCCTTCACAACGGCGGATACCGGCTTGGGGTTGACCAGGTCATGGGGCATGAGGGCGTCCACCTCCTGGAGGCTCATCCGCTCCTTGATGGCCCGCTCCATCCGCACCAGACCGATCCGATACTGGTTTTCCAGAAGCTCTCCCACGGCCCGGACCCGCCGGTTGCCCAGGTGGTCGATGTCGTCCACCACCCCCTGGGTGTCCCGGAGTTCCACCAGGGTCTTGGCGGTGAGCAGGATGTCCTCCTTACGAAGGGTGGTTACATTGACGGGCGTTTCGATCCCCAGACGCAGGTTGAGCTTCATCCGTCCCACGCCGGAGAGATCGTAATAGGCCGACTTGAAGAACATGTGATCGAGGAACTCCTGGGCGACCTCGGGGGTTGCGGGGTTTCCGGGACGCAGGCGCCGGTAGATCTCCAAAAGCGCCTCCTCCTTGCTCTCGGCCTTGTCGAGGAGCAGGGTCTTTCTGACCGAATCGCTGCTGGAGACCCCGTCTATGTAGAGCATGTCCAGCTCCCGGATGCCGGCTTCGGTGATCGCCTTGAGCATGTCCTCGTTGGCGGGATCATTGGCCTTGGCCAACATCTGACCGGTCCGCGGATGGACCACCGGGGAGGCGAAGATCCCCTCGATGACGTCCTCCTTCTCGATGGGAATCCGCTCCATTTCGGCCGCCTTGAGCTGCCGGATGGCCCGCCGGGTGAACAACCGTCCCGCCTTGACGATCACCTCCCCCGACTTGGGATCCTTCACGTCCCGGCTGGCCCGCTGGCCCTTGAGAAACTGTTCGTTGAAAACCTTGTACCATTTGAAGGACCCGCCGGTCCCTTCGATGACGATCTTCTGGGTATCGTAGAAATAGTTGAGGAGATCTTCCGTGGAGTAGCCGAAGGCCTTGAAGAGGAGCGTCACCGGAAACTTCCGCCGGCGGTCGATGCGGATGTAGACGATGTCCTTGGGATCGATCTCCATGTCGATCCAGGAGCCGCGGACCGGAATGATCCGCGACGAGTAGATCACCTTTCCGCTGGAATGGGTCTTGCCCTTGTCGTGGTCGAAAAAGACGCCGGAGGAACGGTGGAGCTGACTGACCACCACCCGCTCGGTGCCGTTGATGATGAAGGTCCCTTTTTCCGTCATCAGCGGAATGGTGCCGAAATAGATCTCCTGCTCCTTGATATCCCGGATGCTCTGGGCCCCGGTCTCCTTGTCCGTATCGTAGACCGCCAGCCGGACGGTGATGCGGACGGGGATTTCATAGGTCATGCCCCGGTGGATGCACTCCTCCACGCCGTGCTTGACCTCCCCGAACCGATAGGAGACAAATTCGAGGGAGGCGCTTCCGGTAAAATCCTTGATGGGGAAGACCGACTTGAACACCGCCTGGAGGCCATGGTCCCTGCGATGATCCGCCTTCCGCTCCATCTGAAGAAACCGCTCGTAGGACTCCCGCTGCATGCCGATGAGATCGGGAATATCGACGATCTTGCGGATCTTTCCAAAATTTTTCCGAATGCGCTTGGTTGCCTGAGGCCTTTCTGACATCTTATCTCCCGATTGAATAGAAAAATAGGGAACACGGCCGGCGGGTGGAAGGTCCCTTCCACCGAACGCCGGCCGTGACATTTGGCGCTTCTTACTTCAATTCGACCTGGCCGCCGGCCTCCTCGAGCTGGGCCTTGATCTTTTCGGCATCCTCCTTGGCGATCCCCTCCTTCACGGGGGCCGGGGCGCCGTCCACCAAAGCCTTGGCATCCTTCAGACCCAAGCCGGTGATGGCCCGGATCTCCTTGATGACCTGGATCTTTTTGTCTCCGGCCGCGGCCAGAATCACGTCGAACTCGGTCTGCTCCTCGGCGGCGGCGGCGCCCGCCTCTCCGGCGCCGGCCGCGGGCATCATCGCCATGGGAGCGGCGGCGGATACCCCGAACTTCTCCTCCATCTCCTTGATCAGTTCGGAGAGTTCCAGGACCGACATGGTAGAGATGAACTCGATGACATCTTCCTTGGTAATGTCTGCCATTTTTTCCTCCAGATGTTGATTCTCTTCGCGTTTGCTTCAGGCGTTGACGGGAGGGGTCCGCCGACGGATGTCGGCCGCCCCCGGATCAGGCCGCCTGGTTCTCTTCCTTCTGGTTTTTGATCGCCTGCAGGAGATTGAGCATGTTCTGCGGCACGGCGGCCAGCACCCGAACGAATCCCGTGGGAACGGCGTTCATGGCCGAGAGCAGTTGTCCCAACAGCACCTCCCGGGAGGGCAGATCGGCCAGGGACTTGATGTCATTTATCTCCAGGACCTTCCCGTCCATCACCCCGACCTTGATCTCCAGCTTCCCGTTCTCCTTGGCGAACTGGGTCAGGACCTTCGCCGGCGCCACCGGGTCGTCATAGCTCAGAGCGATGGCGCTGGGGCCCGTGAAGTGATCCCGGATGGATGCCACCCCGGTGTCTTCGGACGCCCGGACCAGCAGCGTGTTCTTCACCACCTGGTATTCGACATCCGCCTCACGGAGTTTTCTCCGCAACTCGTTGCTCTTGGCGACATTGAGACCCTTGTAATCGGTCACGATGACCACCTTCGACCTCGAGAACTTTTCGGAGAGTTCCTTGACGATCTGTTCTTTCTGTTCCAGTCTCATCTTTTACCGACTCCACCTCCTTTCCTGGCGGTAACTCCGTCGCAGCCACAGGTGTGGGCCGGGTGGAAGGAAGAAAATATGACAGAAACCATCGGTTCGCGTTTCACGCTTCGTGTTTCAGGTCCTTTTCGGTTTCCACTGTCTCGGTAGGTGGGCGAAAAACGCCCATTAAACACCGGCGGCCGGCCTTTCCCATTCGGCCTCGGGTACCTACGGTCTTTGACAGAATTCCATTCGCCTTAATGGATGATTAATCTGATACAATTTCGGGTCGGGAGCACGGAAAGCCTCGATCCGACGCGGATACATCCTTGCCGGATCCGAAACGGAGCGCGCTTTCCCGGGGCCTGCTATCTGACGAAATCTTTCACCGAAGCCATGTCGATCTTGACGCCGGGACCCATGGTGGTGGAGACGGCCATCGCCCTCAGGTAGGTGCCTTTGCTGGCGGAGGGTTTGAGGCGGACGACGGTCTCCAGGAAGGCCGTGATGTTCTGGATCAGCTTTTCCGGACCGAAGGAGACCTTCCCCATGGGCGCATGGACGATCCCGGCCTTCTCCACGCGAAAATCGATCTTGCCGGCCTTCAGCTCGTTCACCGCCTTGGCCACATCGAAGGTGACCGTCCCGGTCTTGGCGTTCGGCATCAATCCACGAGGTCCCAGGATCCGTCCGATCTTTCCCACGGAGCCCATCATGTCGGGAGTGGCCACCGCCTTGTCGAACTCGAACCATCCCTCCTTGATCTTCTCCACCAGATCATCGTTGCCCACGAAATCGGCCCCGGCGTCCTCGGCCTCCTTCTCCTTCTCCCCCTTGGCGAACACCAGCACGCGGACCTCTTTGCCGATCCCGTTGGGCAGCACCACGGTCCCGCGGACCATCTGATCGGCATGTCTCGGGTCGACCCCCAGCCGGACGGCCACGTCGAACGTCTCGTCGAACTTGGCGTAGGACAGGTCGACGGCCATCTTCACGGCGTCCGTGAGACCGTGGCGTGCTTCGGGATTCACATTCTCCTTGGCTTTTCTATAGTTCTTCCCCCGCTTCGGCATTGTACTCTATCGACTCCTTATTCCTATTGAACGATCTCAATTCCCATGCTTCTGGCGGTGCCCGCGATAATCTTACAGGCCGCTTCAAGGTCATAGGCGTTTAAATCGACCATCTTCTGCTGGGCGATCTCCTCCACCTGCTTCCGGGACACCTTCCCGACTCGGTCCTGCTTCGGATCACCGGCCCCCTTGGCGATCTCCGCCGCCTTCTTCAGTAGAATGGCCGCGGGCGGGGTCTTGGTGATGAACGTGAACGTCCTGTCCGCGTAAACGGTGATCACGACGGGGATGATCATCCCTTCGTCATTGGCCGTCCGGGCGTTGAAGGCCTTGCAGAAGTCCATAATGTTGACGCCGTGCTGGCCCAGGGCCGGGCCGATGGGCGGAGACGGGTTCGCCTTTCCCGCCACCACCTGCAGTTTGATCTGAGCGATTACCTTTTTTGCCATTGTTTGCTGACTCCTCATCCACTCCGGATTCACCGGCGGATTCGATACCGCCGTGGGCGGAAGCGGTTTCGAAAGTCCAGGGCGCCGGTGGGTTTATAGCTTCGTAACCTGAACGAACTCCAGCTCGACGGGGGTCGATCGACCGAAAATGCTGACCAGCACCTTGATTTTGCCCTTTTCGGGATTCACCTCCTCCACCATGCCGTTGAAGTTGGTGAAAGGGCCGTCGATCACACGAACCTCATCCCCGGTTTCGAAATAGTATTTCGGCTTGGGCTTTTCCGCCGTCATTCGGTCGAGGATCTGGCGCGCCTCCTGCTCGGAGATGGGCATCGGCTTCTCCCGTCCTCCGAGAAATCCGCTCACCTTTTCCGTGTTGTTCACCAGATGCCACGTCGATTTGTCGAGTTCCATGCTGATCAGGATATAGCCGGGATAGAACTTCCTGGAGGAGGTCTTCCGTTTTCCCTTCACCAGTTCCACCACCTGCTCCGTGGGGACCACGATCTCGCCGAACTTTTCCGACTGGCCGGAAGCGGAAATCCGCTCTTCGAGGGCGGACTTTACCTTGTGTTCGAATCCCGAATAGACATGGACGATGTACCATTGTAACGCCACGTTGAATATCTCCGCGCCTATTGAAGGACCGCCCGCATCAAGCTCGACAGTCCGAGGTCGACGACCCCGAGAAAAAAGGAGATCACCATGACCACGATGATCACCACCGCGGTGGAGCCGAGGGTCTGCTTCTTGGACGGCCAGGTCACTTTTTTGAGTTCCGCCTTGACCTCCCTGAGAAACTGGATGCTCTTTCCGATCCAGTTCCGGTCCCCCGGACTCTTCGCCGTTCCGGCCGCCTTCTTCTGGAGGGAGGCGGGTCGACGTTTGACCTCGGGCGCGGCGGCCGAGCCGGACGGATTCAGGGCGGAGCCGTTCCCCGCCGCGACGGACGCCGCGTCCTCGGAGGGCTTCTTCTTTTTGGTTGCGGACTTCTTTTTCAGTATGCGTCCCATTTTGCTCCTAAAAACATGGAAAGCCCAAAGTATTCACGGCCTTCAACTTGCTTCGAACGGCCGTCATCCCTTGAGCTTCGACTTCTTCCCCAAGGCGTCGGCCGCCCTGGGGAAGCATACCAATTTGGGTGGCAGGCCAGGAGGGATTCGAACCCCCAACACCCGGATTTGGAGTCCGATGCTC
>CAYSLC010000150.1:0-13396 GCA_964431545.1 uncultured Desulfobacteraceae bacterium | reverse complement strand
GCGATGATGATGAAGATGGCGGCGCTGCCGGTGTTCCCCTTCTCCGTCAGGTTGGTGAACCACCGGTCGTCGGGGATGGGGAAGCCGATGCGGGCCATCTCGTCGTGGAACTTGGGCCGGAAGTACGCCGACGAGTAGTGGGGGAGGAACCAGTCGATCCCCTCCGGGGTCAGGACCCTGTTCTCCCGGACCCGGTCCAGGGCCCGGCCCATGGTGGCGACGATGATTTGATCCAGGAGCCGGATGTCCTGGCGGATCGACACCAGGTGGGGCCGCTCCCCCGGGTCGATCCGTTCCGTGTCCCGCCACCCCGTCATCCGGCCCTCCGGCCCCTTGACGCCCCCGGCGTACATGCAGGTCTCGTATTCTCCGGCAAAGGATCGGTTGTCGATCCAGTCGACCCGGAGGGAGATCCCCTCCCGGTTGGCCCGGGGGGAGAGGAAGAGGGCCCCGGCCCCGTCCGAGAGCATCCACCGGAGAAAATCGGCGTCGAACGCCTTGACCGGCCGGGATTCCAGGTCTTCGGCCTCGGCCGCGTCGATGGCCGGGGTCATGAAGGGGGCCCGGGTGAAGGAGGAGGCGAGTTCCGACCCCGTGGCCACGGCGTTGTCGGCGTCCCCCGATGCCACGCTCATCCAGGCGTGTTTGAGGGCCGTCATCCCGGAGATGCAGATGCCGGCGGTGGTCACCGAGTCGCATTCGGGGATTCCGAGTTCCCCCTGGACCATGAGGGCGTGCCCGGGAAGGAGAAGGTCCGGCGTGGAGGTGCCGCAGCAGAGGCACCGGATCTCGGTCGGTCCGAACCCCTCCCAGGGGCGCAGGCGGCGGACCGCCTCGGCGACCATGCCGGCGTTGGAGTGGGTCAGCCGGCCGGTCTCCGGGTCCACCGCATAGTACCGGGTTCGGATCCCGTTGTTCTTCAAAACGATCCGCTTGGTCCGGGTGCCGATGTCGGGGAGGCGCCCGATCACGTCGTCGATCTTCTCGTTGGAGATGGGGTCGTTGGGCAGAAACGCCGCCGCGTCGTTGATGTAGACCGTGGTCATCGATGGTCCTGTGGCAAAAGGGTTCAGTGGCCGGCGCCGGCGAGGAAGCCCCGGAGCATCTCCGAGTACCGCTGGTAGAAGTCCCGCTCCGGCATCCGGGTGGGGATCACGGCGTTGAGGAAGGTGTAGTAGTCGAGATCCGCCACCGCGATCCGGTCCCGGTACCGGTCGAAGAGGGGGGTGCCGGGCACCGGCGTCAGGATGGCGGGGATGGGCAGGTCGATGGGGTGGTCCGCCACGAAGGTCTCCAGGGCCGCGAAATCGGCCTCGGTGTAGTCGGGGGAGACGATGAAGTCGCCGATGATGCGGATCCCCAGCCCCTTGAGGATCTCCATGGCCGCCACGTTGGTCTCCACCCGGGTCCGCTTGTTGAGGTCCGCCAGCCGGTCGTCGAGGATCTCCTCGAAGCCGATGACCGCCGTGGAGAGCCCCGCCGACTTCCAGAGCCGGAAGAGTTCCGGATGGCGGACCACCGTATCCGATCGCACATCGGCCACCAGGGGCTTTTCGAGTCCTTGGTCCAGGATCCGGCGGGCCAGGGCCTCGGCCTTGGCCGGGTCCCCGAAGGTGTTGGCGTCCACCAGCCGGATCAGGGGGAGATCGGAGAGGATCCCCATGTCCCGGGTCACCGCCTCGATGGAGTGGGTCAGGTACCGCCCCCCGGTCATGCTGGGCACGCAGCAGAAGAAACATCGGTGGGTGCAGCCGTGGGCCGAGGCGACGAACCCCATCTTCCCCCCCACGCCGCTCATGACGTACTGGTCCCGGTGCAGGGCCACAAGGTCGTACCGGGGCGGCCGATGGTCGGCCAGGTCGGCCGGGCCGTACTTGCGGGGGACCAGGGAGATCTCGCCGCCGGGACGGGTTTTGGCGATCCCCGGAACCGGGGTGTCGGCCCTTCCGGCGGCCAGGGCGTCGGCCAGCTCCCGGAAGCTCGCCTTGCCCAGGCCCACCGCCACGTAGTCCACCGTCTCCCGGTTGAAGTGGCCGGGGTCGCAGCTCGCGTGGGGCCCGCCCACCACCACCACGGGGTCCCCGTGGGCCTTGGCCGCCGCCGCGATCCCGAGGACCGCGTTGGCCTCGCAGGTCATGCCGGTGATCCCCACCACGTCCGGCGCCATCTCCGTCAGATCCCGCTCCAGGGTCTCCGGCGCCGCCTTGAGGTCGGTGATCCGCACTTCGTGGCCCTCCAGGTTCCCGGCCAGCGTCGTGAGGGCCAGGGGCTCCCCCCGGAAGATCATCTTGATGGTCTCGATGCCGTAGGTCGATTCCGGGATCGATTTGCCGCTGTTTGGGGGGTTGATCAGCAGGATTTTCATGGGGCTCCCATCCGGTTCATCGGGACGGATCGATCGAAAAAATCGCAAACTATACCGGATCGATGGGGAAATGCAAGCCCGAATCGCGCCTCTTTCGATGGATGATCCGAACCGTGCCGGCGGGCGTCCCCGGCTCGGCTCCGATTCCAAAAGAACCGGGATTCCCCAAAAAAGCGGGATAAAAGCGTTGACAGCCCTCCCCCTTTCGCCCCATTATGGCCCCTTTCGGCGGGCGCCGAACCGGCGGCCGGTGGCGGGGCCGTCTTGCGGCGGGGAAGGAGAGGATCGAAGGGTTTGGAGAAGACGGAGACGGTGGCGGGGGATCGGGATGCCGCCAGCGGAATGGTGGATGCGGCGGCGGTCGGAAGCGCCGCGCGCGCCCTGCTCTCCGCCGACGGCCTCCGCAAGACGTATCGACGGGCGGCGGCACCGGCCCTGGACGGGGTGGAGATCACCGTACATCCCGGCGAGATCTTCGGCCTGCTCGGTCCCAACGGGGCCGGGAAGACCACCGCCATCTCCGTCATGAGCGGGCTGCTGCGGCCCGGCGCGGGGCGGGTGACCATCGGCGGGATCGATCTGTTCAAACACCCCCGGCGGGCCAAACGCCGGTTCGGCCTTGTGCCCCAGGAGATCGCCCTCTACCCCGGCCTCACCGCCGGGGAGAACCTCCACTACTTCGGTCGGCTCTGCGGGCTTTCCGGCCGGGACCTGAAGGACCGGATCCGGGAATGCCTGGAGATGGTCGGTCTCCAGGAGCGGCGAAACCAGCGGATCTCGGAGTTCTCCGGCGGGATGAAGCGGCGGGCCAACCTGGCCGCGGGGCTCCTCCACCGGCCCGGCCTGGTCTTTCTGGACGAGCCGACGGTGGGCATCGACGCCCAGTCCCGGAACCTGATCCTGGAGCGGCTGGGACGCCTCCGGGACGAGGGAATCGGCATGCTCTACACCACCCACTACATGGAGGAGGCCGAGCAGCTCTGCTCCCGCCTGGCGGTCATGGACGAGGGCCGGATCATCGCAAGGGGGACCCCGGCGGCGCTGCTGGCCGACCATCCGGAGTGCCGGAACCTGGGGGAGCTTTTCCTGACGCTCACCGGCAAGCGGCTGAGGGACGGATAGCCGATGGGCAAGCTGGGCGCCACGGTGGTCAAGGAGCTGCGGCTCCTGTTCCGGGACCGGGCCGGGCTCCTGGTCCTCTTTTTGATGCCCGGGGTCCTGGTGGTGGTGGTCTCCCTGGTCCAGGAGAACGTCCTGCGGGCCACCGGCGAGGCGGGCATCCGGGTCCTGGTGGTGGACCGGGACGGCGGATCGGTGGGGGCCGGGGTTTCCGAGCGGCTCCGGGAATCGGGATCCTTCGCGGTTGAGACCCTGCCCGGGGATACCGGCGACGCCGAGGCCCGCAAACGGCTCATCGACGGCGGGTACCAGTTCTGCCTGATCCTGCCCCAGGGGCTCACCCGGAGCGTGGAGGAACGGGCGGCCCGGCAGGTGGCGGCGGCCATGGACGGCGCGACGGTCGCTACTGAAGGGGACGTCCCGGACGACCCCGCCGAGCTGATCCTCTATTTCGATCCCCTGGTGCGGGGCGACTTCCGGACCGCCGTGGAGAACGGGCTGGGCCGGTTCCTCATGGCCCTGGAGCTGGAGGTCAAGGCGGGGATCCTGTCGGAGATGGTTTCGGAGCGGGTGGGCCGGGTCCTGGGGGAGGTCCTCGGCCCGGAGGCGGCCGGCGGGTTCCGCCTCGATCCCGGATGGAGCCGGGACCGGCTGCTGGCGGTCCGGACCGTCGGGGCGGGCCGGGGCCGCTTCGAGAAGCTGCCCAGTTCGGTCCAGCAGAACGTGCCGGCCTGGGCCCTGTTCGGGATGTTCTTCATCGTGGTCCCCCTGGGCGGCTCCCTGATCCGGGAGCGGCAGGAGGGGACCCTGCGCCGGCTCATGAGCCTGCCCGTCTCCCACGGGGTCCTGCTTCTGGGCAAGGTGATCGCCTACGTCTTCGTCTGCCTGAGCCAGTTCGCCATCATCCTGCTCATCGGCAAACGGCTCCTGCCGCTGCTCGGCACCCCGGAGCTGGCCATCGGAAGCGCCCCGGACGCCGTCCTCGCCGTGGTGGTGAGCGCGGCCCTGGCCGCGGCCGGATACGGGGTCCTGGTGGGGTCCCTGGCCCGGACCTACGAGCAGGCCTCCATGTTCGGGGCGGTCTCGGTGGTGATCGCCGCCGCCATCGGGGGGATCATGGTGCCGGTCTACGCCATGCCGCCGGGGATGCGGGAGGTCAGCCGGTTCTCCCCCCTGGCCTGGGGGTTGACCGCGCTCACCGACCTATTCGTCCGGGGGGAGGATCTCCGAGGGGTGGCCCGGGAGATCTATCTGCTGCTCGGCTTCTTCGGGGCCACGATGGGGATCGGCTGGGCCGGCCTGGTGGGCCGGGGGCGGGCCGGCGGATGAAAAGGAGAGAAGGGATATGAGAGGTTTCGAGGAGAGCGGCGTCGGCGGCGACGCCGGAACACAGATCGAGCCGGTGGTGGTGACCGGCGAGGGGATGACCATCGACGCGGTGGTCCGGGTCGCCCGCCGGGGGGGCCGAACGCGCCTCACCAACGACCCGGCGGTGCTCGACCGGATCCATCGGTCCCGGGAGATCATTCAAAGGGCCGTGGACGCCGGGGAGGCGATCTACGGGGTGACCACCGCCTTCGGCGGCATGGCCAACATCCACGTGGCCCGGGAGCAGGCCGCGGCCCTACAGAACAACATCCCCTGGCCCCACAAGACCGGGGCGGGCGGATTGCTGCCGGAGGCCGACGTCCGGGCCGCCATGCTGCTCCGGGCCAACTCGCTGATGCGGGGGGCCTCCGGGGTCCGCCTGGAGATCATCCAGCGCCTGGTCGACTTCCTCAACGCCGGGGCGACGCCCCACGTCCACGAATACGGCTCCATCGGCGCCAGCGGGGACCTGGTGCCCCTGGCCTACATCCTCGGGGCCGTGGCCGGCACCGATCCGTGCTTCCGGGTCTCCCTCGGCGGGGAGGAACTCGATGCGGCGACGGCCCTCCGGCGGCTGGACCTTCCGCCCCTTCCCCTGGGGCCCAAGGAGGGGCTGTCGGTGATGAACGGCACCTCGGTCATGGCCGGGATCGCCGCCCTCCGCGTCCACGACACCCAAGCCCTGGCGGCCCTGGCCATGGGCGCCCACGCCCTCTGCATCCAGGGGCTGGGGGCGTCGGACCAGTCCTTCCACCCGTACATTCAGCGTCAGAAGCCCCACCCGGGGCAGATCTGGAGCGCCGAGCGGATGGTCGACCTCCTCTCCGGATCGGCCCTGATCCGCGGGGAGCTGGACGGGACCCGGGGCGGGCGGGGGGACGACCTGGTCCAGGACCGCTACTCCCTCCGGTGCCTGCCCCAGTACATGGGGCCCATCGCGGACGGGATGGCCGTGGTCGCCAGCCAGGTGGCGGTCGAGATGAACGCCGCCACCGACAACCCCCTCATCGATCCGGAATCCGGCTCGTGCCTCTACTGCGGCAACTTCCTGGGCCAGTACATCGGCATGGGCATGGACCAGCTCCGCCACCATATCGGCCTCATGGCCAAGCACCTGGACGTCCAGATCGCCCTTCTCGTCTCGCCGGAGTTCAGCAACGGCCTGCCCCCTTCGCTGGTGGGCAACCCCGACCGCCGGGTCAACCTAGGGCTCAAGGGGCTCCAGATCTCGGCCAACTCGGTGATGCCGGTCCTCTCCTTTCTGGGGGCCCCGTTCATCGACCGGTACCCCACCCACGCGGAGCAGTTCAACCAGAACGTCAACAGCCTCGGCTTCGGGTCGGCCAACCTGGCCCGCCAGTCGGTGGACGCCTTCCGGCAGTACATGGCCATGGCCCTGATCTTCGGGGTCCAGGCGGTGGACCTCCGAACCCGGCTGGCCGCCGGCCACTGGGACGCCCGGAAGACCCTCTCCCCGGCGACCCTTCCCCTCTACGAGGCGGTGCTGGGGGTGGCGGAGCGGGCCCCGTCGGCGGACCGGCCCTACCTTTTCAACGACGACGAGCGGCCCCTGGACCGGGACATCCGACGGATCGCCGACGACATCGCCCGGGACGGGGCGATCCCCCAGGCCGTGGAGGCGGTATGGCGCTCCCTCCGGGACCACCGGCCGTATTAGACGAGGTCCCCGGCCGGTTCGCGGTGGTGATCCCGGTCTACAACCACGGGGACCGGGTCCGGGGGGTGGCCGGGGCCGCGGCCGGGCTGGGGCTGCCGGTGGTGGTGGTGGACGACGGCTCGGAGGACGGCGCCGGGGACCGGGTCCGAAACCTGGCCGGGGTCCGGCTCCTGTGGCACCGGGAGAACCGGGGCAAGGGCGCGGCCCTGCTGACCGGGTTCGCGGCGGCGGCCGGGGTCGCCGACTGGGCCGTGACCCTCGACGCCGACGGCCAGCACGACCCTGCGGAGATCCCCGACATGATCCGGGCCCTCCCCGTCGGCCTGCGCCCCATCGTGGTGGGCGTCCGGCGGGGCATGGACGGCCCCGGCGTACCGTGGACCAGCCGGTTCGGCCGGGGGTTCTCCAACGTCTGGGTCCGGGTCTCGGGGGGTCCCCGGCTGGCCGACTCCCAGTGCGGGTTCCGGATCTACCCCCTGCCCGAGGTCCTGGAACTGCCGGTGGCGGCCCGGCGATACCAGTACGAGGTGGAGGTGCTGGTGCGGGCCCACTGGCGGGGGATCCCCGTGCTGGAGGCGCCGGTGGGGGTCCGGTACGGCCGGGACCTGCCGCGGATCTCCCACTTCCACCCCTTCTTCGATTTCCTCAGAAACGGGGCGGTCTTCGGCCGGCTGATCCTTGGCCGGATCTTCACCCCCCGGTCGGTCCGCCGGGCGAGGGCCGGCACCGGGGCCGCGCCGCCCCCATGAGCGCCCGCTTCTACCGGTTCGCCACCGCCGCCTCGGGCCGGGTGGGGGCGTGGTTCTTCCGGGTCAGCGCCGCCGGTGTGGCGGCCGGGTACTTTCTGCTCTTCCCGGCCCGGGTGGCGGCCGGCGTCCGGTTCTACCGGGCCCTGTTTCCGGACCGGTCCCGGCTATACGGACTGTGGTGCGCCTGGCGCCAGTACCTGAGCTTCACCGGGGTCTTCCTCGACCGGTTCCGCCTCCATCAGGCCGGGGAGATCCCCTACGACTCCGAGGGGTGGGGCAACCTGGAAAAAGCCGTGGAGCGGGGGACCGGTGGCATTCTCCTCATGTCCCACGTGGGCAACTGGGAGGTGGCGGCCCATCTGCTTCGAAAGAAGGGGCGGAGCATCCCGCTGCTCCTCTACATGGGGGTCAAGCACCGGGAACAGATCGAGGCGATGCAGAAGGAGAGCCTTGCCCGGAGCGGGATCCGGGTGATCGCCGTGGGAGCGGGGGAGGAGTCCCCCTTCGACATCATCGAGGGGATCCAATTCCTCAAGGGCGGGGGGCTGGTCTCCATCGCCGGGGACGTGGTCTGGCGGGCGGACCAGCGGACGGTTCCGGCGGCGTTTCTCGGCCACGAGGTCCGCCTGCCGGAGGCCCCCCACGTGATGGCGCTCCTCTCCGGGGCCCCCCTCTTCGTGCTCTTCACCTTCCGCTCAAGGGAGGGGCGGTACCGGTTCACCGTCACCGAACCGTACACCGTGCGGGCGGCGTCCCGGGAGGACCGGGACGCGGCGGTCCGGCGGTCGGCCCAGGCTTACGCCGCCCTGCTGGAGGCGGCGGTCCGGGCCCATCCCTTCCAGTGGTACCATTTCCGCCCGTTTCTGGGGGAGCGGATCGAAGGGGAAAGGACGGCGGGGACGGAGGAGAAACCGGACCTTATGGGTTGACATTTGGGCCGGATTCGATTCTACTTTCCGGACCCCGGACCGGGGCGGACCGGATGGAATCCCACCGGACCGGCCGCCGTGGCGTGGAGCTTCTCCACGGATAGAGGACCGGCTCCGGCCGGGGGTTTTGAACAGGAATTGAAAGAGGCGACGACAACGGGTATGGCACGATCGCGACAGGAGATCATCGACCACCTCATGGGGGTCTTCGCGGAGAACTTCGAGATCGAGAATCCGGGGCTGGACGAAGATCTCCGGGAGGCGTACGAGTTCGACAGCATCGACGCCATCGAGCTGCTGGTGGAGATCGAGGGGATGATGGGGGTCTCTTTGACCCAGGAGGAGAAGAAGCAGGCCATGGACATCCGCACCATCAACCAGATCTGCGACTACATCGAATCCCTGGAGGGGGCCCGGGCCTGACCCGGCGGCGGGAGCCGGGGACGATCCCGGTCACCGCCCCGGACAGCCCCGGAGAGCACCCCAAAGCCCAACATGGAACGACGCGTCGTCATCACCGCCGGCTCCGCCATCACCCCCATCGGCCACGGGAAGGCGGCCATCCTGGAGAGCCTCCGCCAAGGGATCTCCGGGGTCAAGCCCCTCCGGCCGGACGGGCTCCTCACCGGCCATATCCACTCCGGGGTCTTCGGCACCGTCGACTACCCGATCGAATACGACTTCAAGCGGACCCACCGAAAGACCATGGGCCCGGTCGCCTATTACGCCTGCCAGACCGTCAAGGAGACCCTGGCTGCCGCCGGCCTCGATCCCGGGTTCATCGCGTCGGGCCGACTGGGCGTCGCCTACGGCTCCACACACGGCAGCCCCACAGTCCAGCGGGGGATCTACAAGAACTTCTTCGGCGGGGACAAAGATGAGGTGGCCGCCATCGGGGCCGTGGACTACCTCAAGTCGATGGTCCACACCACGGCGGTCAACATCACCAAGATGTTCGGGATCACCGGCCGGGTGATCGCCTCCTCCACGGCGTGCACCACCGGCTCCCAGGCCATCGGGTTCGGCTACGAGATGGTCAAGTACGGGATGCAGGACGCCATGATCTGCGGGGCCGCCGACGAGTACGACACCACCACGGTGGCGGTCTTCGACAACCTTCTGGCCTGCTCCACCGCCTTCAACGACACCCCCCACAAGACCCCCCGCCCCTTCGACGCCCGGCGGGACGGCCTGGTGGTGGGGGAGGGGGGCGGGGCGATCCTCCTGGAGGCCCACGACCTGGCCGTGGCGCGCGGGGCCCCCATCCTGGCGGAGGTGATCGGGTACTCCTGCAACAACAACGGCGGAGACCTGATCCTGCCCAACGTCCACGGGATCAAGGAGACGATCCGGCTGGGGCTGGAGAACGCCCGGATCGAGGCCGGGGACGTGGATCTGGTCTCCGCCCACGCCACCGGCACCAAGATGGGGGACATCATCGAGGCCCAGGCCATCGGTGCTCTCTACGGAGATCGGCCCCACGTGGTGGGGCTGAAAAGCTACATGGGCCACACCATGGCCACCTGCGGGGTCATCGAGGTATTGATCACCTTATACCTGATGGAGGCCGGTTTCGTGGCCCCCACCCTCAACCTGGAGGCGGTGGACCGGCGGTGCGCCATGATCCGCCACGTTGTCGAGGCGGTGGAGACGGACCTGCGGATCGCTGCGGTTCAGAACTTCGCGTTCGGTGGGGTGAATACGTGTCTGTTTTTGAGGCGGTATGAGGGGTGACGGTCTTCTTGGCGGGCCGGTGATTGCGGGGTCGTTTCCGGACGGGAGCATTACCCGGTTTCTCGATTTCCACCTTAACCAGGATTCGGATGCGAGGAGCGGTTGGTGGATATCAGTTAGGTTACCTGTGGCACATCAACAGGGCTCCAAGGTTTGATGTCACGCCCTTTCAGGGCTTATACCGTAATGCCCATGGGTCCCAGGGCGTTGGCCCTGGGCTGGTATGTGCCGCCCTTTCAGGGCTTTCAGGACCCGACATCCCCTTGGAGGCACATAGGTCGGCGATGTCAACGCAATGTGTTCGTAGATGCCAACCAAATGTTCGATAGCGGTATCCGTCCAGTGAACCTTCACTATCTACCTACAAGCCAAATCGTTTGCGGACTTCCTTGACGTCCATCGTACGTCCTTCGTTACTATCCTTGATACCGGCTTCAATCGACTGTCGAACATAGATTTGGTACATCAGATCTTCCCAGCTGGCCGAGTCTGGCAGTTTCTCCAATAACTCTTGGGCTTTTTCTTTGATGGTCTCTGTTTGCATGGTGTACTCCTTTATCAGGTGGTCTTTTTACCGGCGGGAAGTTTTTTCATGAGCTGTTTGGTGGCATTTATTCCGTTTGCCAGTAATCCCGAACTGTTTTCACTATACGGGAATCATTCCAGAATGAAAGAACCATATCAACGGCCCCCGTCCGTGAATTCCTGAATTTTCCGGGGGAACGCCTATGAATCGACGGAGGGCAATTCTTTTCTGAACGATTTCAGATCAGGGCACGTGATCGCCTTGCGGTGCAGCACCTTCAGGCTTTCGCGGTCGGTGATATCACTGACGGCGCCGGATATGTCCTCCGGAATCGTTCCGAACTTGGTCGAGAGGGCATCAAGGAGCATCTCCCTGGCAACCACAACCATCCCTTCCTGAATCCCATCCTGCTTGATAATGTCATATGCTGCGGATTCGATCATGATATCCTTCCTTCTGTTGATCAGTTGGACCGGCAGATCCTTGGAAACGAGTCCCGACAGTATGGCCATCGAGGTGAGCGGATCCGCCTTTTCGGTTCTCGACCGGTCGCTTCCGTAGATGAGGGCATCGGCCTGTTGCAGCGATTCGGGTCCGCGTTTCATCAGCGGAACGAACGGCGTCAGGCAGAGGATGCCCTGGTCCAGAATCTCCCGGGCATCCATCTCGTAGATCCGGATCAGGTTGTAGGTGAAGCGGATCTCGTTGTCTTCATAGACATCGACCGCCGAACCGGACGGTTTCAGCAGAATGACGTAGGATACCGTCTTCAATCTGTATTTGATCCTGTACCGGGTTCTTCCGAATATCGATTTAAGGATTTTTCTAAACCCAAAAACCTCTTTTTTTCTCAATTCTTGCTCAATCAATCCCCATAATTGCAAAGATAGTGAGTATTCCTGGTGGAAGCAGCGCCTGAACTCAGAAGGTGCTCATCAGTCTTTCTGAAAAGCATAATCCATACGTTTGCGTTCGTGCGCCTTGACCTCCATCATTTTCCAGCGAGACCATGCTTTTTCTCTGGTGAGCCCTTGAGCCATCCATCGTTTAATCGCATCCTCCTGCTTGGTCTGGAGTTGTGCTATAAGGCGTTGTTGCTCTTGTTCATGAAGATTTCGTGCTTCTTGCCATTCTAATTGTGTACGTTTTCCACTTCCTTCATGATGGAGATGCTCTTTCCCGCCCATCACGTCATCATAATGATCTTCCAACCAATCAAGCAAAGCTTTGTCTGCTCTGGAGTTCATGCTTCAATCATCCTTTTCGTTTATATCGAAATAATCTTTAACTCCTATTTGTTCGCCTCACCTGGCCATCTCCCCCAGGATATGAAGCCCATCCATCAAGTCGATCCGGCTGTCGACCACCGGCTCCGCATCCATGTGGATGTCCGTGGATACGGAAAGGCCGGTGCAGATTCGTAGGACGGTGATCAGGTCCGACAGGTCGAGACGGCGGTCTCTGTCGATGTCGCCGATCACCGTGGCGAACTCATCCGCCCCGATATCGAATCCATCATAGGCCGGTCTCTGTTCACCGTCCACGTCCGTCGTGGCCGCGGTGGTGGTGTTTCCGGCATCGATGCACGGCGATTCGGCAAGGAGATGGAAGTCCCCGTTTTGGGCATCGGCGAATAGGGGCGGAGCCGAGATATCCCCGGCGGCCGGCGTCGTGTCCAGGTATTCCCCGGCGCCGTTGGACCAGAGGTCGTTGTTTCCCCTGACGAAAAGGGTCTCCCCCGGCGTCATGACGAGACCGTATCCGCCGTTCTCCGCGATGATGTTGTTGGTGAAGTAGATCGATTCCAGGGAGTTCCCTCCCAAATAGACGCCGTTTTCCGTGTTCCCGTAGACGGTGTTGTTGCTCATGGACATCCGGAAGACGCCGCTCACATAGGCATTGAAATGGATTCCCGTCTTCGCGTTCCCGAAGATCAGATTATTGATGATGCGCGGCCGGTTGGAGGTGTCGCCGGAGACCTCGACGCCGCTGCCGCCGTTTTCAAAGATGGTGTTGCCGTCCAATGTCGTATAGATCTCCCCGGAGGTGTCATGGCCGGCATCCGTGAGCAGGCGTAGCCCTTGATCCCCGTTGTACCGGACGAGACAATTTCGGATCGACCCGCCGATTTTACCCTGGGAGCGAGGGGCGCAGCCGATGGAACCGTGGCCATGGGCGTCGTAGAAAATACCGTCGGAACCGTTCGATTCGACTATGCATCCCTCGACCGTCGGCCCGGCGTAGGCGGATTGACAGCCTCTTGGCATCGATTCCACATGGATCCCATTCTGGGAGTTGAGGCGCATGACACAGTTGGAAAATTCCGGTGTTACCTGTTCGCTGTAATAGGCAAATACGGTGACCGACGTGACGGCGTACTCGAGGATGCACCATTCGAGGGCGCTGTCGGAACTGCCCACCCTGAAGTGGATCCCGTTCCAGTCGCCGGCGGCGGGGGTGATTTCATCCGATGTGAAGCGGATCGGTTGGGACGCCGATCCCACAGCCGAGATGGTTCCGTTGATCACCATCGGTACGCCGGGACGAAATCGGATCTCTACCCCGGCTTCCACCGTCAAGGTCACTCCACTCATCAGGGTGGTGGAGGATGTCACGATATAGGGACTTCCCGTCATCGACCAGGTTGTGTCGAAGTCGATCCCGCCGCCGACTTCCGTCCCGGCGGCGGAATTGGAGATTCGGCAGGACAAGGATGCGATGATCGCCAGAAAGAAACAGAACCGTCTCATCTTTTTTTTCCTCCGATGGTTTGGATGGTCCCCCCTTTTCAGAGAGTTCCGGGCGTTAGAGTTCGAGTACCGGAGTTCCCGCCGAGTTCCGGGGACACCTTACACAATTGCCGCGGCTGACCGGCAAATCGCCTTGATCCGCGCATGATTTTGTTCACCATCCGTGGGAGCGTTACCC
>CAYSLC010000149.1:0-13414 GCA_964431545.1 uncultured Desulfobacteraceae bacterium | reverse complement strand
GGTCCGGTTCGCTCTGCAGAACGCCGGCAGCGTCTCGTCCATCATGCTGACCACCGAAGCCATGGTCGCCGACAAGCCCGAGGAGAAGCAGGAACCCGCCATGCCTCCGGGCGGCGGCATGGGCGGCATGGGCGGTATGGGCGGTATGGGCGGCATGATGTAGGCCGTTCCGTCGCCCTCCACCGAAGCGCAAGCTCCCCCGGGATCGGCAAGGGGCCCTGAAGAAGGAACGAAACCCCGCGCGGCACGGCCGCGCGGGGTTTTTGTATTGGGCGGAAAATCTTGACAACCTCGTCCCAAACGAGGTAACTCATCAGATGATGGAAGGTAACCAGTAACGGAATTCGGGGGGGATATCGATGCATCCAAGACGAGCATTCCGGATCGTATGCCTGCTTGCCGCCGCAATCTTCATCATCGCCGGACCCGCCGGGGCCCAGCAGGAGGCCCCGCCGGGGTTCGACGCGCCGCCGGACATGCCGGCCGACATGGCGGGGCCTCCGGGCACGGCGGGCGTGCCGGAGATGTCCGGCGCCCCCGGGATGACCGGCCCCCCCGGCGCGGCGGAGGGCGACGATCTGGAGGTCCAGACCGACGCCAACGGCGACTATTACATCATCCAGAAGGGGGATACCCTCTGGGACCTCTCCCGGAAGTTTCTCAACAGCCCCTACAAGTGGCCCTCCATGTGGACCTTCAACGCGGATGTCCCCATCACCAACCCCCACTGGATCTATCCCGGCCAGAAGATCCGTCTTTACCCCCGGGCCGAGGCCCCGCCCCCCATGGAGGAGGCCCCGCCCGAGGAGCTGCCCACCGAGATGGTCCCGCCGTCCGAGCCGGGCGCCTTCGACGAACAGGGCCTGGCGGGGCGGGACGCGGACCATTACCTCTACACCGCCATCAACCGGGTCGGCTTCATCCGGCGGTCCCCTCTCGAACCCTTCGGCACCATCTTCAAGGTCCAGGGGAGAAAGCAGATGATCAGTCTGGGGGATATCGTCTACATCCGGAAACAGGAGACGGTCCCCCTGACCCTGGGGAAATCGTACACCATCTACCGCACCCTGAAGCCGCGCGCCGTCGATGGGGAGGAGGCCGACCGGTGGACCCAGCATTACCTCACCGGCACCGTGGAGGTCATCCAGAACGAGCCCGATTACGTGGTGGGGCGGGTGAGCGAAGCCTTCCGGCCCATTCGGGTCGATGACAAGCTGATGCCGTACACCGAAAGGTCCCCCAAGATCTTTTTCACCCAAAGCCCCCAGGGGATCTCCGGCAGGATCGTCGCCCCGGAGGAGACCACCTCCATCATGCTGGGGGAACACTCCATCGCCTTCATCGATCAGGGGGAGGAGAGCGGCCTTGCGCCGGGCCAGAAGTACGCCATCTTCCACCAGCACCGGGCCCGGATCGACCCCCTCTCCACCAAGACCACACCGCTGCCTCCGGTGGACCTGGGCACGCTGCTGGTCCTTCGCACCGAGCCGGAGAGCGCCACGGTGCTGATCACCCGGTCCCAGAAGGAGATCCCGCCGGGGGCCATGGTCCGCTCCCCCCCCGAGTAGGGGAGGGCGCGCCGGCACCTTTTTTCCGGGGGGATGCCCGGTCGCTCCGCTACTCCCAGCGGTCCTTGTCGGACCGGTACTGGAGATCGATATGGGCGATCTTCCCCCGGTCGTCCACAAAGGAGCTGAGCAGCCAGCTCACGAGGCTGATCACCAGGGATCCCAGCAGGGCCGAGGAGAACCCGTTCACCACCAATCCGCCGATTACGCCGGAGGCCATCATCAGCATCAGGGCGTTGATCACGAAGGTGAACAGCCCCAGGGTGAGCACGGTGAGGGGCAGGGTGAGGATGAGCAGGACGGGCCGGAAGAAGGCGTTGAGGATCCCCAGCAAGGCCGCCGAAAAGAAGGCGGAAAAGAATCCGCTCACCCGGATCCCCTCCAGCAGGTAGGCGGCGACGAGGATGGCCGCGGTGAGGACCAGCCATCTGAACAGAATTCCCCTCATGTTTCGTTTCCTCCCCTGTTGCGGTTCCTGGTGTTGAACGGCACCGGTCGTCCGTCGTCCGGCGGGCGAATGGATCGGTATCCTAGGGCAACGGCGCGACCTTGTCAACAGAAGCAGAGCAGAAGCAAAGGAGATCCAGATGCGGAAGAAGGTCTTTATCCCCCATCCCATCCCCGAGATCGGGATCCGGATCCTCGAGAGCCGGTACGACCTGGAGGTGGGGACCGGCATCGAGCCCCTGGAACCGGCGGCTTTCGCCGGGAAACTTCGGGATGTGGACGCCGTGGTCACCCTCTTGTGCGACCGGATCGACGAGGCGGCCCTGAACGCGGCGGGACGGCTCAAGGTCGTCGCCAATCACGCCGTGGGCTACGAGAACATCGATGTGGCGGCCGCCCGCCGCCGCCGCGTCATGGTCACCAACACCCCGGGGGTATTGACCCGGGCCACCGCGGAGATCGCCTTCGCCCTGCTGATCACCCTCACCCGACGGATCCTGGAGGCCGACCGGTTCGCCCGGGGGGGCCGGTTTACGGGCTGGGACCCCCTCCTGCTCCGGGGGGACGAACTCGACGGAAAGACCCTGGGGATCATCGGCATGGGACGGATCGGCCAGGAGATGGCCGCCAAGTGCCGGGCCTTCGGCATGCGCATCATCTACCACAACCGGAAACCGGTCTCCGGGGAGGTCGAAAAGCGCCTGGAGGCCACCTACCTGCGCCTGGACGAACTCCTGGAACGGGCCGACGCCGTCTCCATCCACTGCCCGTCCACCCCCGAGACCCGCCACCTCCTCGACGCCGCGGCCTTCGGAAGGATGAAGGACGGGGCCTACGTGGTCAACGCGGCCCGGGGGGAGATCATCCACGAGCAGGCCCTGGTGGACGCCCTGAAGGCCGGCAAGGTCAAGGGGGCGGGTCTGGACGTGTACGAGTTCGAACCCCGCATCCACCCGGAGCTTCCACCCATGGAGAACGTGGTCCTCCTGCCCCACATCGGCTCGGCCACCTTTGAGGCCAGGGACCGGATGTCGTCCACGGCGGCCCGGAACGTCATCGACGCCCTGGAGGGCCGGCGGCCCCCCAACCTCCTGCCGGAACTCGCGGACCTCTTTACCGGATGAAGCGGCTCCTTCCGGGCTAGGTGAAGAGTTCCCCCCGGGCAAGACAGCCACAGAGGGCCCCGTAGACATCCCCCAGGGCCTCCCTGCGGAAATCCCCCCCCAGGGCGGCGAGGATGCGTCGCGAAAGGGGCCCCCTTTCCAGGATCATACGCAGGTCGGGCTCGACCCGGGAATCGTTGAAATCGGGTCCGCCGCAGGTCTCCAGGAGGTGGGTCCACACCTCCCCGGCCGAGGCCCTGCCGCCCGGGTACCCGAGGGCACGGAGGTACTCCGGATTGTCGACCAGGGTCTTTTCGCCGTCCCGGATCACCGCCAGGAAGAGATCCGCCAGCACGCCGGTCTCCCACCTTTGCTGGGCCGCCAGGTCGGTCCACCGCTCCGCCGAAAGCCCCTTGAGCGCCGCCGTGATCAGGGAGGCCGTCGCCAGATCGGCCCGGGGGCACTCCTGGATATCGAGGACCCGGATTTCGATGGCGCTTCTGTCGAATCTCGCGATGGCCCCGCGGGCGTTGAGGAACTCCTCCCGGAGGACCCCCTGGGGGTCGTGGGGGGCGATCTCCCGGTACATGGGAGAGAGGATTCGCTCCTCGTAATCGGCCCGGGTGAAGACCGGTTCGGGGACCACCCGGCCGGTCACCGACGGGATCCGGTCGGCGTTGTGGCGGTAGACCTCCATGCGGGCGTCCAGGATCCCGGCGGGTCGGCCGTCCAGGATGGGGGAGGCGGCGGTGAGGGCCGGCATGATCGGCATCAGCAGACGGATGGCCGCGTGGAGCCGGCCGAATTCGGCGTCGTCGTGGAAGGGGAGGTTGATGTGGACGCTCTGGAGGTTCGACCAGCCGTGGCCCCGGCATCCGAAGATCCGGTCGTACGCCTCGTAGATGGGGCTGTATTCGTGGGGCCACAGCCGGGTCTCGAGGAGGGGATCCATCCACGGGTGGGCCGCCGTGGGCATGAGGCGGCCGCCCATGGGTCCCAGAATCCGGTTGATCTCCGCCACGTGGTCCTGGAACGCCGTCGAAAGGCCCGCCAGTGCGGGGGCCGGGCCGTTGGTCTTCAGCTCGATGACGTGGAGCACCAGTTCGTTGGACCAGGCGATCTCCCCGGCCTCCACCTCCGGGACGATCCGTCCGGCCTTCCGTTCCAGGACGGCGTCGCACGCCGGCATCACCGACAGGCGTCCGGCGTCCACGATCATGTACTCCAGCTCGACGCCGTAGCCGTCGAACAGGTGCAGGGGGCGGGGGTCGGTCAAAACGTCTTGGCGCCTCCGGTTTTGACGGCTTCGATGCGGCGGAGGAAGACCTCCATGATCCGCAGGTAGAGATCCTCCTGGAGGACCTCGTCCTCGCAGCCGCCGTCGATGTTGGGGTTGTCGTTGATCTCGATCACCACCACCCGGCTGTCGATCTGCTTCAGGTCGACGCCGTAGAGCCCGTCGCCGACGAGGTTGGCCGCCTTGAGGGCCATGTTGACCACCCGCTTGGGGGCCCTGGCCACCGGCAGGGTCTCCGCCTTGCCCTCCACGATCCGGCCCGCGCTGTCCCGACCGTAGATCTGCCAGTGCCGCCGGGCCATGTAATACTTGCAGGCGAAAAGGGGTCGGCGGTCGAGGATCCCGATGCGCCAGTCAAAGGGGGTGGGCATGTACTCCTGGGCGATGACCAGCTCCGACTTTTTGAGCATCCGCCGGGCTTCCGCCGCCAAGCGGGTCCGGTCGGCCACCTGGATCACCCCCTGGGAGAAGGAGCTGTCCGGCTGCTTGAGGATACAGGGCAGATCGAGGCCCTTTGAGGCCAGGTCGACGTTTTTGGCATGGATGACGAGGGTCCTGGGGACCGGGATCCGGTGGCGGCCGAGCAGCTCCGCCAGGTAGACCTTGTTGGAGCACCGGAGAATCGAGACCGGATCATCGATGACCACCAATCCTTCGGCCACCGCCTTCCGGGCGATCCGGTAGGTGTGGTGGTCCACGTTGGTGGTCTCTCGAATGAAGAGGGCGTCGAACTCCGACAGCCGCCGGGCGTCGTCCCGGGTGATCAGCTCGGTGCCGATGCCCAGGGAATCGGCCGCCTTGACGAACTGCCTCAGGGCCCGGGGGTTGGAGGGGGGGAACCGTTCGTCCGGGTCGTGGAGGATGGCGATGTCGTACCGGGGGACCGTCCGCTTGGGGATGACCAGCTTCCGGCCCGCGAAGAATTCAGAGGCGACCACCTCCACGAAAGCACGGTCCTCGGCCGGGATCTCCTTGACGGCCAGGGGGGAGACGTTCTGGAGCTGCCATTGGCCGGAGTAACTCAGGTCGGCCCGGAGAAACGGCGTGGGAAAAAACTTGAACAGCCGGGAGGCGAGGGCCTCGCGGGCCTTGTCCGGGGTCCGGCCGAAATAGATATGGAGGCTCGGCTTCGGCTCCGAGGCGTTCGCCATCTCCTTTTGGATCAGGGCGTCGAGTTCGTCGGAGGCAAGCCGGATGATGCCCACCGATTTCATGTCCTGGATCGTGGTGATGCTCGGCACGGGCTTATGGCCCCTGGCCTCGGCCAGCAGGGAGACGTAGTAGCCGATGCTCTGGTACCGGTGCGACTGGCAGATGTTGAAGACCTTTGCCCCCTTCATGGAGAAGAATGCCTCGTCGGACAGGTAGGTCCGGGCCGCCACCGGGGTGATATCGGTGAAGGAGAGGGGGCATTCCTCCGGGTTTTCGATGACCACGAGGGCGGCGGCCATGTCATCGCCTCCTTGGCCCGCTTTTCCCGGGCGGCCGCACCACCAGAAGGTTGGCGTCCAGGGTGAGGCTTCCGAGCATGATGGCCGGGATCAGCCGGTTGAGGCCGACCCGGTAGACCGGTTGCTCGCTGATGGGGTTGGGCATCAGCGGATCGGCGATCAGGACCTGCCGATCGGTCTTGCTGTAGCCGCACAACACCACGAAGTGGCCCGACGGCTCCCCCCGGATATCGTCGTAGACCAGCTCCCCCCCGACGTCCAGCTCCCGGGCGGTCCCGTAGAGATAGGTCGCCGAGAGTCCCGTGAGGATCGGCAGGGACCGCTTGAGGGTCCTCCGGATCAACGCCCCGGTGAGGTCCTGGAACCGGATTTGGCCCCCCAGGGCCAGGAATTCCAGGTAGGCGTCCATGGTGAACCGGAGCTTGGGGTCCTCCTTGGCCGCCCGCTGGGCCCGGAGGCGGCCCGCCATGTCCGGGGCGCCGTTTCCGAACCAGGTGGGATCGAAGACCTGAAGGTCGAAGGTGTGGATGGCGGCCCGGTATCCCCGGGACAGGGCATGGCAACCGAGCAGCACCGCCAGGGTCCCCCCCTCCGCCAGGGACTTCACCCCACCGGTCACCGTGTTCAGCGGGAGGACGTCCCCGTAATACCGATAGATGGCGTGGAGGCAGGTGGGGCCGCAGGTGGTGTCGTCCGGCTGGGGCAGGATGTCCAGTTGGAGGGCCGTCTCCATATGAAGACCGTTGTCGAGAATCATGGGTTCGGCGTTTTCGGCCACCAATGGAGAAGGTCAGCCCTGCCGATGTTCGCGGTTGTACGCCTGGATCATCTCCCAGATCTTCTGGACCGCGGTCTTGCCCTCGGCCTGATGGCACAGGAGGGTGAACCGCTCCCAGTCGTCCCGGGGCACCCCCCGCAGGTTGATGGTGATCCGCTCGTCGGCCGTTGCATCGGCCCCCGGGGCATCCGGGAGGTCCGTGCCGTCCAGGAAGGAGAAGCTCACATGGAGGACCTCCCCCTGCCAGAGGAGATTCCGCTTCTGGTCTTCGGTCAGGCCGGCGGTGGAGCCGCCGTGGAGGGCGATGGTCCCCACCTCCGCCATGTGGAGGATGGTCTTGTCGAAGACCTTCCGGAGCAGGCTCGTCCGGTCCCGCACCAGGTCGATCCTGTGGCGTTGGGCGCCGCCCAGGCTGAGGGCGGCCATCCGGATCTCTTTTTCGGCTTTTTTCCGCATACATCCATTTCCGCGTCCCCCGGCCCGGGGACGGTCAGGCCTCGCCGTACCGTTTGATCCGACGGGTGGCCTCGCCGAACCAGAGGGGCAGGGCCACCGCCGTCGCCAGCCGCCGGGCGGCCGGGTCCGTGGCCGGTGGATCCACGGCCCCTCGCACGGCCGCCAGGGCGGACGCCGGCGCGCCGTCGTCGGCGTGGAGCCGATCCCTTTCCACCGCCCGGGCCAGGGCCTCGGACAACAGGGCCGGGGGGACATCATAGTCGTTCCCCAGGCAGATGGTTCTGTAATCGCGCCGCCGCCACTCCCGCCGCTCTTCGATGTGGATCCCCTCCACGGGGACCCCGGACTCCCGGAGACGGTCCGGCCAGGGGTCGCCGGCCCCGGAAACCCCCAGAAGAAGCGTCGGCGGAATCCGGACCTGTTTCGACGGCCGCCGGTCCTGGCTGAAGACCCGCTTTCTACCGGTGAGTTCCCGGTCCATCAGTACCCGGGCGAGGAGCGGGGCCAGGTCGTCCGGGCCGTCCACTCCGGAGATCCACCGGATGTCGACCAGGCGGTAGAGGGGCTTGAGGTGTTTCAGCTCCCGCGCCATCGTGATCAGCGGCATCGGGGGGTCTCCCGCCCCGGCCTGGAGACTCAGATAGTACATCCTCGATCCTGTTTCGGCGGATTCCCCGCCGGTTCCCGCGCCGCCGGCCCTCCCCTCCGGCCGGGATTCCCTCCATCGCGGTAAGAGATAATCCTTTTGCGCCCCCTTTTCAAGGAGGATTGTGCGCCGCCGCCCTCCGCCCATACCGTTGACAGGGGGCCGCGCCGTGGCAATATTTACTGAATATAGAGAAGATTACGGTGATTTGCGCGCCGGGCCGGGTCCCCTGTCACGGAATGGAACCCGCGGGGGACGTTCCGGCTCTTGGATTGACAGCCGGTGAACGCCGAGGGCGCGCGGCCGGGAACGTGCGATCCCCCGCCCACGGGGAGACCATCATGAAGAACGAGGAGGAGAAGGATGCCGATCCACGAGTACCAGTGTGAAAAATGCAGTCACTGTTTCGAGAAATTGACCTTCCAGGGGGATCGGGAGGCGGTGCGGTGCCCCAACTGCGACGACGAGGCGGTCAAGCAGCTCATGAGCTGTGTGAGCTTTTTCGGCGAAAGAGGGGTCGGAGCCTGCGCCGCCGACGCCCCCAAGGGGTTCTCCTGAGCGGGATGATCCACCGCGGCAGGTTGCCGCGCACGGGTTGTCGGGGGCGGTCCATATTTTCTTGACAAGGGCGTCGAGATGGGTCTATTTTACCGGCAAAAGGAACCGCCACGTTTTGTCCGATCAAGAAAAAAGGGAGAGCGCCGAAGATGCCAGTCTACGAATTTGAGTGCCCCGAGGGAACGGTCACGGAACGCCTGGTGAGGATGGGAACCGAGGAGATCGAATGTCCGGAGTGCCGCGGGAAGGCGAAAAAGATCATGTCCCGCTGCACCTTTGAGCTGAAGGGCGGCGGATGGTACGCCGACGGATACACCTCCAAGAAATCCTGAACCCGCCGTCCGTTCCCCGACGGATGATTCCGAAATGAACGCCCTGTCCCCGATGCTCCGGCATCGAGGATAGGGCGTTTTTTTTTGATACTTCCATGAAAGACTTTTTCCAGAACTTTGCCGAGTCCCTGATCCGGTTTTGGGGGATTGCCCGGGAGGTATGGGACAACAGCCTCTTCGGGATCGGCATCGGGCGGTATGTGGTCGCCCTGCTGGTCCTGGCCGCCTTCCTGGTGCTGCGGCGCCTTTTCACCCGGTTCGTCCTGGCCTGGATCCACCGGCTCACCGAAAAGAGCGAGACGGAGTTCGACGACAGCCTGTTCACGGCCCTGGAACACCCCATCCGGTTCGTCCCGGTGCTTCTGGGCCTCTTTTTCGTGGTGGAGTACCTCTCCCTCACCGGGATGCCCGCCAACATCGTCGCCCGGATCCTCCGGTCCCTGGTCGCCTTCGTCATTTTCTGGGCCCTCTACAACGTGGTGGAGCCCCTCTCCTTCCTGGTCAAGAAGCTGGAGGAGATCTTCACCCCCTCCCTGGTGGACTGGCTCATCAAGGCGGTCAAGGGGGGTGTCGTCTTCATCGGCGCGGCCACCATCCTGGAGACCTGGGGGATCCAGGTGGGGCCCATCATCGCCGGGCTGGGCCTGTTGGGCGTGGCCGTGGCCCTGGGGGCCCAGGATCTCTTCAAGAACCTGATCTCCGGGATCCTCATCCTGGCCGAGCGCCGGTTCCGGCGGGGGGACTGGATCCGGGTGGACGGGATCGTGGAGGGGACGGTGGAGTCCATCGGGTTCCGCTCCACCCTGGTGCGCCGGTTCGACAAGGCCCCGGTCTACGTGCCCAACGCCCGGCTTTCGGACAGCCCGGTGACCAACTTCAGCAAGATGACCCACCGGCGGATCTTCTGGACCATCGGCCTCACCTATGCCACCACCGTGGATCAGCTCCGCCGGATCCGGGAGGGGATCGACGCCTATGTGACCGGGAACCCCGAGTTCGCCAAGCCGCCCGAGGCGGAACTCTTCGTCCGCATCGACGGGTTCGGCGATTCCTCGGTGGACGTGATGCTCTACTGCTTCACCCGCACCAAGAGCTGGGGCCGGTGGCTGGAAGTCAAGGAGGAGCTGGCCTACCGTATCAAGGAGATCGTGGAGAGCGCCGGAAGCGCCTTCGCCCTGCCCAGCCGATCGGTCTATCTGGAGACGCCCCCCGGCGAGGCCCCGGAGCCGTTCATCCCCCCGGGCTCGGAATCGGAGCCGGCGGGGGAAAAACCGTCGGCCGAGGAACGCCGTGGATCGGACCGGGAGTCGTCCCCCGAATCGTCCCGGTTGTTGACACAATAGCCCCCCAATTTTACATTAACAAAATAGAAGGCTCCGCACTGCCATGAAACAGACCGGCAACCGCTTCGACATCCGCCACAAGGAAACCCTCATGCTGTTTTTGCGGGAATATTTCCAGTTGTTTTTCCCCGATCTGGTGGATAAAATCGACTTTGAGGCCGCCCGGTTTCTCGACAAGGAACTCAACGCCCTGTTCGAGGAAGCCGGGGAAAAACAGCCCGAGAAGGACCGGCGGCGCATCACCGACGCCCTGATCCTCATCGATGTTCTCGGGGCAATGGAAGAGGAGCAGATCCTCATCCATTGGGAGCACCAGGGTGAAAAACCCAAAAGATTTCAGAACCGGATGTTCCACTGTTTTTGCGGAATATTCTTCAAATTCCGAAAACCGATTTTCCCCATCGCCATGTTCACGGACCCGGCGAAATGGCGGAAACCGGTTGAGGACACGCACCGGATCGAACTTTTCGGCTATCCGGTCAACGAATTCACCTACCGGCAGATCAAGCTCAAACACATCCCGGCCGAAGAATTCGAGAAAAAAGCCGCCGAAAATCCCCTGGCCGCCGCCTATCTGCCGCTGACGGATTACCCGAAAAAAGACCGGCCGCTGATCAAAGCCAAGGCAATCAACGGCATCGCCGGCGTGGAAAACGGCCCCAAACGTTCGGTGCTGTACTCGTTGATCGACCACAGCCTGCCGCTGGATCCGGTCGAGGAAAAGACGTTTCAAGAAATCATCCAAGCAAACCCAATGTTTACGGAGGCCAAGATGTTGCAGTCCATCGAAGAAGTCGGCATGGAAAAAGGCCTCGAAAAAGGCCTGAAAGAAGGCATGGAAAAAGGCATGGAAAAAGCTGCGATCAATTTGCTCCGTTCGAAATGGCTGAGCAAAGAGCAAATATCGGAGATCACCGGTCTGGACCGGAAAAAGCTGGAGGAACTGGAAAAGAGCTTGCAATCCGAATAGCGACGTCCGCCCAGCCCCCCGAGGCGGAACGTTTCGTCCGCGACCACGGGTTTGGCGACGTTGCCGTATACGCCATGCGATACCGCTTCACCCGCGCCAAGATCTGGGGATGGAGGCTTGCGGCCAAGGAGGAGCCGGCGGTTGAGTGACGGGCCGGAATCTGGTACGCTTCCTGGAACCGATCGCGCCCCGTGGAACTGCCACGGAGACGGCGGGCGGCCAAGGAGACGGATGAACGGTCCCGGCCGGTTTCCCATCGGCCGGAGAAAATAGGGGAGCCCCATGCAAATCACCGACGGCATCCACGCCTTCCTCTGGAAGGACATGACCGCGAACAACTGCAACACCTACCTCATCGACGGCGCCGCCTGGATCCTCGTCGACCCCGGCCACGCCCGGCTCTTCGACCACGTGCGGGAGGGGCTTTCGGAACTCAAGGCCGATCCCGCCGACATCGAGCTGATTCTGTGCACCCACTGCCATCCGGACCATATCGAGGCGGTGCGCCACTACGAGGGCACCCGGGCGTTGAAGGCGCTCCATCGCCAGGAGTGGCAGCTCATCCGCTCCATGGAAAAGAGCCTGGCCGCCTCCGGGATCCCCCTGGAGACCTATGAACCCGATATTTTTGTACAGGAGGGGGACCTCTCGGTCCACGGGATCGACCTGGAGATCTACCACGTGCCGGGCCATTCCCCGGGATCGGTGGCCCTCTACTGGCCCCAAAAGCGGGCCCTTTTCACCGGTGATGTGGTCTTCGCCGGTGGGATCGGCCGGACCGACCTGCCCGGCGGGGATGGGGACGCGCTCCGGCGGTCCATCCAGCAGCTCGCCCAGCTCGACGTGGAATGGCTCCTGCCGGGCCACGGGGAGATCGTCCAGGGGGCAGAGGCGGTGCGGCGGAACTTCGACCATTTGGCCGACGTCTGGCTCGATTATATCTGAATGGTCCTCCCGGGTCCGCTCCCGGGGACGGAGGGCGGTCCGGTCAGGCGATGGCGGCCGCCCGCTCTTCCAGTCTCTTCTCGAACTCCCGGCGGATGCGGTCCACCTCGACCTTCCATTGGTCGTCCGACCGGGGGTTGGGCACCACCGCGCTTCCGGAAATCTTCCGGCTCTTTTCAATCTCCGCCTTCATCTCCTTCATGCGGTCCTGCACCGCCCGGCGGATCTCCCTTTCATAGGCGTCCACCAGCTCGGCCAGCGGCCCGGTCTCCACGCCGAAGACCTCCCGTAAAAGCTCCAAGAGGCGGGCGTTGTCCCGGTCGAGGTCGATGCGATCCAGGATCTCCCGGAGGACCCGGGCGTCCTCGTCGACCCGGTGCTCCGTGCGAAGGGCGGTGAGTTCCCGCACGAACTCCTCCCGCTTGAGGGTCCCGTCCTGGAACCGCTGCACCAGCCCCTGGAGGAGCTTTCGGAAGTCCTCCTCCCGCTGCTCCCGCTTCTCGTCGTCGGAGAGGGTCAGGTGGCTGGTCCGCTCCATCACCAGGTCGAGTGTGCTTTTGATTTCAGCCATCGGTTTCGCCTTTCCATCCGGTGTATGTCATCGTTCCAACGGCCGCGCGCGGGCCGGGGCCCGACCCTCACTTGCGTTGGAGGACCGTTTTGACGGTGTCGCCGTCGGCGGCCGATCCGAAGTGGGCCATGATGGGGCGCATGGCCTGCATTTTGTTCTTGAACTGGGAAAAGTCGATGTTGGCGTCGATCCAGGCGCTGATCTCCGCTTCGGTGGCCATCCGGGGCAGGTATCCGTCGATGATCTCGATGAACCGGGAATCGCCGGAGGCCCCTTTCCGGTCCAGGACCTCCTGCTCCGATTTGATCAGCTTCTTCAAGATCTTGACCGCCTCCTCGTCGGAGACCTCCTTGTTCCCGGTCCGGCTGAACTCCCCCATGATCACCCGGAGGGTCGCCTTCTTCTCCTCGTCCCTGGCCTTCATGGCGCCGGCCAGGTCCTTCTTGATCCGTTCCTGAATGGTCATCGTCGTTTCTCTCGATTGAAATGAATGGCGGTTGAACGTTACGGTTCCAGCAGGGCGAACCCGAGGTCGGGGTCGGTCTTCCGCCGGGCTTCGGCCTCCGTGAGTTCGAAGAGGATCACCTCCATGACATGCCAGACGGTCACCCCCCGGCGGATGCAGCCGGTGGCGGTGGCCTCGTTCCGGCCGCAGGCCATGTGCATGTGGAGGATGGGCGCGCCGGTGTCATCGGGAAAGAGGGTGCCGGTTCCGGCCACCTCCCGGACGTCATCGAGGACGTGGGTGAGGATGGAGACGGGCCGGGACGCCCCGTCTTCTGGCCCCACCACCAGCCGGCTGCCCCGGTCGGCGCCGCCCAGGACGATGAGGGCCCCGGCCCGGACCTCCTGGTCCGCCGCCAATTTCTCGATGCACTCGTGCACCACGTCCCCGTGCTCCAGCCGGATCACGAAGATTCGCCCCTGTTTTGCTTCGGAAAATCGCATC
>CAYSLC010000148.1:0-13594 GCA_964431545.1 uncultured Desulfobacteraceae bacterium | reverse complement strand
GCGAGAGTGGCGGAACTGGTAGACGCACTGGACTTAGGATCCAGCTCCGGCGACGGAATGGGAGTTCAAGTCTCCCCTCTCGCACCAGATTTATGTCGGGCGTGCCGCTGATACCATCTGAAAGTCATCTATTTTTGAATCGGTCATTTTTCGGTGCCTGAAGGGGATGATCCCGCTTCAGGCATTTGATTTCCACGAATCGCTTGGAAAGGGAAGCCATGCAAGTCAGTGTCGAGGATCTGAGTAGTGTCAAAAAAGTGCTCCGCATCGAAATCCCCGAGGAGGAGGTGAAGCGGGAGTTGGACGAGGCCTATCGGGATCTGAAGAAACAGGCCAAGGTCAAGGGGTTCCGCCCCGGCAAGACCCCGCGCCAGGTGCTGGAGAGGATCTACCGGAAGGATATCAACGCCCAGGTCTCAACCAAACTGATCCAGGAGTCCTTCGCGGACGCCGTCCGCCAACAGGAGTTGAATCTGCTCGGCAACCCCCGAATCGATCCTCCGGATTTCGAGGGACGCGGCCCCTATCGATACGAGGCGACGGTGGAGATCAAACCGGAGATCGAAAAGATCGACTTCAAGGGGATTCCGCTGAAAAAGACCGTCTATCCGGTGACCGAAGAGGAGGTCGATACCCAGTTGAAGATGCTCCGGAGGAAACTGGCCGAACTCAAGCCCATCGAGGAGGCGCGGCCGGTCCAGTGGGGGGATTTCGTCCTCATGGACTTCGAGACCTTCAAGGACGGCGAGCCCTTCGAGGATATCGGCAAGACCGAGAACTACACCCTCGAGATCGGCTCCGGCCAGCTCGTCCCGGAGATGGACGACCGACTGGTCGGGATGCGCCCCGGAGAGACGAAGGAGATCCCCATCACCTTCCCCGAGGATTACAGCAACCCACAGCTCCAGAACCAGGAGATCACCTTCAAGGTGACGCTCAAGGAGATCCGGAAGTCGGTCCTCCCGCCGTTGGATGACACCTTTGTACAGAACTTCGGCTCCTATGAAAACCTGGAGGATCTCAAGAAGGACATCCGTCAGAACCTCCGCCAGGGGTATGACAAGCGGACCGACCAGGAACTCAACGAGCAGGTGTTCCAGGCTCTGATGGAGAAGACCGCCTTCGAGATCCCCGAGGTGCTGGTCGATTCCCAGGTGGCGGAGATCGTCGAGGATGCCCGGCGGTCCCTGGAATACCAGAACTCCTCCTTCGAGGAGAGGGGGCTGACCCCGGAGATCGTCGCCGAGAAGTACCGGGACACGGCGGAGGCCCAGGTCCGCCGCCAGCTCCTGCTCAACAAGATCATCGAGCAGGAGGGGCTGACCCTGACCGACGAGGAGGTGGACGAAGGGCTTGGGACCATCGCCAAGATGTCGGGCCAGCCCGTCGACCAGATCAAGGCGTTTTACAAGGCCAACGAGAATGAGTTGGCCCACTTCAAGCACGGCCAGCTTGAAAAAAAGGCCATGGACCTTATTATAGAACATAGCCGAATCGAAACCGTCGAAGCCGAGTTGGAAAAGGACGACTCGGAACAGACGGGTGTAACGGAAGAAAAATAAGAGATAAGTAAAGGAGTATACTGTGCCACTCATTCCCATGGTCATTGAACAGAGCAGCAGGGGGGAACGGGCCTACGATATCTATTCGAGGCTCCTGAAGGACCGCATCATCTTCCTCGGCACCCCGCTGAACGACGAGCTGGCCAACCTGCTCATCGCCCAGCTGCTGTTTCTGGAATCGGAGGACCCTGAAAAGGATATCAACTTCTACATCAACTCACCGGGCGGCGTGGTCACGTCGGGGCTCGCGGTGTACGACACCATGCAGTACATCAAGCCCGAGATCGCCACGGTCTGCATCGGACAGGCCGCCAGCATGGGGGCCCTGCTCCTGTGCGCCGGGGCCCACGGAAAACGGTACTCCCTGCCCAACTCGAGGATCATGATCCACCAGCCCATGGGCGGATCCCAGGGCCAGGCCACGGACATCGAGATCCAGGCCCGGGAGATCCTCCGCATGCGGGACACCCTCAACCGAATTCTCCAGCACCACACAGGAAAAGATCTCGAACAGATACAAAAGGATACCGATCGCGACTTCTTCATGTCCGGCGAGGATGCCAGGGACTACGGCCTGATCGACCACGTCATTTCCAACCGGGACGATCTTGAAAAGCTTGATCTGAAGACAAAGGAATCCTGATATGACCAAGAAACGCAACGACAACGAGAATCTCTTCTGCTCCTTCTGCGGAAAGAACCAGAAGGAGGTCAAGAAGCTGATCGCCGGCCCCGCGGTCTACATCTGCGACGAATGCATTCAGCTGTGCAGCGAGATCATCGAGGAGGAGAGCGAAAAGGATCTGCGGGAATCGGAGATCACCCTGATCCCCAAGGAGATCAAGAGCATGCTCGACGACTACGTCATCGAGCAGAATCCCGCCAAGAAGGTGCTCTCCGTGGCCGTCTACAACCACTACAAACGACTCAACTCCGCGGTCAAGGCGGGCGATGTGGAGATCCAGAAGAGCAACATCCTCCTCATCGGCCCCACCGGGTCGGGCAAGACGCTCCTGGCCCAGACCCTCGCACGCTTCCTCAACGTCCCCTTCACCATCGCCGACGCCACCAGCCTCACCGAGGCGGGGTATGTGGGGGAGGACGTGGAGAACATCATCCTGGCCCTGCTCCAGAACGCCGACTACGACGTGGAACGGGCCAAGCGGGGCATCGTCTACATCGACGAAATCGACAAGATCGCCGGAAAGTCGGACAACCCCTCCATCACCCGGGACGTCTCCGGGGAGGGGGTCCAGCAGGCGCTTCTGAAGATCATCGAGGGGACCACCGCCAGCGTACCGCCCAAGGGGGGGCGGAAGCATCCCCAGCAGGATTTCGTCAAGGTCGATACCTCCAACATCCTGTTCATCTGCGGCGGCACCTTCAATGGCCTCGAAAAGGTCGTCCAGCGCCGCATCGGCGCCAAGGCCATGGGGTTCGGCGCGAGGATCGCCCGGGAGGAGGACAAGAGCATCGGCGAGATCCTCAAGCTGGTTCAGCCGGAGGACCTGATCAAATATGGCCTGATTCCCGAATTCATCGGCCGCCTGCCGGTGACGGCGACGCTCCATGAACTCAACGAGTCGACGTTGATCCGGATCCTGAAGGAGCCGAAAAACGCGCTGATCAAGCAGTTCCAGAAGCTTTTCGAGCTGGAAGGGGTCCATCTCCGGCTCACCGACAGCGCCCTTTCGGCCATCGCCCAGGAGGCCCTGAAACGCAAATCCGGGGCCAGGGGACTGCGGGCGATCATGGAGAGCTGCATGCTCGACATCATGTACACCATCCCCTCCATCGACAACGTCAAGGAGTGCGTCATCGGCGAGGACGTCGTCCTCAACAAAGAGGAACCGATCCTTCTGTACGAGCAGAAGAAGAAGCAGGCGTAGCCATCGATCTCCTTCGAACGGGGCGGATGCGGCTTTTCCGCCCCCTTTTCCCCTCCCCCCTCGCGCAGCCTTCGATCGGATCACAAACGTCCCTCCGGCCGACCCCGGCCGGAGGGCCGAAGGACGGGCCCGCCGGAGACGAAGACGGGCCGCTTTTCCGGAAAAATCGCTTACACGACAGGGGAGAACGAGCCCCCCTTTCTCAGGCGCATCAACCTATATGGAAGTGAGACGACAGCCATGATCAATCTACCCAAGATCTTCAAGAACGCCGACGACGGAACCGCCGGCGTCAGCCTTCCCCTCCTGCCCCTGCGGGACATCGTGGTCTTTCCCCACATGGTCGCCCCCCTCTTCGTGGGACGGACCCAGTCGGTCAACGCCCTGGCCGAGGCGATGAACAGGGACAAGACGGTCTTTCTCTCCACCCAGAAGAAGGCCAACATCGATGATCCCAAGGCCAAGGACATCAGCCGGATCGGCACCATCGGCACCGTCCTCCAGCTTCTCAGGCTGCCCGACGGCACCGTGAAGGCCTTAGTGGAGGGAAAGGCCCGGGGCCGGATCCTCGAGTTCATCCCCAACGACAACTATTTCCAGGTGGAGGTGGAGGTGGTCCCGGACACCGGGACGGCGGACGCCGAGGCGGTGGCCCTCACCCGGGCCATCGTGGAGAGCTTCCAGGAGTACGCCAAGATCAACCAGAACATCTCCAAGGATCTGGTCAACAACGTTTCGGCCATCACCAACGCGAGCCAGCTCGCCGATACGGTGGCCGCCCATTTCTCCTTCAAGATCGAAGACAAGCAGAAGCTGCTGGAGACCGAAAAGCTCGCCGACCGGCTCTCCCTGCTCCTTCGGCTGATCAAGATGGAGATCGAGGTCTTCCGGATGGACAAGAAGATCAAGGGCCGGGTCAAGGACCAGATGGAAAAGACCCAGAAGAACTACTACCTCAACGAACAGATGCGGGCCATCAAAAAGGAGATGGGCGAGGAGGACACCGCCGACGAACTCAATGAACTCGAAAAACGGATCCGGCGCAAGAAGCTGCCCAAGGAGGCGGCGAACAAGGTCCGGCAGGAGTTCAAGAAGCTCAAGATGATGACCCCCATGTCGGCGGAGGCCACCGTGGTCCGCAACTACATCGACTGGATCATCGGCCTGCCGTGGTTCGACAGGAGCAAGCTCGCGGACGATCTCACGGGCGCCGAGAAGATCCTGGACGAGGACCACTACGGCCTGGAGAAGCCCAAGGAGCGGATCCTGGAGTACCTGGCCGTCCAGACCCTGGTGAAGAAGATCCGCGGCCCCATCCTCTGCCTGGTGGGCCCTCCGGGGGTCGGCAAGACCTCCCTGGCCAAATCGGTGGCCCGGGCCACCGGACGGAAGTTCGTCCGCCTCTCCCTGGGGGGCGTACGGGACGAGGCCGAGATCCGGGGGCACCGGCGGACCTACATCGGGGCCCTTCCCGGAAAGATCATCCAGTCGCTCAAGAAGATCGGGGTGAGCAATCCGGTCTTCTGCCTCGACGAGGTGGACAAGATGAGCATGGACTTCCGGGGCGACCCCTCGGCGGCCCTGCTGGAGGTCCTCGATCCGGAACAGAACTACGCCTTCAACGACCACTACCTGGACCTCGACTACGACCTGTCGGACATCCTGTTCATCACCACGGCCAATACCCTGCCCGACATCCCCCTGCCCCTCCAGGACCGGATGGAGATCATCCGCCTGCCGGGGTACACCGAATACGAGAAATACCGCATCGCCGAGGAGTTTCTCATCCCGAAGCAGGTCGAGACCAACGGGCTCAAGGCGTACGACGTCCAGTTCTCCAAAAACTCGATCTTCACCACCATCCAGGAGTACACCCGGGAGGCCGGGGTCCGGAACCTGGAACGGGAACTCGCCTCCATCTGCCGGAAGATCGCCCGGGAGGTGGTGGTCGACAAGGGGCAGGCGGAGGATGGCCAGACCCGGGTCACCTCCAAGTCGGTCTCCAAGTATCTCGGCCCCGCCAAGTTCCGCCACGGACAGATCGAGGAGAAGGACCATGTGGGACTGGTGACCGGACTGGCATGGACCCAGTACGGCGGGGAGCTGCTCAACATCGAGACCCTGATCATGCCGGGCAAGGGGAACCTCACCGTCACCGGAAAGCTGGGGGATGTGATGAAGGAGTCGGCCCACGCGGCGGTGAGCTACGTCCGGTCGAGGGCCGAACAGCTGATGCTCGACAGCAAGTTCTACAGCGAGTACGACATCCACATCCACATCCCGGAAGGCGCGATCCCCAAGGATGGGCCCTCCGCCGGCATCGCCATGTGCACCTCCATCGTCTCGGCCCTGACCAGGAAGGCGGTCCACCGGGAGATCGCCATGACCGGGGAGATCACCCTCCGGGGGCGGGTCCTGCCCATCGGCGGGCTCAAAGAGAAGATCTTGGCCGCCCACCGGGGGCGGATCAAGAAGGTGGTGATCCCCAAGGAGAACGAGAAGGACCTGAAGGATATACCGGCCAGCGTCTCCAAACAGATCGACATCGTGGTGGTGGACCACATGGACGAGGTGCTCACCCATGCGGTGATCCTCGGAGACGGGGAAACGTCGCTCTTTAACAAAAACGACATGCCCTTTGAGATGATTCCCAAGGAGTCGGACAAGGCGGGCCGGCCCACCTCCATCAACTGACGGGGAGGCGTGCCGGGAAAAAATCCCGTTGCGGAAATTATTCGCTTGACAGCTTCGAATCATCCTGCTAAAAGTGGTTTTCTCATCTGCATGAGGTCGGCTGGGATGGGATCGCGGGCGGGTAGCTCAGATGGGAGAGCATCGGCCTTACAAGCCGAGGGTCACAGGTTCAAGTCCTGTTCCGCCTATCAGCAGTGAAACGGAGTGGATCAAGATACCATTTCGGGGGCGTAGTTCAGTTCTGGTTAGAACGCCGGCCTGTCACGCCGGAGGTCGCGAGTTCGAGTCTCGTCGTCCCCGCCACGGATTCTCTCAAATAGGGGTTGAATGCCGAGATCGCATTCAACCCCTATTTCTGTTTCCGGCTCCGGAAACCGCCCGACCCGGCCCGCCTCTCCTCGGCCCGTTCCCCTTCGGCGCCGCCGACCCCGGCCTCCGGCGGTCCGCCCCGTTCAACCCACTTTTTTCTGGATTATTTCGTACAAACTGGGATACCCTCATAGATAGCCGCTCCCGCCGCGGCGCAAACGGCGCCGGCGGGGGGCGGACGGAACGTGGAAATATGAAGAGACAACCAGCCATCATCGGCAATCAGAAAGGGTTCACCCTCGTGGAGGTGGTGGCGGTCCTGGTGATCCTGGGGATGTTGTCGGCCGTGGCGGTGCAGCGGTACTTCCAGCTGGAGGAGATTGCCCGGGAAAAAATCCTGGAGCGGGCGACATCGGACCTCAACAGCCAGGTGATCCTCTCCTTCGCCACCAATATGATCGAGGGCGGCCCCCTGGGCGAATACAGGAAGTACAACACCGGCGCGGACCCGACCCGGCCCCTCGGACCCGATTTCGTGGTCACCGGCCAGGCCGAGGACGCGCCCGGTCCGGGGACGATCCACATGGAGAACTATCCGTTTCAGGTGCATCAGCTCATCTGGCGGGACCCCGCCGTGGATCCGGACCTCGATTTCGGGGAGGAGCCGGGGCTCTTCGTCCTCGGCCCCTTGATCTGACGGCGGGGCGACGGCCCCCGGTTCAACGGGAATCATCCTCCGGTTCCAGCTCGGCGATGAAGACCGCCAGACGCTCCACCATGATATCGGTCAGAAACTTGAAGTTGTTTCCGTTGACCGCCCCCAGGCCTTTGTGAAGATCCCGAAGAAACCTCAGCATCCGCTTCCGTTCGGCCTCCGCATCCTCCCGGAGCCGCCCGATGACCCTCTCCTGCCCGGCGATCCGCCGCTCCAGCTCGTCGATCCGGTTTTTTTGCGCCTTCTTCGTCTTCCGCACCTTCATGGAGCTTTCTTCCCTCCCTCCGCATCCCCCTTGCGGGCACCCCGTGGAGATGCCGGGGCCCTGATCTCATGCACCCGACAAATCCGGCTTGACAGGGGAATGGTGGTCTCGATATCGTTAGGGCCGTCTCCACGGCCCGAAACGCCCCCGGGGTCCCCCCGGGGGCCGATCTCGTCCCCCTGGACGATACAACCCCCGGCACGAGGTAGATCATGGAAAAGGAGACCAGGCCCACGGATCACTGGATCGTCCACGCCCTCCTGACCGGCGCCGCGCTGCGGGCCCGGGACATCGCCGAAATGGTGTCGGCGGCGGCCCGGAAACCGGTCAACCCCCAAGAGATGGGGCGGAGGCTTTCCCGGATCGGGGACGGGGAGAAGTGCAACCTCGGGCACTTCATCCAGAAGTCCCGGTGCGACAACACCTGGATCTACCAGATGGTCAAACCGGCCCTCTGCCTGCCCGAGGCCGTGGCGTGCGCCCTGTTGGATCCTCCGGAACCCGGACGTCCCCGGCTGCGGGATGTGATGAGGGATTATCCCGACCTCCGGCGGTTCGTCCCCCGGATGGCCATGGCCGTCGGCCCCTCGGACGATCCGCCGACCCCGCCCCACGAAAACCGAGGCTGGTTGACCCCGGCCGGCTCGGGCGCCGGTCCGCCGGCAACGCCGCCGGAGAAGACGGGCAAGGATCTGAGCATCACCCTTCGGGCCGGCGAAAAGTACGCCTTTTCGGTCTCCGGCTCCCCAAGGACGGTCTTCGTCTCCGCGCTGATCTTCATGGCGGTGCTCCTGCTGACGGCATCGTTGATCTACATCTTCCTCTTCCCCGTGCTGGTGACGCTCTTTTTCCTGGGGGGCGGCGTGCTTCTGGGCGTCTGGCTGTTCCGATCCAGACGCAGGGCCGGGCGCCGGTCCCGCTGACGGTCCCGGCGGTTCATCCGCCCGCCGCGGTCTTTTCGGCGGACGGCCGGATGGTGAGTACCGCCGCCTTCCCGGGCTTCAAATACCGCCGGGCCAATTCCGCCACCTCCGACGCTTCGATGGCCGCGTAATCCTCGACGATGGTCCGGCTCCAATCCAACTGTTCGGGGTGCCGCCGGGATCCGGACAGGACCGTCTCCAGCCAGTACCGGTTCTGCTGGCGCATGTCCTTGATGCCGGTGAGGGTGGGATCGACGGACCGGCGCAGCTCCTCCTCGGTGACCCCCTCTTTCACCAGATCCGCCGCGATCCGCCGGACCGCCCCGACCACCGTCTCCGCCTCCGTGGGGGCGACGTGGACCAGTGCCTGGAAAAGGCCGTACCCCTCGTAGGCCCGGCTCGGGGCATGGTACGCCACCGGCGAGTAGGCGGCCCCCAGTTCCTCGCGCACCGTCTCCCGCAGCCGATCGGAGAAGACGCCGGCGAGGGTCGAAAGCCGCCGGGTGCGGTGGATGTCCCACTGATCGTCGGTGGGATAGGCCACCACCACCAGCGCTTTGGGGATCTCGGTCTCCACATCGATACGGAGGCCGTCTCCCTCCGGAAAATCGGGCGATCCGGGCCTTTTGGACGCCGCCCCACCCTCCCGTCCCGGCAGGGTGCCGAGGTATTTCCCGGCCAGCGCCGCGGCCGCCTCGGGATCGAAATCCCCCACCAGGGAGAGTTCCAGCCGGCCGCTCTCCCAAAAGGGGCGCATCCATTCCCGGACGTCCCCGAGGGTCAGGGTTCGGAAGGCCTCAAAGGTCGGCGGCATGCCGAAACGGCTGTCCCCGCCGGCCAGAAACCGCTTCCCCCGCAGGGTCAATGCGCCGTCCACCGTGCGGGAGAGGGCCTCGTAGTGGTGGCGGAACCGTTCCATGGCCAGCCCATAGGCCGCCTCCCGGACCCCGGGGTCGGCCAGATGGGCCTCCAGAAGCTGGAAGAGCAGCGGCAGCTCCTTTTGCACCGTGCTTCCCCGCAGGTAGTGGGCCTCGTCGTCGATGCCGAAGGTCAAAGAGGTGCTCTTGCCGGCCAGGGCCCGTTCCAGGTCGTCCCGGTCCAGGGTCCCGGTGCCGCTCTCGTTGACCACGGCCTCGGTCAAGAGGGCGAGCCCCGGCTTGCCGGCGGGCTCCCGGGAGCGTCCCCCGCCGAAATCGAGTTTCGCCAGGATCTCGTTGGCCTTGAAATCGGTGGGCTTCAGGTTGAGCCGCAGGCCGTTTTCGAAATCGACCTGGAGGATGCCGAGGTCGGAGATCTCCCTTCGGTGGACGATGCCGCCGGTCCCGGCCGGGGCCTCTCGATAGGGAAACGCCACGGCGGCGGCCTCCTCGGGTCTCTCCACCGCCTTCTCCCGGCTCTTCCCGTACTGCTTCGTGATGGCGATTCCGGGCTCGGGGATGTCGGCGTTTCCGGTGACCAGCACCAGGCGGTGGTCCGGGGCCCAGGCCTGTTGGAGGGCGTCGTGAACCTGGTCCAGGGTCGCCGAAGCCACCACGGGTTTATACAGGGCGGCCTCCTGTTCCGGAGACTGGAAGACCCGGTCCCGGTTGAGCGTCGAAATGATCCGGCGGGCCAGGTCCCCGCTCTCGCGGGTGGCCGCCTTTTCCACCGCCTGCTCCAGATCGGCGGTGAAATCCTTCTTCACCCGCTCCAGCTCCGACCGGGTGAACCCGTGGACCAGGGCCCGGCGGAGGGTCTGTTCGAGGAGGCCGAGGGTCTCGGCCCACTTTTCCGGCGGGGTGTCGGCGCTGATCTGGGCGTATTTCAGGACGGCGAGGTAGATGCCGGAGCCGGCGGCCGCGCTGGTGAACGGCGTTTCGGGCCGTTTGAGCAGGGTGTCGAGCCGGTCCTGGAGGATGCGGTTGGCGAGGCCCGCCAAAAGCCGGTTCCGCTGGAACGCGAAGGAATCCGGAACCGGGTCCGCCGTTTCGATCGCCTCGATGCTGACGGAGGTGTTCCCCGCCTCCTTTTCGTAATGGTGGAAGACCTTCAGACCGTCGTGTTCCACCACCCCCAGCGGGGGCTCGGGGGGCTCGGGTGCCCGGGCCCCAAGCCCGCCGAACGTCTTTTTCACCAGGGGCAGGGCCGTGTCCGGATCGAAGGCGCCCACCATGACGAGCACCATCTTGTCCGGTCGGTACCACGCGTCGTAGTACGCCTTGAGCAGCTCCCGATCGGCGGTCCGGAGGACCCCCTCCTCGCCGATGGGGAGGCGCCGGCTCAGGCGGGTGCCGTCCAGTTCGAACCGGAAGGTGGAGACAAAGGTGCGGTAGGCGCTCGAATCCCTGGCCCGCTTCTCCGCCAGGATCACGCCCCGCTCCCGTTCCACCTCCGTTTCCAGGAGCAGGGCCCCGGCGGCGTAATCCCCCAGCACCAGCAAGCCGTCGGAGAGGCTTTCGGCATCTCCCGACGGCAGAACGACATCGTAGACCGTCTCGAAGAACCCGGTGCGGGCGTTGGCGTCCGCGCCGAACCGCATGCCGATGGACTGGAAATACTTGACCAATTCGCCGGGCTGAAAATGTTCGGAGCCGTTGAAGAGCATGTGTTCGAGGAAATGGGCGACGCCCCGCTGATCCTCCCGTTCATGGACCGACCCGGCCCGGACGTTCAGATGCAGGTTCACCCGGTCGGCCGGGTGCTGATTGACCATGAAAATATACCGAAAACCGTTTTGCAGGGTTCCGAAGACCACCTCGGGGTCCGGAGCGAGGTCGCCGCGCTCATGGGGCCAGGGCGGCGGGCCGTCGGCGTCGGAAAGATCCCCCGCCGCGGCGGGCGCCGGTACCGTCCACCCGTCGGCGGACCAGGGGCCTTGGGCCAGAAAAAGACCCAGGATGACCAAAAACAGGGCCCGTCCCAAACGGTAGGTCCGGGCGGAGGGAATGGGGTTTTCCATAAGATGGTGCCTCCTCATTACGAAGCCCCCCAAGGCCATGGCCGCGGGGGGCTTTCCATGTTCGCGGTGACTGGACCGTCCATCTCTTTTGGGGTAAGGATAAGGCAGGAGGGCGGGGTTGGCAACGTCCGGGCGGCGGGCCGCCCGGGGCGAGGAGGGGAGGGAAGGGACTTTTCACGCCCGTTGTTGGGGGCGTCCGGGGCGGATCAGTCCTCGCGGCCGTCCAGCACGTCCCGGATCCCCCGCAGGAGTTCGGCCCGCTCGATGGGTTTGACGAAGGTCTTCTTCGCCCCGAGGCTCTTGGCGATCTTGAGATAGGCCTCCGGACCCACCACGCCGCCGCCGGACATGGCGATGATGCTCACCTCCGGAAAATCCCGTTTCAGTTCACGGATGGTCTCGATCCCTTCCTTCTCCGGCATGATGAGGTCGGTGATGATCAGTTGGCAGGGGGTTTCGTGCTGCAGCTTGATCGCCTCCTTGCCGTTGGCGGCGTCCAAGACGGAGTACCCCTCGTTTTCGAGCATCTGCCGGAGCATCTCCCGAATCTGGGTGTCGTCGTCGATGATCAAAATACGCGTCATATACGATCTCCTTTGGCGGTTTCGGATCGGCTTCGGCCCTCTGGAACTCCGGCCGGAAACCGTGGGAGGCGGGCGCCATCGATCGGCGGCGCCATGGAATCGGCGGAAAGGACCCACCCATCCGGATGGTCCGCCGCCCCAAGCCGCTTTCGCCCCTCGACCCCGTTCCGGTTACCAGGCTGTTACTAGTTATTCGGGAAAATAACCCGATTATCGGAAATTGTGCAAACCTTTTTTTCATCGTGACCCGCGGGCGGCCCCGCCTCTGCTCCGGCTCCGGGTTCCCCTGGGGGGCGAGTCGCCAGAAATGGGTTGAAATTTATGGGCATTGCTGTTTAATGTGGGACGAACCGCAACGGCGCGCCACCCGGGGGAGCGTTTCGGCTTCTTCGGGCGCCGGTGTATCCGGTGCGTTTTGGTACATCCGACAAAACACCGAAACCGGTCCGGAACCGGTATGGATAACGAGCAAGGGGAAGGCCCGACCATGCACGATCGCCCAAAGCGTCCGCTCCGGGTGATGGCCGTCGCCCGAGACCCATCGGTCCGACGGCGATACCGGGAGATGTTGGCCTCGGCGTCCGATATCGAGAACCACCTCGGATCCCTGGGCGGCGCACCGGAACTGGAGGCGGCCCGGCGGAAAGGGCGCCCCTTCGCCCTGGTCTTCGTGGGGGACCCCGGCTGGTCCGGCGGGGATTTCGTCCGGCACGTCCGGTCCCTGCGGGTCGGGGACCCCGGCGTCCACATCATCCTGGTGGGCCGTTCGTCCGATCTCCCGGTTCTGGAGATCGCCGGCCGGGTCCCTCCCCCGGACCGCCTCTTTTTTCTGGACTTCCCCATCCAAAAAGGCCCATTCTTACAGACAGTCGCCGTCTTGGGGGCCAAATGGCGATCCGAGACCCTGCTGCGGGGGAGCCGGACCCTCTTCCGGACCTTCATGAAACACCTTCCCGGCCCGGCGTTCATCGAGGATCGCCTGAAACGGTACCTCTTTGTCAACGATGCGATGAAGCGGTGCCTCGGTGCCGAGAACCGGGAGTACCTGTTCGACGACGTCGACCTCCCAACGGCCGGGGCCGTCGCGGCCCCCGAAGGAGCGGACGGCCCCCCGGAAACCCGGAGCCCCATTCCCATGAACGGAAACCACACCCTCCATCGATTCCCGATCTCCCGGAAGGGGGAACCGTATCTGATCTGCGCCATCGCACCGCCGACGGATGACGGATCCGCGGCCCTCCCCCCGGCGCCGGAGGAGGATGTGGTGATCCCCGGGCCGCCGGGATCGGGGGTCGGGCCCGGCCCCGACCCGCCGACGCTCGACATCAAGGAGGGGCTGAAGCGGGTGGGCGGATCCTGGAAAATGTACGTGGATCTGGCGGCCTATTTCTGCCGGGACAAGAAGGACTTCTCCGGACGATTCCGGGAACGGCTCGACCGCTCCGATTTCGAGACCGCCCGGATCATGGCCCACTCCCTGAAGGGATCCGCCGCCACCATCGGCGCCTCGGAGGTGAGCGAGCTGGCCCGGAGCCTGGAAGGCATTACCCCGGAGGACGAACCGGAAGCGGTTCAAGAGGCCCTCGTCGCCCTGGAGACGGCCCTTTCCCGTCTCGCCTCGGAGGTTGCGTCCCTGGCGGAACAGGCCCCGCCGGACCCCCCGGCGGCCGGCGCCGGGGGGCCGCCGCCCGCGCCGGAGGAGATCCGCCGGACGC
>CAYSLC010000147.1:0-13615 GCA_964431545.1 uncultured Desulfobacteraceae bacterium | reverse complement strand
CGAAAAACGAAATTTTCGCACTCCTTTTTGTTCGGGAGTCACAACAAAATAAGATGCCCGCCGTTTTGTTTATGATGAAATTTTGACGTCAGGATGAAGCCGGGTGGTTTTAATTCTTGTGACGCCCTTACGCCGGCTCACCGGTGGATGCGGATCAGCGGGGGACGCCGCTTTTCCGAGGTGACGAAGAGGGTTCGGGCATCCCCGGCAAAACAGATCCCTTCCGCCTGGGGCAGGAGCGGCAGGGGCAGGCGGGCCGGCTTCCGGGAGAAGGCCGAGGTCCACGGCTCGTCCCCGCTTCGTTCGAAAAGGTAGACACGCTTGTAGGTGAGCACCGCCGCCGCCGATCCGTCCGGCGCCACATCCATGGCCGTCGGCTGCGCGGCGTACTTTCCGTACCGGGGGTCTGATCGGAGGTCCGCGGGGGAGGGGGGCGGAATGCCGCCGAGGGTCAAGATCGGCCGCGCGGTGACGGTTTCGCCCCCGGCCGTCGCCCGGAGGGGGAGGGAGTACAGCCGGGGCGGAACATCCCGTTTCGAGAGCAGGAGCACCTGTTCGGCCGTTTCATCCACGGCAACGGCTTCGCAGTCCCTCGGGCCGTCCGCGTAGACGAACCGGATCGACCATGCAACCGGAGCCGTCGCCCCGGCGGGTAGCCGCCCGTCGGTCAACCCCGGCTCCAGAACGGCGTAGAGGGTGCAGTGGCGATATCGGCCGCCGTTGTCCCCCACGTCCCCGATCAGGAGATAGGGGCGTTCCGCCAGCCGGAAGGCGGCCAGGTCCTCCCAGTCCCGGTTCCGGGCGCCGGACACGGAGAGACGCCCCAGATCCTCGCCGTCGCGGGAGAGGGCATGGAGCACCGCCGGATGCCCGCTGTCGTTCAGGGTCCACAAAACGGACGGATCACGCCGGGAGGCGGCCATTCCGCTCGACTCGGTCACGGCCGGGCTCTCCACGTACCCCACCTGGCGCGCGTGCCATGGGTCCATGGCTCCCAGAAGCTTCGGAAAAAACAGAATCACCACAACCATCAAGTGGATGCGTAAAGCCATCTTTGGAACTTTTTCGAACGGTGTTGGATGCTGAACCACATGCGGCATGTAGGACTTGTTCAAGCTTGCCGGCCCGCCTTCCGTTCGGACAACAGCTCTTGGTGGGCTGTGTTGTATACGGTGGCGCTGATTCTGAAATCGTGCCGAGCAACGAGCACCTCAAGCAGATTGATGGCTTTTTCTCTTGGGAGGAGAGCTTTTCCGCGGCCATACATAAGAATTCCCAGTGTCCCCAACACCCGAAAGCCTTCCATGCCCGCCACCTTCCTCACAAGCCGATCGTCGGATAGGATCATATCGGCACGTTCTCTTTCAGCCAGAGTCAGAACGCAGTTGTCCGCAAAGCTGAGGGCCGTCGTAAAAATTTTTGGATCATATAAATCGACGACTTCACATTCAGAGATGAAAGCTTCCAGTAATCGTGTTTCGTCGGGAGGAGATTTGGGAGCCAGTACTTCGTTTTTCACCACTGACGGAACCAGGATCTCGGCCTCGAACAAGCAAGGGATCAGCTGAAGCTGATTGATCTTGGCAAGAAATATAAGCGGCGCCGCATCAGCAATCAGGATCATGGGAAATATCTTCCAGATCCCTTTCCAGCTCATTCAAGTCATAATTCAGTTCGACAGATTCCTCCGGCAGCCGGAGCAAGATATCCCGGAAGCCGAGTCCCGCGATTTCAGCGGCTCGGGAAAGGGTTATGGTTCCGCGGCGGTAGGCATGGAGCGCCCTCTCGGTCTGAATATCGGTGTAGCCCTTCATAATTAAATGCTTGAGCAGGGCGCCTTTCTCCCATCCCATTTCGTCCGCGAGTGCATCGATCTTTTTGGCTTCACCGGGCTCCAATCGAGCGGAGAGTGTCACAGTGGTCATGATCTCGTACTCCCCTTTTTCCGTGTCCGGATAAGATAGGTTTATTTCCTGTAAAAAAGCGCTTCCCAGGTGAGGTGGTATCGATAACGGAACCACCCGGAGTCGTGCCTTTGGTGCTTTATACCACTTTTTTCCATTGCCCCCAACCCAAAAAGCCTGTATTTGGAAGATCGACCGGCCCATCTTTGTTCCGCCGGATTTTACCATGAAACGCATCCACCAGAAAAGCCACCTGCTCCTATGGCTCCTTCCCCTCGCCCTGGCGGCCCTGGTCCACCCCCATCTCCGGGACGACCGGCAGCACCTGGAGTGGCTGGCCATCGGCCTGGTTCTCTACGCCCTCTTTTTTTCCGTGGTGGTCCACGAACTCTGCCATGGCCTGGGGGCCGCGGCCTGCGGTGACGAAACCGCCGCCGAGGCGGGCCGCCTCACCTTCAATCCGATCCGCCACGTGAGTCTCGTGGGGAGCATCCTCGTCCCCCTGGGCCTCTATCTGATCAACGCCTCCGTGGTGTTGGGATGGGCCAAACCGGTCCCCTTCAATCCGGTCCGCCTCCGCCGCCACCCCCGGGACCAGGTCTTCCTCGCCTTTGCCGGACCCATCTCCAACTTCCTGCTCTCCTATCTTAGCTTCAACCTCTACCTGGGAGCCGCCTTCCTCTACAACCGGCTCCATCCGGGGGGGATCCTGGGGGTGCACTGGGACATCTTTTCCCCGGTCTTCATCGAGACCGGCCCCCTGGCCGGGCTCTGGTTCGTCCTCTTTACGGTCCTGAGCGCCGGGATCCTCATCAACCTGGTGCTGGGGGTCTTCAACCTGATCCCCTTTCCGCCCCTGGACGGCTTCTGGCTCCTCAAGGCCCTGCTCCCCAAAAAGGCGGCGGCCCTGGCCGGGAAGGTCCAGATCTTCGGCTTCATCCTGATCATCCTGGCCCTCCACTTCAATCTCCTGACGGTGATCTTCTACCCCATGATCACCGGGGTGGGCCTCATGCAGATGATCGCCTCCTGGTGTCTGAGGTAGCACAGCATGTTCTGCGACACCTGCGGCATGGCCAATCCGGACGACCGGTCCCGGTGCGAGGTCTGTGACGCCTCCCTGCCAAAGACGCCTCCCCGGGAGGCGAATCCCGTCTATATCGACTTCACCCAGTATCCGTTCTCCTGGATGTTCAGGGTGGTGAGGAAAGGGACCCCGGCGATTACGGCCGTTCTCTTTCTCCCCATCCTCTCCGTCGTGTACTGGATCAAACGGCTCGCCGGCAACCGGTTCCTGGTCCCCATCATGGCCCACGACGCCCCCCGGCTCCACCCCACCCGGCTCGGAGACCTCAAACGGCTCCGGAAAAGGGAGTTCGACGCACACGCGAACTGGCTGACGGAGCAGGGGTTCGCCCCCCTGATGGATCTGGAGGACGCGAGCCTACCCCAGGGGATCATCCGCAATGTCTGGATCCATCCGGAGCGCCGGATCTATGCGGCGAATCTCATCAACAAGGCCATGGGGCGGGTGATGTACACGGCCTTCCACGCCTTTCTCTCCAGCCGCGCCTACCTATCGGCCGACAACGGCGAAGGGCCCATTCCGATCCAGTGCCCCCCCAACATCCGCATGGTCCACCACCCTGGCGCCGACCTTCCAACCCTCATGGACCGGTTTACCGAACTGCTCTCCGCCATGGACGGCGAACCCATGCGGGTGAGCCGCAAGGGGATGCTCTCCTCGGAGTACCGGATCCGCCGCCTCGCGGTCTCCCTGGGGGAGAAGCAGGGATACTTCCACAGGAAGACCGCCAAGGCGCCATCGGTGACCACCTGCTACCACCACCCCCATTCGGTGGCCGTGCGGCGATGCGGCCGGTGCGGCATCTCCCTGTGCGAGGCGTGCTACATCGAGGATGTCGAGGGGTACCGCTGCAACGAGTGTCACGGCCTCGGACCGGCGGCACCGGCACCGGCCCCCGGCCTTCCGGACCCCTCCCTGGGGTATGCCGGCCTGGGGGTCCGCCTGTCGGCCCTGCTTCTGGACGTCGCCCTGATCGGCGTTCTGGCCGCGGGCCTCTATTTCGCCCTGTCCCGGGGGATCGCCGGGATTACGGCCGATCCGGTCTATGCCGGAACGCCCCTTTTGGGGACACAGTTTTTCGTCGCCGCCTTTACCGTCCTGTATTTCACCGTCCCCCTGAAACGGTACGGACGGACCCTGGGGATGGGGGCCTGGGGCCTCCGGGTGGTGGACCCCTGGGGGGAGCGCCCCGATACCGTCTCCGTGATCCTCCGGCTCGCCTACCACCTGCTCTCCGCCGTCTTTCTCTTTCCGATGGCCGGGTACCTGGTGATCCCCTTCCGGAAGCGGAAGCAGGGGTTTCACGACCAGCTCTCGGAGACGTTCGTGGTGGGCCGCCGGGTCCGGACCAAGGCCCTGTTGGGCTGGCCCCTGGTGGCGGGTCTCACGGGGCTGGCGGTCTGGAAGGGGGCCGCCCTGATCCCCTTCTGGCTCCTTCCCTGGAACACCCCCGATTTCACCCCCGAAGTCGCCTTGGCGCCCGCCTGGGAGATGCGTTTCGGCGAAGAACCGGCCGTCATCTTCTCCACCGACCTCCAGGCGGGCCGGTGGATCGTCACCACCTATGACGGCATCACCGCTCTGGACCCGGCCACCGGCGAGATTCTCTGGTCCTCCCGGGACATCACCGGCGGCTTCATCCATCCGGATCTGGCCATGGAGCCGAACGAAGTGCCGATCCGGGGCTCCGGGGAGGGGGAAGGCGAACTCCTCGCCTGGCTCGATCCCCGAACCGGCGAGGTGATCCGGCGGCTTCCGGTGGCGATGGCGGAGCCCCTGATTCTCTCGGACGGGGAGACCCTGCTCTTCTACGAGGGGCTCCACATCCGTGCCCACGGCCCCGATCTGCGTCTTCGGTGGGCACGGACCCTGTCCGGGGAAGAGACCATCGATACCATCGATCTCAACGGCGGGGTTCTGGCCCAGCTCCACGGCGAGGCGTACGGACCCATCTACTTTCTTGATGCCGCCACGGGCGAGACCGTCTGGGAGGAGAAGGAGAGCGGCCGAAGCCCGGGGTACGCCCTCGGAGGCGGCCATCAGTTTTTCTACTCCGCGGCCGGCGAAACCTCCCTGGTCCATCTGCCCGACAGGACCACCCTTTGGACCATCCCGGCCGACGCCGGATATGTCGTGGCCCACGATGGGACCGCCCCCGTCGATGGCGGGCAACCGCCGGAGCGGATCTACTCCACGACCGCGGTGCTGGAGGGGAGCACCGGCAGGACGGTCGCGGCCTACCCGGACGGACTGCGGTTCGGCTGCCTGGCCGATGACCGCCTGGTGCTGATCCCCGTCATGGACCACCGGGCCGCGGCCACGGTGGATCGGGCCCTGGTCCTCGTGGACCGGACCGACGGACGCGTCCTTCGGACCGTCTCCGGACCCCGGTACCTCCATGTCCGGGTCCTGCACGAGGACACCGATGATCTCTTCCTGGTGGCCGTCCACCGGAGCGCGACCCACGGAAAAAAGGCCGTCGAAAACCGGGCGTCCCTGATCCGTCTTTCCAAATCCGGCCTCGACCCCACGGTAACCTTTCTGGGGGTCAACCTCACCACCAACGCCATCCGGCTGCTGCCCGACCCGGAACTCCTCCTGATCCCCACACGGCGCCAGGTAGGGGCCTACCGGCTTTTGCCGAACGACGCCGATCCCTCCTAACCGTCCCCCGAGCGGGGAAATTTCCATGTTGCCTTGACCTTACTGTCCATAAGGGTTATTATAGGTATCTTTTTTCTTACATCCGGCCTAATTCTTGACAGAACCAGTGACGGTATACTAAAAACACCACTGAGATACATTTGGAAGGATCGCCATGAGCAAAAAGAAAGAGACCCCCGAGCAGGACGGCCCCAGAACCATGCTCTCCACCCGGGAGGTGGCCAGGTTCCTTGGCATCAACGAAAAGATGGTCTACACCCTCGTCTCCGACAAAGGGCTGCCCGCCACGAAGATCACGGGGAAATGGATCTTCCCCCGCCATCTGGTGGAGCAGTGGATCGAATCGAACACCATCAACTACCCGCAACCCCTGGCGCCGCCCCCCCAGGCCGAAGGGCTGCTGGTGATCACCGGCAGCAACGATCCGCTGCTGGACCGGACCCTCTCGCTCTTCAACACCCGCCATCCCGAGCACGTGGCGGTCTTCGGCAACCTGGGGAGCATGGGGGGCCTCCGGGCCCTGCGCCGGAACCTGTGCCACATGGCCTCCAGCCATCTGCTCCAGGACAACGAGGAGTACAACTTCGTCTATGCCACCCAGGAATTGGAGCGGCTGCCGGCGGTGGTCAATTTCTCCCGGCGGGAGCAGGGGATCCTGGTGGCCAGGGGGAATCCCAAGGGGATCCGGGCCATCGAAGATCTGGCCAAGCCGGGGGTCCGGATCTTCAACCGGGCCCTGGGCACCGGCACCCGGCTCCTCTTCGACAACGAACTCCGGAAGGCGGGCATCGACGGCAACGCCATCGACGGCTACCGGAACGAGGTCGACAAGCACCTGAACGCGGGCCTTGAGATCCTCTCCGGCCGGGCCGACGCAGGGCCGGCCATCCGTCCGGTGGCCTCCCTCCTGGGACTCGATTTCCTCCCCCTGCGATGGGAGCGGTTCGATCTCCTGGTGAAGAAGGAGCGGTTCTTCGACCCCGATGTCCAGTCGTTCATCGGCCTCCTCCACGAGCCGGAGTTCCATCAACTGGCCGGAACGATGGAGGGGTACGACACCAGTTTGAGCGGCAAGATGGTCTATCCACAGCCCCAGGCGGAAGATTCGCCCGAACATTCACTGTAAGAACATTCACTGTAAGAAAGAAAGGAGACCCCATTCCGATGAAACCGATCCTGAAGACTCCGATGATCGCCCTCTGTCTGATCCTTCTGGCGACCGCCGCCCCGGCGGCCGACCCGTTGATGATGGCCACCACCACCAGCACCGACAACACCGGCCTGCTCGACTATCTGGCGCCGGCGTTCACCAAGGATACCGGCATCGAGCTGAAATGGACCGCCGTGGGCACCGGAAAGGCCCTGGAGATGGGCAAAAACTGCGACGTGGACGTTCTTCTGGTCCACGCCCCGTCGGCCGAAAAGAAGTACGTGGCCGACGGCTACGGGGTCGATCGCCGGCAGATCATGTACAACGACTTCGTCATCATCGGCCCGCCCGACGACCCCGCCGGCATCAAGGGGAAATCGGTGGCCGAGACCATGAAGACCGTTAAGGAGAAGGGGGCCACCTTCGTCAGCCGGGGGGACAACTCCGGCACCAACAAGCGGGAGATCCAGCTCTGGAAGGGCGCCGACATCCCCGTTCCCGACAAGGAGAAGTGGTACGTCCAGACCGGTCAGGGCATGCTCGCCACCATCCGCATCGCGGCGGAGCGAAACGGCTACACCATGACCGACCGGGGCACCTACATCAAATACGAGGCGGACATGGGCGGGAACCCTCCTTTGAAGATCCTCGTCGAGGGGGACGAGATGCTCGTCAACCAGTATTCCGTCCTGCTCGTCAACCAGAAACGATGCCCCGACGTCAAGTCCGACCTCGCCGCCAGGTTCTCCGAGTGGATGGCGGGCGAGAACGCCCAGAAGCTCATCGGCGATTTCAAACTCCTGGGCAAGACCCTGTTCACCCCCAACGCCAGGTAGGAATATCCGGTGATCCGGACGACCACGACCACCCCCGGCCGGAAAAACGCTTTTCCCCCTCTCCCCCGACACGGGGGAGAGGGCCGGGACGAGGGGCGCCCATGCCCCTTCCCATATCCCCGCGCATCGCTCTTTCCCCCCCCCGCCCCGTAGTCTTTCTCCCATGGATTTCCTCTGGGCCGGCGTCATCCGTGCCTTCCAGCTCCTGGCCCAGGGTCACCCGGAGACCTATTCCGCGGTATACGCCACCCTCCGGGCCAGCACCTATTCCATGATCGCCAGCCTGATCCTCGGGATCCCCCTGGGGTTTTTCCTCGGCCACTTCGATTTCAAGGGGAGACGGTTCGTCCGGCTGGTGGTGGACACCCTCCTGGCCCTGCCCACCGTCTTCATCGGCCTGCTGGTCTACGCCCTGCTGACCCGGCGTGGACCCATGGGGGAGTGGGGACTGCTCTTCACCATCCCCGGCATCGCCATCGGCCAGGCCATCCTGGCCCTGCCCATCGTGATCGCCCTCACCGCCTCGGCGGTGGAGTCCATGGACCGCCAGCTCCGGCACACCGCCATCTCCCTGGGCGCCGGCCGTCGGCGGCTGCTGCTCACCTGTCTCTGGGAGGTCCGGTACGGGATCGTCGCCGCCGGGGTCACCGCCTACGGTCGGGTGATGACCGAGGTGGGGATCTCCATGATGGTGGGGGGCAACATCAAATGGTACACCCGGACCATCACCACCGCCATCGCCCTGGAGACCAACAAGGGCCAGTTCGCCATGGGCATCGCCCTGGGCCTGGTGCTTCTGTTCATCGCCTTTGCCGTGAATCTGTCGGTATCTCTCCTGCGGCGGCGATAAAGGTCATCCCATTTTGACTTTTCCCCCGATTTGAGATAAGAGCCGCCTATGGAAGAATCAAGTCGGCCGGGATGGAGAGGCTCGGCCCCAACCGCGCGGTGAACGACCGGGGGGAACAGTAAACGATGAATTGGGATCGACACGCAGTCTGGGCCGCGATCATCTCCGTGCTCTGGGTGGCGGCCGCCTTTGTTCTGGATGATATCCTTGCCCTGATCGCAAAATCGGCATCGCCCTATCCGTGGGTCACGCTGGGCATTCTGGCCCTCGACGTCGTGATCCTGGCCGCGGCCCTGGTCCGAACGCCGGCGGCGACCCCCGGACGCCTCATCCTTTTCCTTGCGCAGCTCGGCCTCTTCTACCTCTTCTTCGTCCAGACGGTTCCGGACCTGGGGCTCGCCGCCTGGGGCATGGGGCTGGCCGGGTGGGTCGTGAACGGCGCCGATTTCCTCGACGCCCTCCAGGCCTTCGGCCTCGCCCTCGGTCCCGCCGGAGTGGAGAACCTCCTGGTCCGGGGGGCGGCGGTGGTCCTCTGTCTGATCCCCGCCGTGCTCGTGCTCATCCTCCTGATCCCCCGCCTCGCACCCGTGCTCGAAAGCCTCGAGGACCCGCCGGCGTCGGTCAAGTGGGGGATGCCCGCCGCCCTCGTCCTGATGGTCCTGCTGATGATGGCGGTGGGCTGGGTGGACAGCTGGCCCCCCTCCCAATGGATCCTCTGGCCCCTGGAGAACCTGGTCAAGGTCATCGACCTGGGGGACGCCCTCCAGATCTTCGGGTTCGCCCTGGTTCCCCAGAAGCTGGGATGGAGCGCCGCGCTGCTGGCGGTCCTCTTCCGGATCACCGCGACCGCCTATGTGGTGATCCTGGGATACCCGTTCTACCTCTCGCGGACCGGGAGCGGCAAAGCATCCGTGTCGACCCTGTCCGATATCTTCCTCGACACGGAACAGCCCCTGGAGGAGCGGCTGGAGGCCCTGGCGACCGTGGGCCGGTACGGCTCCTTCGCGGAGTCGGCGGTGCCCCACCTGGTCTCGGCCCTGGTCGCCCCGGAACCGGAGATCCGAACGGCCGCCGCCGAGGCCCTCAACGAGATCGACCCGGATTGGGCCGCCACGGAGGCGGCTCAGGCGGCGGTCCCCGACCTGACCAAGGGGCTTCGGAGCAACGCCAAGGGGGTTCGGCTGGCCGCCGCCGAAGCCCTGGGGGAGATCGGGCCGCCGGCGGCCGAGGCCGCGCCGATGCTGGAGGATCTGCTGGGGGAGAACGATCCCGAGCTGCGCCTGGCGGCGTGCGAAGCCCTCAACCGTCTCGGCGCGGTGCCCGCCGGATCGGCCCAGCGGCTGGTGAAGATGCTCACCGAACCCGACGAGGCCCTCCGCGTCTGCGCCCTGGAGGCGCTCATCGACATCGGCTCCGAGGCGGTGGCGGCCCTGCTGGCCACCCTCGGCTCCGAGGACGACGCGCTGCGCCTGGCCGCCATCGAGGCCTTGAACCAGATCGATCCCCAGTGGACCACCAGTGACGAGGCCCTGGAGGCCATCGCCGGATTCATCGAAAAGGTGGAGGAAGGGTTCGGCGGGGACCGCCTGGTGGCCATCCAGGGGCTGAGCGCCCTCGGGCCGGCGGCCCGGTTCGCCATTCCCAACCTGATCACGCTGCTGCTGGACGGGGACCGGGATGTCCGGAACGCCTCGGTCCAGGCCCTCAAGGCCATCGATCCCAAATGGCCGGAGAGTTCCGAGGCCGAATCCGCCGTCCCCGACCTGATCCTCGCCCTCATCGACAGCGATGGAAGCCTCCAGAAGACCGCCGGGACCGTTCTGGCCAAAGTCGATCCCCACTGGCCCCGGAGCGAGGCGGCCCGGGAGATGATCCCCCACTTCGTCAAAGGCTTGAACCACAGCCTCGACACGGTCCGCATCGCGGCGGCGGAGGCCCTGGGCCGGATCGGACCGGCGGCCAAGGGGGCCGCCCCCCAACTGGAAGCGGCCCTCGTCGATCGGCGGAAGGATGTCCGGGAGGCCGCCGCCAAGGCCCTGGACGCGGTGGATCCCGAGTGGCGGAAGGGGGATCGGATCCCCAAATCGGCGGCGGTCCACCTGGAGTCGCTGGAGTCGGAGGACTGGAAGGTCCGGGCCGCCGCGGTGGGGGCATTGGGGGAGCTGGGGCCGGCGGCGCCCGGAGCCGTCCCCCACCTGGTGGAATGCCTGGCCGATCCGGACCGGAACGTCCGGGCCACCGCCGACGAGGCGTTGAGGAAGATCGACCCCAAGTGGCCGAGGAACAAGCTGGCCGTCAAGAAAATCCCCCACCTCATGGGAACCCTGGGCCACGGGCAATGGGCGGTCCGGGCCGCGTCGGTGGAGGCCCTTGGAAAATTCGGGGCCCCGGCCGCCAAGATCGTGGCCCCTCGGCTGGTGAAGATGATGAACACCGACTCGGTCATCGACGTCCGGTCCGTGGCCAAAAAGACCCTGGCGAGGATCGACCCGGCCGGAAAGTTTCACCCCAAATAGGTCCGCCGTGAACGACGACGCCCCCCCCCTCTACGAGATCCGACACCTGGAACACCGCTACAACGGCCGTCCGGTGCTCCGGATCGACCGGTTGGCGATCGAAACGGGGACCGTCACCGCCGCCGTGGGTCCCAACGGCAGCGGCAAGAGCACCCTGCTGACCCTGCTCGCCCTTCTGGAGAGCCCGTCTGTTGGGGAGATCCGGTACCGGGGAAGGCCGGCCCGGCCCTTCGACCCCTTTGCGCGGTTCCGGGTGACCATCCTCACCCAGGCCCCCTACCTGATGAAACGCTCCGTCTTCGACAACATCGCTTACGGCCTCAAGGTCCGGCACGACCGAACGAACGTGGCGGAACGGGTGGCGGAGGCCCTCTCCTGGGTGGGGCTCTCGAACCGCTCCTTCTCGGGTCGGAAATGGTACGAACTCTCCGGCGGCGAGGCCCAGCGGGTGGCCCTGGCGGCCCGGCTGATCCTGAAGCCAGAGGTGCTCCTCCTCGACGAGCCCACCGCCTCCGTGGACGCGGCCAGCGCCCAGCGGATCAAGGAGGCGGCCCTCCGGGCCCGGGAGACCTGGGGGACCACCCTGGTGATCGCCAGCCATGACCGGGGATGGGTCAACGAGATCTGCGACACGGCGATCCATCTCTTCGGGGGACGCCCGGTGGGCGGGGGAGGGGAGAACATCATCTTCGGTCCCTGGTCCGAAAGCCCGGACGGGGCGTGGGGACGGTCAATGGGGGCGGAGGGGGGGGAGGAGGGACGCCTGCTGGTCCCGCGTCCCCCGGCACCGGATGCCGTGGCCCTGCTCGGCGCCGATGATCTCCGGATCCTGGAGACGGCGGATCCGGCCGGGGAGGGGCCGGCCATCGGGGCCAAGGTCACCCGGATGGTGTTGGAGAAGCGCAACGACCGGATCGCCGTCACCGCCATGTCCGACAGCCATCCGTTCACCGTGAGCGTGGCCCGGGATCGGGCCGAGGCGCTCTCCCTCTATCCCGGCAGCCGGATCCGTCTCACCTACACCCCGGAAGCGGTGCGATGGCACCAGGAGGAATAGGTCCGCCCGGAGGTGTGGTAATCCCAGGGGGGTATCCCCCTGCATCGCCGTTTACGGGGCGATGGCGAATCCCGGCCGTCACGCCAGCACCACCGCCCGGCTCGTCTTCCCGTCGATCTTGAGGGTCAACGGCCCTTCGAGGCGGACGTGGCGGAGAGATTCCGTCTCCTCCCGGACGGGGCGGCTGTTGAGCCACTCCCAGTCGATGAAGTCCCCCCCCCGGTCGAGGATGGTGATGTAGCTGATCCCCAGGGAGGTGATGTTGTTGAAGAAGTGGGAGCCCTGGGAGGGATCGGCCCGGAGGGACTCCACCGACATCTCCACCATGGCCCCCACGCCGGAGATGTCCTTCCAGTTGACCGGAATCCCCAGCCACCGGTCCGCCGAACCCCATCGGCCCGGGCCCATGAGGAGATACCGCCTCCCCTCGTCGGAGAGTCCCCGGTTGATCCGGCTGATCTGCCGGGCCTGTTCCACCGTCCTGGCCGGATCGAAGGTCTCGGGCCGGACGAAGACGATGTCCGCGATATCCTTGAAAACGCCGTTTCCCATGGCGTTCCCTGAGTGGCAGACGGCCTCGTCGACATCGGCCTCCGTGATCTCCACGGACATGTTCCGGGGGCTCAGGGCCATGGGCCGGATCTGGAGCAGGGCGAACTCGGGCGGCGTCTTTTTGTTTTCCGGCAGATTGACGGCGAACTCGATCTCCACCGGACAGCCCATGCCCCTGCGACCCATCCGGAGCAGGTCGGCGATGATCCGGTTCAGGGGCATGGCGTTGTACTTGAGCACGCTGGCGAAGGTGAGGACCCGATGGCCCCCTCCCATGACGGCGGCGTCCCGGATCCGGTGGTCCTCGGGCATGTAGGTGGAGCAGAGGAACCGGACCGGAGGCGCGTCCGCCGCCACGGGATCATCGATGTCGAGCCGGGCCAGGGCCGCGTCGCCGGGGGCGGTGATCTTCTCGGGAAAATCGGCCATCCGCAGGGCGTAGAAGGAGCGCTGGGCGTTCTCCAGCACGTCGTCCACCGTGGAGAACTGGGGGAGAAACTTGGGGTGGTCGGGGGAGAACCGGAGGGCGGTCCCCCCTTCCACCACGGTCTTGCCGAGGCCGAAGGCCAGGTGAACGATCCCCTCCTCGGGCTTCATGTGGGCCAGTGGATAGTAGTTGTACGACTGGGCCACCCCGGACATGGCGGGGAAGAAGAAGTCCCCGTGGCGCTCCCCGGTGAGTTCCTGGATGATCACCCCCATCTTCTCCTCCTCGGTGCGCTGGACGGTGCCCCTGGAAAAGAACCGGGACTCCTCGGAAAAGGTGGAGGCGTAGACGAACCGGATGGCGTCGACCAGGTGGCCGAGCCGCACCGCCGGGTCGGGATGGTTGTTGGGGAGCATGAAAGTGGAGTAGACCCCGGCCCGGGCCTGGTACTGGGCATCCTCCAGAAGGCTGGAGGAGCGCACCGCCAGGGGGATCGTCACCTGCTCCAGGAAGATCCCCAGGTCCCTGGTGAGCCATTCGGGAAAGGAGGCCTTGCGGAAAATCTCCAGGAG
>CAYSLC010000146.1:0-13931 GCA_964431545.1 uncultured Desulfobacteraceae bacterium | reverse complement strand
CTTCATGGCTTGACGCCAACATAGACCGTGGTTTCATAATCGAAGGTGATCCGCCGGACCTCCTGGTTGAGGATACAACATTCCAGCTCCGGGTCGGTGAGACGCTCCAGCGCCCAGCGGTCGGTGGGGGGCAGTTGGGCCCGGTATTTCCCGGAGGCATCCCGGAATAGAAACGATCGCAGCCAATCGTCCAGAAACGCCAGCTGGGTTTTCATTTCCGGTCCGGTAAAGGGGAATCGAAGGGCCTCTATGCGTTCCAGGTCCAGATTTTTCAGGATCTCCATCCACCAGGCGTCGTCCGGCCGGTCCCGGCCGTGCGCCTCCTTGAACCAGCGGTCGTAGAGGTCGTGCAGGCGGGTCTGGAAGCCCTCGTCGATCTCCAGGTCCCTGGACGAAAACCACCAGCGCCGGCCCCCGTCCTCCCGGACGGCCAGGCGACCCCCCGGACGCAGGACCCGGATCATCTCGGCCAGGGCCGCCTCCGGATCCGGCAGATGGTGGTGTGCGACGCGGCTGCACCAGACAAGGTCGAACCTTTGGTCGGGGAAAGGGAGCTGTTCGATGTCTCCCAGGCTGCTCAGGATCCGTCCGTCGATCTTTTCCATCGCCGCTGTCCCCCTTCCTTTCAGCAGGATCTCGTTTGCGACATCCAGGGCCACCACCCGTCCCTTGCCCTTCAGTTTTCGGGCCATGAGGCGTGCGAATCCCCCTGTGCCGCAACCTGCATCCAGGACAATGGCGGATCCAGCCGGCTTCAGCGCGTTGAGGATCCGTCGGTGGACCTTCTCGAAAAACCTGTCGAATATGATCAATCTGTTGATGTCGGACGGCATTGGAGGATTTAGAACCTCGCATGAAGGGTGGATATCCAAACGTCTCCGATCCAGCGGTCATATTACAATGTTTTCAACGGGGTGATAAAGCGGAAAATTCGGGTCGGGGTTCTCGTGTGTCCTCATGGGGGGTGTCACCGGCGGTGTTGTATTTTTATCCATTGTATCGGTGGGATACAATGGGATAACGGCCAAGGTCGAGGTTGATGTTCGATGGCGGTGGACGTATAATGAAAGCGTTCGCACGGGCGGGTTTCGGAAATCCGGTATTGAATTTGGGCGTCTTTTACAGTTATTCTGTTCCAAAACGGGGCGCAATCCGGATCCATCCCACCCTTGCCCATCGACCGAGGTTCGCTGATGCTGGAGACATACGGGGAGTCCCTCAAGGAAATCCAACAACACTTCGACCGGCGCCATCCGCCCGCCTCGGTGGTCATGGAGACCGCCGTGCTCATGGAAGGACTGATGCTGCGGATCTTCCGGGACTTCTTCCCCGGTCTCCGGACGAGGGCGGAACGGGAGGTTTTCATCACATGGGAGAAGAAGACCAGGGAAAAGTTCAAGGATTTTCCCGACAAGCTGATGTTGGGCCGGGCCATCGGCGCCTATCGGAGCCTGTGCCGGGCGTTTCCCGCCCACCCCTGGATCGACGAGACCGTATCCGAGGACCTGGACCCGATCAATCGATCCCGGATCCGCGCGGCTCACCCGGAAAAGGGGAAGGTCGGGGAGCGGGACGCGGCCAAGGCGTTGAAGCTTTCCCGGCGTGTTCTGGACCGGACGGGGTTTTCCACCGTGGAAACCCGACCGTTGAATTTTGATCTCCGGCCGTACCTTCGATATCGGCGGATCAAGGATGAATTCGAGACGGCGGCGACGCCGGAAGCTTACGGGGCCATCGTCCGGACCGCCCGGACGGTGGCCGCGGGGATCTTCCCGTCGGTCCTGAACCGATACCTCCCGGAAATGGGTCCCGGGGAGAAGGAGGCCCTCCTCCCGGATCTGGAATGGACCCACCAGGGGAACGGGGAACCCTCTCCCCTGGCGGACTGGGCGGCTCTCTCCGCCCGGATCGAACTTCACCGGCGGCTCACGGACGGCAGGGAGCTTCCCGGACTTCTGGCGGAGGTCGTCGAACCCGCCGTGGAATCCGGGAGCCGCCTGACGGCCGAGTCGCATCTCCATCTGCTCGACATCCTTTTCCACGATCTCATCCACGAGAATTCGAACAAATACCTCGATTTCGCCAACCAGGTCCGAGAATTCTGCGGCGGAACCCACCGGATCGGAAGGACGGACCGGCAGCGGTTGATGGGTGTGGCCATCCACCTCGAGATCCACGAAACCATCGCCGCCCGGATTCAGGAGGCGGTGATCCGGGTCCTTCGGGACGAGGGGGTCGAACTGGCGGTGGAGCCGGACCTTGGCGGGGAGGAACCGGAGCCGCACCGGCCGGCGAAACGGCGGAGACGATGGAGGGTGACTCTCCTCCGATCCGCGGCCGCGATGGTGTTTCTCGTGGTGATTGCAGCGGCGGGGCTCTATCTCATGATCCCGGAGGCCCGGCGCCACTTCGATGGTTGGGCCGGGTCCGCCGTCCGGAGCATGGGGCTGGCGGCGCCGCCGGAAACCTGGGTGGAGCCCGAAACCGGCATGACCTTCGTCCGGGTCCCCGGGGGCTGTTTCGAGATGGGCTGCGACGAACCGGAGGGGGATTGCATTCCTTTCGAAACCCCCCGCCACCGGGTCTGCCTCGATCCCTTCTGGATCGGCAAATTCGAAGTGACCCAGGGGCAGTGGACCGCGGTCATGGGGGAGAACCCGTCCGCCTTCTCCGACTGCGGCGACGACTGCCCCGTGGAGATGGTGAGCTGGGAGGCGGCCCAAGCGTTCATCGAGAAGCTCGGCGAGAAGACCGGAAAACGCTTCGCCCTGCCCACCGAGGCCCAGTGGGAATACGCCTGCCGGAGCGGCGGGTACGAGCAGCGGTACGCCGGTGAATCCGAAAATCCGGGCCGGGTGGCCTGGTACACCCTGAACAGCGGCCGCAAAACCCATCCGGTGGGAGAGAAGTCCCCCAACGGCCTGGGCCTCCACGACATGAGCGGCAATGTCTGGGAGTGGTGTGAGGACCGGTTCAGCGAGACGGCATACGAACACCATGGGGAACAGAATCCGGTGGGCGCCCATGGCGCCACCCGGGTGATCCGGGGCGGGGCATGGAGTTTCCCCGACACGCGGCTCCGCTGCGGATACCGGTCGGACCGGCCGCCGGACCGGGGGACCAGCCACATCGGGGTTCGTCTCGTCGGAAACCCGTAGTGGATTTCAGCCATCGTTTAGAAAAGGAGGTGCGTTGATGACGCCGACCATTCGTCGCCTGGTCGCTTTGCTGGTCCTCGGTCCGCTGCTGTCCGTCGGCGGCTGCCAGACGGCCATGGAACGAAGACCCATCGAGAAGGACGGCCGACTGTACGGGGTGACCCGCGGGCTCTTTCGAAACCGTTGGTGGCATTATTACGAGCGGGCCCTCTCTTTCGCGGACGGGGAATTCTGGAAGCAGGCCGAGCTGGACCTGCGGGAGGCGATCCGCCAGCGGGACGAGGACCAGCGCCGGGCCCGGACCTACGGCATGCACTTCATCGACTACTTTCCCCACGGGGAACTGGGGGTGGTCCTCTACCACCAGGCCCTGGAAACGAACACCGGAGATAAGCTCCGGGCATCGATCCGGGAGTTGAAGGCGTCCGTGGAGATGGTCAAATCCGCCAAGGCGGAGCATTATCTGGACCTGGCCCGGAAGGCCCTGATCGAGTGGGAGGGCGGGGGGAACCGGCCCCCCGACATCACCATCGAATCCCCCGGATCGCCGGTGCTGACCAATGCCCTGGAGCTGACCATCCGAGGAACCGTCAGGGACGAGGATGATTTCGTTCGAACCGTTACCGTCGGGGGACGGGCGGTCCGCATCGATGTCTCCCGGCGGGAGGTGGCTTTCACGGTCTCCGTGCCGCTGCAAAACGGGCGGAACCGGATCCCCGTGACCGCCGGGAACCTCGCCGGCCTCTCCTCGGAGACCCGGGTGGACGTGGATGTGGACCGGGTGGGGCCGGTGATCGGCGAGACCGGCTACGTGTTCGACGGGTCGGGATTGACCGGCATCACCGTCTCCGGTCGAACCGCGCCGGTCCAGGGAAGGGAGGCCCAGGTGACGAACCTGTTCCCGGAATACGGGGAGGGGGATGCGGTCCAGGTCCGGGCGACGGACCGGGCGGGCAACACGACCGAAGCCGAGATCCGCCTCGCCTCCGCCTCGGCCGCCGGTCAAGGCGGGTGGTTGGCCCGAAACCGTTTCGAAACCGTGGTTCCGGACGCGGGGGGCGCCGGCGGATCGCTTCTGGCATCGACCGGATGTGTCAAGCCGACGATTTCGCTGAAGAACCCCGCCGTCGAACGGACCACCTATCTCGATCGAATGGTGATCGACGGCAAGATTCAAGGGGACCCGAACGGGGTCCGTCTGATGGTGTTCGGGGATCAGGCCGGGGAGCTTCTCCGCCTGGAACCGCCAGGGGCCGCCTACCATTTCAATTGCATGGCCCCGCTGGAGCCGGGCAAAAACGTCATCGATCTCCAGGCCGTCTCCCCGTGCGGCCGGGATGACGGCCTGACGGTGGTGGTGGAGCGGAAGATTCCCAGCGTGCGCAAGTCCGAGGCACGGTTGAAGCTGGCGGTATGCCCTTTCGAGAGGACCAAGACCAGTGATGTGAACGTGGAACTGAGTGTCGGGTTCGAAGACCGGCTGGTGACGGCGCTGACCGGGCACGAACCGGCCCGTTTCGCCCACGTGGAAGACCTTGATCTTTCGGTGGACAAGGGCGTTGACGAGGACCGTGCCCGGAGCCTGGCAAAGGAGAAAGGGTACCATTACATCCTCTTCGGCAAGATCGAGGAGCGAAAAAACTCCCGTGACAAACACACGCTGATCCTCAAGTCCCAGTTCGAGGACGTGGAGGGCAACCCGGTGGTGATCGAAAAAGAGACGGAGGTCTACGGCGAGGATCTCGACAAGGACAACAGCCCGGACAAGCTGACCGCCCTGTCCGAATACATGGGGATCAAACTCATCGATGAACTGCCCCTCCTGGAGGGCAAGATCATCCAGAAGAAGGATGTCTGGATCGGCATCGATATCGGGAAAGAGAAGAAGGCCAAGAAAGGGATCGATCTGATCGTCTATGAGCTGATGGAAGAGCCGATTCCGGGGTTCGGCCACGAGACCGAGGAGCTGGGCCTGGCCAAGATCGAGAAGGCCCTGGAGAACAAATCCCTCGCCAAACTCTACGACGCGGAGAACCCCGAGGAGGTCAAGCCGGAGCATTTGGTGATTACGCGGTAGGCGGCCGTCCGCCCCGCGATCCGCCCGAAGACGATGCATTCGGGCAGGGCGCAGCTTCCCAGGCGGCCGGCGCCGTGGATGCCGCCGCAGACTTCGCCGGCGGCGAAAAGTCCCGAGATGGGCCGGCCCTCCAGGTCGATGACCCGGGCCTCCCCGTCGATGGCGATGCCGCCGGGGGTGTAGTGGACCTTGGGCCAGAGGCGGATGGCGTAAAAGGGGGGATGGTCGAGGGGATTCGCCTCCTTTTCCAAGGGTTTTCCGAATTCGTCTTTCTCCCCTTTTTCGATGGCGTGGCTGTATCCGGAGACGGTTGATTCCAGTTCGTCCGGCGGCATGTCGTAGGCCCGGGCCAGGTCGCCGAGGCTGTCGAAGGCCCGGATTTTTCCGCCCTTTAGACCGTCGGCGAGGCTGCCGGCTTCCCGTTCCGCGCCCTGGGCGTCGGTGATGCCCACGCAGGGGTGGCCGGCCCTGAACATGGCGTCCGAACGGGTCCTCCGGTCTGACCATTCGTCCACGATGCGGCGGCCGGTGGCCGGGTCCACCAGGATTCCGGTGATAAAGACGGCGTAGGAGGCGAATCGGGCCCCCACGCCGTATCCGGCCTCGTCGGCGCAGCCCCACGGGCCGGTCTGGATCCAGGAGAGGTGGACCGGCGCGGCATGGAGCTTCAGGGCGGCGATCATCCCATCGGCGGTGGCGCCCCGGTGGTTGGTGGACTGAACGCGGCCGTCCAGGATGGGGTTCTGGAGCATCCGGAAGGCGATGTCGTTGCCGTATCCCCCGGTGGCCAGCACCACGCCCCGGCGGACCCGGATGTCTCGGGGCTCGCCGCTTTCCGCGGCGGGGAAGTCGTATCGGGTCCGAACCCGGATACCGATCACGTTGTTGTCCGGATCGGTGTGGAAGCCGGCCAGCAGGGACCGGGTCCGGATCTCGACCCCGGCCCGCTCGGCCCCGGCGGTCAGGGCTCTCACCAGGGCCAGGCCTGAATAGTTCCGGATGTTGACGGAACGGGCCGCGGAATGGCCCCCGAACTTGTCGAGGCGGTCCATGTAGTCCACGTTGAGCCGGTTCCGGGTCCAGTCGATGGCCCCCGCCGCCTGTTCGGCGACGATCCGAACCAGCCGGGGATGGTTGAGCCCAAGACCGGCCCGGATCATGTCCCCTTGGAAGAGTTCCACCGAGTCCTCGACGCCCCGTTCGCGCTGGAGGAAGTTGCCGGCCCCGGCCAGCCCCCCATCCGCCAGGCGTGTGTTGCCCCCGGTCACCTTCATCTTCTCGAATACGGCCACCGAAGCCCCCGCTTCCTTCGCCTCGATGGCGGCGGAGAGCCCGGCGGCCCCGGAGCCGATGACGGCCACGTCGATCTCTTCGTGAAAGTGGGTCATTGGTAATTCGCCACGAAAGTGATTATTCCTTGGCATCCCGTGGAATATAGGTTGCGGACAGAGCAATTTTCAGCACCGTATCGACGAATGACTGCGCGTCAGCATCATCGACACGCTTTTGTATCTGAAATAACCAATGGATCCCGTCCGGCGATTCGATGAATATGGATGGTGTTTCGGCTATTTGCATGATCGTATACTTCCAGCCATTCTCCGTCTCAAGAACCTTTGCCTCCTCTTGCGTCCAGGTCTGCACGTATTCTTCAAAGGAAAGACCTTTATCGGGCGAAGTCAGAACCGCGACCTTGATGGTTCCCGTTGGATCGGTAAGATTCAGCTTTTGATAAGTGGACCAACCTCCGGGATTATCGAATGTATAATACGCCTCTGGATTGAATACAGGCATGTCGATCACCAATTTTTCCACTGGTTCTGGATTACCACCGGCAGTTGTTGCGGTTTTGGCGTTCTCTGGAGTCTCGCTTCCTCCACAAGCCACTGCCAAAGACATCAACAAAACCGACAATACCTTCCGATACCCCACCCAGTGTTTCATGATATGGTCCTTTCATCGATGAATACGTATCCAATTTCGTTTTCCGGGAAACGATCAAAATCAGCCTTTCAGCTCCGCTTTCAGTTGCCGCACATCATCGACGCTCATCTCCGTCGCCTGGGCGATCTGTTCATCGGTAAGGACCCCAAGCGAAATCAGATTCTTGGCGGTATTCGTTCTGGTTTCTTTTTCCCCTTCGATGTATCCCTCTTTTTTAATGATATCGTACGCTGCGGATTCGATCATGATATCTTTCCTCCTTGCGATGAGTTTTGCCGGCAAATCCGTGGAGACCAGGCCGGACAGGATGGCCATGGAGGTCAACATGTCTGCTCTTTCCGGTCTCGCCCGTTCGCTGCCATAAATGAGGGACTCGGCCTCGTCGAGGTACTCCGCCCCTCCTCTCATCAATGGAACAAAGGGGAGCATGCAGAGCGGCCCCTCCGATACGACGGTTTTTGCATCCATCTCGTAGATTTTGACGAGTCGATACCGGAACCGAACCTCCCGGTCTTCGTACAGGTCCGTTGCGGTGCCGGACGGACGGAGCAGCAGAACACAGGTGAGCACCTCCACGTCATATTTGAGCATATAGCGGACCCGATAGTCGAGCAGATTCAAGGGGACCGTGCGCTTCCAGTCGGCTTGAAGCTCGATGATCACCATCATGTCATGGCCGGCCGGATCGGTGATCATGACGGGATAATCGCTCCGCTTCACGCTGACCGTTTCCTGGGGAAGTGGTTCCATGAGCCGGGTCTGTTGAACCGGCAGATCCATGAGGTATCGGATGATTTCGTCCCTGCATGTGTCGATCAGAACTTTTGCCGCGATGTCGTATTGTTGCATGAGCGATCGATATCCCTTCACACGGTATGGTCGTCTCCCCAATGATTACCACTGGGACGCCCAAAAAACAATCGGGATTTCAATCGGAATCGTTATGAGGGGAGTATCGGATCATCAAGAATGCCGAAAAAAGGGACGGCCGGAAGACCGGCGCGCAAGCGCCGGCCCCGGCCGTCCGACGGGCCCAACGGATCAGGCCCGATGATTCAGGAACGGATCAGTCCGATTTTCGGCCCCACACCGCGTAGACGGGGTCCGAGACCCGCATCTGGGGGAAGTACTTGTCCGTGGACGGGCGGGGCCGTCCCCGGGAGGAGAAGGTGTGGAGATCGTCGAAGGCGCCGGAGCGGTGGAAGTACTCCAGCACCAGGCCCATCCGTTCGAATTCGTGCAGCTCCGTCCAGATCCGGATCGCCTTGGGCGGGAACCAGCGGTTGGAGAAGGTGACCACGAACCGTCCCCCGGGCCGCAGCACTCGGCTCACGTCCTTGAAGACCGCCTCCGGCTGGGTGAGGTACTCCACCGACACGGTGCACAGGACGAGATCGAAGGAGCCGTCGGGGAAGGGGAGGGTCGGGTCGGCGTTGAGGTCGTGTACGATGTGGCCGGTCAATTGCGGGTTGTCGGCCATCTCCTCGGCGTTCATCCCCAGCCCCGTCAGGGACCGGAGCCCGGCCTTCTCCGGCACATGGCTGCGCCAGGCGCTCATGAGGTCGAGGACGTCCATGCCCGGCGCCATCATGGACCCGTGGAGATCCGTGATCTCGGCGATGGCCCGGTCGTCGATGTGGTTCACCAAACGCGGCTTGGCATAGAAGCGCTCGTCCGGGGCTTCGTCCTCCCGGTAGAGGGCCCCGTCCCCGGAGAAATCGGTGGACCGGCCGTTCCACCGGGCCTGCATGCCCGGACCCTCGGTGAGGCACTCCATCATCAGCGCGCATTCGCCGCCCCGGTCGTAGGGCTTCTCCTTGGCGTCCTCCACGGTTGCGGTGAGGTGGAGGGGGTACGCCGACAGGGGATGGTTCAGGTCGGCCCGCAGGCGGTCGCCGTCCACGCCGACCAACCGGAACGGCTGCCGGTTCTGGGGAAAGATGTTGGTGAGGCCGCCGAGGAGCCCCTTGGGGTAGAAACGCCCGTACCGGGGGACCGCAAGGTCTTGGTTGAACTGGTCCCGCCGCAGGGCGACCTCGTTTTTGGGATCACGGGCCGGCAGCGCCTCGCCCGGGGCGAAGGTCATCTCGAACCGGTCGCCCGGAGCGCCCGCCATCAGCTTTGATCCCAGCGGTTCCGGCAGCAGGTCCCGCCAGAGATTGACGGGCCGCCAGAACCGGTCGGTGTGCTCGGCCTCGTTGCTCTTCCAGTGGAGGTCGAAGGCCATGGAAACCAGGCTGTTGGGTGTGATCGTCTTCATGTGTCGCTCCTTATGTCCTTTCCCTTTGTCAGAGGGAATCGAAAGATGGCGGTTCGAGTCTGCCGTCCTGGGAGCAATAATAAGAGGAGAGCCCGCGATGTCAATAACGGTTCTCCGTTGAGAATGGCTGATTTTTAGTGGGCTATTGGTGGGCCGATCCTATCACTGATGCTCCCGGGTCTTGGCGAAGGCGATCCCGGGCCATTTCTCCATGACGAACTCCAGCATCCACTCCCCCGAGGCGAGATAGGTGAGGTTCTCCTCGGCGTCCAGGGCCAGGTGGTTCCGGTTCGCCTTTTCGAACTCCGCCAGCCTCTTTTTGTCGGGGCAGCTCACCCATCGGGCGGTGCCGTAGTCCACCGGCTCGTAGTCGGCGTCCACGTTGTACTCGGCCTTGAGGCGCATCACGGTCACGTCGAACTGCAGCAGCCCCACGGCCCCCAGGATGAACGGCCCCCCCACCAAGGGGCGGAAGACCTGCACCGCACCCTCCTCGGCGAGCTGGACGAGCCCCTTCTGGAGCTGCTTGGCCTTCAGCGGCGACCGCAGCCGGACCCGGCGGAAGAGTTCCGGCGCGAAGTTGGGGATGCCGACGAACTTGAGGGGCTCCTTCTCGGAGAAGGCGTCGCCGATCTTGATGGTGCCGTGGTTGTGGATGCCGATGATGTCTCCGGGCCACGCCTCCTCCACCGAGGCCCGGTCCTGGGCCATGAAGATGATGGGGTTGGCCACGGTGATCTCCTTGCCGATCCGGTGGTGGCGGATCCGAATCCCCCGCTCGAAGCGGCCGGAGCAGACCCGGAGGAAGGCGATGCGGTCCCGGTGGGCCGGGTCCATATTGGCCTGGATCTTGAAGACGAACCCGGAGAAGGCCTCCTCCCCGGGGTGGACCGTCCGGGTGGTCGTCTCCCGTGGAGTGGGGACCGGGGCGATCTCCACGAAGGTGTCGAGCATCTCCCGGACCCCGAAGTTGTTGACGGCGCTGCCGAAGAAGACCGGTGTCTGGCTCCCTTTCAGATAGTCGGAGAGGTCGAAGGGGTTGGCGGCCCCCTCCAGCAGTTCCACGTCCTCGCGCAGTTCGTCCGCCTGGCTGCCCAGGCGTTCGTCCAGGAGGGGATCGTCGAGATCGCGGATGGTGACCATGTCGTCGGAGAGGCGCTCCTGGCCGGGGGTGAAGAGGTTGAGTTCCCGGCGGTGGAGGTTGTAGGTCCCCTTGAACCGCTTGCCCATGCCGATGGGCCAGGAGAGGGGCGCGCACTCGATCTGGAGGGTCTCCTCGATGTCGGCCAGGATGTCCAGGGGCGTCATCCCCTCCCGGTCGAGCTTGTTGACGAAGGTGAGGATGGGGGTGTTGCGCATGCGGCACACCTCCATCAGCTTCCGGGTCTGGGCCTCCACGCCCTTGACGCTGTCGATGACCATCACGGCGCTGTCCACGGCGGTGAGCACCCGGTAGGTGTCCTCGGAGAAGTCCTGGTGGCCGGGGGTGTCGAGGAGGTTGATCTCGTACCCGCGATAGTCGAACTTCATCACCGAGCTGGTGACGGAGATGCCCCGCTCCTGCTCGATGGCCATCCAGTCGCTGGTGGCGTGGCGGCTCGCCTTCCGGGCCTTGACGGCGCCGGCCATCTGGATGGCGCCGCCGAACAGGAGCAGTTTTTCGGTGAGCGTCGTCTTCCCCGCATCGGGGTGGCTGATGATGCCGAAGGTGCGGCGACGCTCGATCTCCGCCTCCTGGGCACCGCCTTCCGGCTGGTTTCGGGCGGTGGCTGTGCTCATGGTGTTTCTCCAGTATCTCCGTATCGTCGCCCGCCCCGATCCCCGGTATCGTCCCGTGGCGGCGGCCCATGCCGACGGGTCGAACCGATCCCCTTGGCGGGGACCGCCGGGAAGATGCGTCGGGAAAACGGTGGGGCAGGGGGGTTACATCCGGTTGACCAGGACGATCTCCTCGGCCTGGAGCTGATCCTCGAACTTCTCCGACTCCACCAGGGTGAATTCGAAGATGTGGCTCCGGCTCGGCAGATCCGAGAGGATCGAACCGTTCGACTTGACGCTGTCGCTGTTGAAGTATGCCGTTTTATAAGGGGAGTTCTCCTCCCGGGGGTCGGTGATCCACAGGGGGCCGAACCGGCTCAAAAACCGCAGATAGCCGTACCCCTCCACCTCCCGGTAGAAGTAGCAGCTCCCCCGGACCCGGGATTCGAGGGATCCCCACGGCTTGGGGCTCGACCGGATCTGGAGGAGGTTGGGGACCAGGTACCCGGAGATGAACATGTCCGTCTCCCGGCGGAGGTCGGCGGAGACAAAGTCGAAGCCGAGCACCTCCACGCGGCACCCTTTGTTCTGGAGGGCCCGGACCACCTGGATGAAGTCGCCGTCGCCGGTGACGAGGACCACCCGGTCGAGGTTCTCCGACTGGAGCAGGGCGTCCACGGCCATGTCGAGATCGGAGTTGGCCTTGGAGAAGAGGTTCCCGGAGTCGTCCGAGTACCACTTGACCTCCTTTTCCACCAGCTTGTACCCGAAGCTCCGGATCTTGGAGAAGAAGTTCTGGATCCGCTCCCGGTATTTCCGGTCCTTCTGAAACCGCTGCCGATCCACCGCCGCGTAAGCGTTGAGGCGCATGGGATCGGCCCCCTCCCGGCAGGCGAACTTCCGCAGCACGTCGTACTGCATGCCGAAGCCGCCGCTGCGGTTGATGTTCTCGACATCCACGTAGATGCCGACCTTGGTATTTGTAGGCATACCGTCCTTTCATGAGAAAAATCGCTCCGGCGCCGATCGCCGGACAACCCAATAATATAAAGCTTCATTGGGAAAGATCAATGGGGGTGCGGGCGTTGCCGGGGGCTGAAGTCCCCCGGCAAGAAGGGGAAGTCTCCTGAAGGAGGCTGAGGATATGGTGGGGCAGGGATTTTTTGGGTCGGGAACAGCACAGGATCGGGTTTGAAATTCAGGGTGGCAGGTGGTATAGATTTGTATGATAGGGGGAGAACGGGTTTGGACAATTTTTTCATAGTGCGGGGGCACTGGAGGGTATAAGGTTTAAAATGCTTGAAATAAATAAGAACATCCTTGTGGATGAGAATCAGAAGCCGATAGCGGTGCAGATTTCGATTGAAGAGTTCAAACGCCTTGAGGAGGTGATTGAGAACTACGGATTGGCAAAACTGATGGACGAAGTTTCCGAAGAAGAGAACCTTTCCGTGGGGGAAGCCAAAGAGTTCTATCAAGCTCTGAAACAAGATGTGGAAAGTTGAATACAAAAAACGATTTTTGAAGGAGCTTGCCAAGCTCCCCGAGGGTGTCCGCTCCCAGGCGGAGAAGGTTGTCTTTGAGTCTCTGGTATGTGAAAACCCCTTCGACCTCGGGTCTATCGAGCAAATGACCGGTTTTCCGGGAAAATACAAGGTGCGGATCGGCCAGTATAGGATCGGTGTAACGATCGACAAACACAAGAAAGAGATTGTTTGTAGCCGGATTGCCCATCGGAAGGATATTTACAGGCTCTTCCCGTAGCGATCCCCGCCTACTTCCGACAGAAGAAGTGCCGATTGAACGGATCGTCCGGGATCTCGGCCACGGTCACGTCGGCGAAGCCGGCCTGGCCGAGCATCTCCACGGCCCGTTCCTCGCCCCACATCATGCCCAATCCGGCGCCGCCATCCACCAGACCAACCGGCATGCAGTGCATGAGGCTGACGGTGTAGAGAAACGGCCCCATGGGGTGGTCGGCGTTCTCCCGCATGCGGGAACCGGCGGCGATGTCGATCATGGAGAAGGCCCCTCCCGGTTTCAGGCAGTGGTACGCCCCCCGGAGGGCCGCCAGGGGACGGGTCTGGTCGTGGATGGCGTCGAAGGCGGTGATGTAGTCGAAGACGCCGGAGAGATCGTCGCGGTCGGCCATGGCGGCGGCGTCGAGGTTTCGAAATTCGGCGTTTTCGAGGGACCGGCGCCGGGCTCCGGTCCTGGCGGTTTCCAGCGCCTCCTTGGAGATGTCGGTGCCGGTGAATCGGCTCTTGGGGAACGCCTCGGCCATCAGGAGGACCGCCGTTCCCTCCCCGCAGCCCAGGTCGCAGACCGTGATCCCCTCCCGGAGTTGCTGGACGATCCGGCCGCCGTCCACCGAGGGCAGGAACTTGTCCACCAAAGTTTCCCGGTGTTTGGCGTCGGCGAGCTGGCCCATGAAGGCCTGGAACGTGGGGTAGTGTTCATAGGATACCCCTTGTCCGGTGGAAAACCCCTCCATCACCGGCTCCAGGGCGCAGGCCGTGAGGATCGGCATCTCCTGGGTGTAGACCCCCAGGTTGCCCGTGCCGGCCCGCCGGGCGATCAGGTCGCCGTGGGCCTTGGGCAGGTGGAACAGGTCCTCCCCCTCCGGCCCCTGGGACAGCTCCACCACCCCGCCGCAGACCATGACGCCGAGCCACTCCCGGATGTACCGCCGGTTCAATCCGGCCTTTTCGGCGATGTCGGCCAGCGGGCGGGG
>CAYSLC010000145.1:0-13948 GCA_964431545.1 uncultured Desulfobacteraceae bacterium | reverse complement strand
ACGACATCATCTCCCGGGACACGCCCCTGGCCGGGTCCCGGCTCCACATCGAAGAGGTCCCGGTCACGGCCCGGTGCAACGACTGTGGCCACGACTGGACCGTCGAAGGTCCGGTGTTCCGCTGTCCGGAATGCGACAGTGGGTCCATCCAGTTGACCTCGGGGCAGGAGCTGGAGATCACTTCCATCGAGATCGAAGATTAACCCTCGCTGAAACCCGTTTGGCCTTGATGTTAAAGCCCTTTCCGGCGATTGAATGACCTTGGCTTCATCATGTTTTCCGGGCCCAGAATTTCGTCGAGCGATTCCTCTGCCATCAATCCCTCTTCCAGGACGATCTCCCGGACGGTCCGGCCGGTGGCGAACGCCTTTCCGGCGATCTCCGAGGCCTTGGCGTAGCCGATATAGGGGTTGAGGGCCGTCGCCAGACCGATGGAGCGCTGGACCATCTCCAGGCAGACATCCCGATTGGCGGTGATGCCGTCGATGCATTTTTCCGCCAGCAGCGTGCAGGCCCGGCCCAGGTGGGTGATGGACTGGAACAGGTTGAAAGCGATGAGGGGTTCCAGCGCGTTCAGTTCCAACTGCCCGGCCTCGCTGGCCATGGTCACGGCGACGTCCGCGCCGATCACCTGATAGCAGACCTGAATCACCATGTCGGGGATCACCGGATTGACTTTTCCGGGCATGATGGACGATCCGGGCTGGACCCGGGGGAGGTTGATTTCGTTGAGCCCGCCCCGGGGCCCGGAACTCAGGAGGCGCAGATCGTTGCAGACCTTGCTCAGCTTCACCGCCAGACGCTTCAGGACGCCGGACAACTGCACATAGGCGCCGCAGTCCTGGGTGGCTTCGATGAGGTTCGGGGCCGTGACCACATCGACGCCGCTCATCTCCCTGAGCTTCCGGGCCGCAAGGGGTGGATAATCGGGATGACAGTTGATGCCCGTGCCGATGGCCGTGGCCCCCAGGTTGATCTCCCGGATCAGGTCCTGGGATCCGCGCACCTGCCGCATGTCTTCGTCCACCAGAAGGGCGTAGGCGTTGAATTCCTGACCCAGCGTCATGGGCACCGCATCCTGGAGTTCCGTTCGGCCCAGTTTGACGACATCCGAAAATTCTTCCCCTTTCCGCGCCAGGGCGTTTTGGAGAATTGCCATCTGGCCCAGCAGGAGGGTCAATTTCAGATGAAGCGCCACCCGGATGGCGGTGGGGTAGGCGTCGTTGGTGGATTGCCCCATGTTGACATGAATGTTGGGATGCAGGAACCGATATTGTCCTTTTTCATGACCCAGGATTTCCAGCGCCCGGTTGGCGATGATTTCGTTGGCGTTCATGTTGGCGGTGGTGCCCCCGCCGCCCTGGAGAACATCGCTGGAGAAATGCTCGTGAAGCCGGCCGTCGATGATGTCGTCGCAGGCGGCGGCGATGGCCTCGGCAAGGGACGGCTCCAGCTCCCCCAGTTCGGCGTTGGCCAGGGCCGCCGCCTTCTTTGTGTAAGCCATGGCCCGGATGAATTCGGGATAATGGCTGATGGGAATCCCGGTGATGGGAAAGTTTTCCAGTCCCCGGATGGATTGGATGCCCAGATAGCTATCCTTCGGGATCTGCTTTTCCCCCAGGAGGTCTTTTTCGGTCCGGTGCGTCGTCATAGGGCTACCCGATCACGGAAAAACTCGAGTCCGGATTGATGCGCCGGTTCCGATGAAACATGCCCGTGTCGATGGCGATGCCCAGGTGCGGCAACGTGTATTGAAGGGGAGAGGCATCGTGGTCATAGCCCCCTTCCACCTTTTCGATTAATTCGGCCATCATCCGGCCCGCCACGGGCGCGGTTTTGAACTGGTTTCCACTGCTGCCGATGGCCTGATAATAGCCTTTGAGATCCGACTTGTCGTAGATGGGAATCCAGTCGTCGCTCACATCGTACAGGTCAGCGATGCCTGTGGGTTTCGACGGGATCGGCAATTCGGGAATGCGACGGGCCAGGCGGTACACCTGGGCTTTCCACTGGTCCTCGGTCACCTCCCGGTTGAAATCGTCGGGGTCCACGAATTCCTGGGGGTCGCATTTGGGGTCCACGCTGCCGGTGAGGATCATATCCCCGGCCTCGGGGCGGTAGTAGCCGCCGATATCGGCGTCGTTGGTGTGGTATCCTTGTTCCAGGGGCCGGTAATTCGGGGGCGGCGGTACGACGTGGACCTCATGGCGCAGGGCCTTGGTCTTGATCCGGTTGCGTCCGGTCAATCCGGCCATTTCGGTGATCTGAAAAGAATGGGGACCGGCGACGTTCACCACTACCGGCGCCTCGATGACGGTCCCGTCGTCCAGTTCAACCCCGGAAACACGATTGTCTTCCTTTCGGATGCGGGTCACCCGCTTCCGAAAAAGAAATTCCCCGCCCTTGGCCCGGGCCGCCGCTTCCACATTCTGGGTGGCCAGCATGGGGTCGGAGACATACCCCGACTCGGGCGTGTAGCAGGCCCCTTCCAGCAAGTCCTTGGGCGCATCGAAAAACCCGGGATCATCGGGTCGTTTCGGGGGATAGAAGGAATGAAAATCGGCGACGGGGATCTTCTGCCGGAGGGTGTCCAGATCCCATTCCTCGTATTTGACCCCGACGTCGTCGAAACTCCGCTTGACCCGGTTCCAGTCGACCCCTTTGGATTTGATGAACACGCTGCCGGTGTTGCGGAACGGGGCGTATCCCCTGAGGTCCTCGGTCTCCAGGTATTCCCGCCAGTTGTGCCAGTACCAGGCGCTTTCATAGGCCATGGCCACGCCGTCCCGCGTCGAGTAGTAAAACCGGACGTTGCCGCAGGAATTGGCCGTGGAGCCGGCGCCGGCGGCGGCCTGAAAATCGATATTGAGGGTTTTGCGCCCTTTTTTGCACAGTTCAAAGGCCACGCAGCAGCCGATGATGCCGGCGCCGATGACGATGGCGTCATATCGGTTTTCCATTTTTTTCCTTTCTAATGTCTCCGATTAACTGAACAGACCGTTTATCCTTTGCCGTTTTTCCGGGGCCGCCCCCGCCAGATCTGCTTGTCGAACAGGCTGCCTTTCAGCGCGAACTCGTCGAAATCCGCCAGGGACGCGGCGGCCTGTGAGGGATCGATTTCCGCCACGTGCGTACACAGGGCGTTGATGAAGGTGATCGGGGCGGCATAAGCGTCGACGTAGCTGGGGATCCCCACCGGGATATGGAAGGTGATATGGCCCAGTCCACTGATGGGCGACAGATGCGTGTCGGTGATGGAGACGACTTGACAATCCGCATCAGCCAGCATCCGCCCAAGCCGCACTGTGGCCGACGGGTAGCGCGGAAACGCGATGACGAAGGCTGCGGAGCGGGAGGTCAGCCGCAACAGCTTGGCCGCGTTCAACACCCCCTCGCTGTCCACCACATCCACTTCCGGGTAGACCTTGCTGAGCATGCGGCCCATATGCCCGGCCAGGCTGGCGGAGGCCATGGTCCCCAGAATGAGAATCCGGTCGGCCAGGTGGATCAGCTCCGCTGCCTGATAAAATTCCTCTGCCTTGATGACGTCGGGCAGCCGGTTCAGGTTTTCGATCTCGTGGGTGAGAATTCTGGAAAAAGCCGAATCGCCCCATTTTTCCAATTCAATTTTGCTTTGGTTGGCGCGGGCGGATTGGGCGATCCGGAACCGCCCCGCCGTGCTGAGCTGACCCTGGAGGGTCTGCTGCATCTCTTTGGTGAGCTGGGTGTAGCCATCAAAACCCAGTGCGTTGCAGAATCGAACGATGCTGGCCGTGCTCACGCCGGAGGCCCCGGCCAGTTCATTGATGGGCATGAACATCAGCGATTCCGGATTGTGAAGAACGTATTCCGCAATGGCTTTCTGGGCGGGGGTAAAATGGTCGTATTCGTTCCGGATTCGATCCAGGACCTGCTGTGTGCCATTTTCAGTGTCTGTCATAACCGGCGCCGTTTGAGATAGCAGAGGTCGCGATGCATCGCCCGATCAGAGAATTTTACCCAGAAAATACTGGGTCCGGTCTTCCCGGGGGGCGTCGAATACCGCCTGGGGCGTGCCTTGTTCGATGATCATCCCTTCGTCGATGAAAATGACCCGGTCGGCCACCTCCCGGGCAAAGCCCATTTCGTGGGTTACGCACATCATGGTCATGCCCTCCCGGGCCAGCTGCTTCATGACGTCCAGCACTTCCCCCACCATCTCCGGGTCCAGGGCGCTGGTGGCCTCGTCGAACAGCATCACCTTCGGCCTCATGGCCAGGGCCCGGCTGATGGCCACCCGCTGCTGCTGCCCGCCGGAAAGCTGGGCGGGGTATTTTTCCGCCTGATCCATAATGCCGACTTTTTCCAGAAGCTCCCTGGCGACGGTCCCGGCCTCCTCCCGCTCCATTTTGCGGACATGGATGGGCGCCATGGTCACGTTTTCCAGCACGGTTCTGTGGGGGAACAGGTTGAACTGCTGAAAAACCATCCCCACCTCCTTGCGCACCTCGGTGATTTTAGTGTCGGGCGCATGGACATCTATGCCGTCGACCACGATCCGTCCGTCGTCGATGTCGATCAGTTTGTTGATGCAGCGCAGTATGGTCGATTTTCCGGAACCCGAAGGACCGATGATCACCAGCACCTCCCCTCTGGCGACATCCAGGTCGATGCCCTTTAAGACCGGCCGGCCGCCGAAAGATTTGTGCACTCCCTTGAATTGAATCATGGACCGAGCCCTCTCGCGTTAGAATTTGCCTTCCACCAGCTTGCGCTCCCAGTACAAACTGAACCGGCTGAGGGGATAGCACATGATGAAATACATCAGCATCACGATGGAATACACCTTGATGCTGGCCATGTGATCCCCGTAAATGACCATCCGCTCGATGGTGATCTGCGCCACCCGGATCAATTCCCGGTATTCGATGATGAATCCGATGGCGGTCCCCTTGAGCAGGAGGGTGAACAGCCCGATCATGGGCGGGATCATCAGCCGCATGGCCTGGGGTAAGATGACCAGGCGCATCCGCTGGACATAGTTCATGCCCAGGCTCTCGGCCGCCTCGGTCTGACCGTAGGGCAGGCTCAGAATGCCTCCGCGAACGATCTCCGCGGCGTTGGCCGATGTCCACAGCACACAGGCCACCAGCATGGCGTTGAACGAACTGATATCCAGCCCCACGAAGCTGACCAGTTCGGGGAAGGCGAAATAGACCATGAGAATGGTCACGATCATGGGCACGCCCCGCCAGAACTCGATGTACCAGAGGGCCATCTGCCGGATCAGCACCGGTTTGGACAGGCGCAAAAGCGCCAGAACCGTACCGATGGCCAGCGAGATCAGCATCGCCAGAACGCTCAGCCGAAGGGTGTTCCATGCGCCCATCATCAGGAACCCGAAATTGTCCGTGAAGGTCTCGATCATGATGCCCTCTTCCGCTGCTTACAGCATTTCGATGGCGTATCGGCGTTCGATGCGCCGGAGCGCCCAGGTCAGTCCGAACACCAGGATCAGGTACAAAACAGCCACCGTCGAATACATCTCTTTAAAGGTGAAATTATCGGCGATGATGTCCTGGGCCACGAAGGTCAGTTCCACCACGCCGATCACGGAAACCAGCGCCGTGTTTTTCAGAAGCGACACGTAGTTGTTGACCAGGGCGGGGAGGCTGAGCCGGAACGCCAGGGGCAGGATGATCAGTCTGAGGCGCTGGAAATAGTTGAACGCCAGGGCCTGCCCCGCCTCGGTCAGGCCCGGCGGGACCGCTTCGAGTCCGGCGCGAAACACCTCGATGTTGTAAGCGTTGAAATGGAGCACCAACGCGATGAGGCCGCAGTTGAACGCCGATATCTTGATGCCGATGAGGGGAAGGGCGAAATAGAGGAAAAAGATCTGGGCCACCACCGGCGTGTTGCGCCAGATTTCGATGTAGAAGATCAGCAGGCCCCGCAGCAGTTTGTTCTTGGAGATGCGCATGACGGCGCAAACGACCCCCAGCACCGAACTCAAAACGATGCCCAGGACGGTCAGGGCGCAGGTGTTGAAAAGTCCCTCCAGTATGTAATGTCTCGCATCATAGATGGCCTGCCAGTCCAGATTCATGGCCCCTCCCATCGCCGGCCTCCGGCGGGTCGAGGCGAACCCGCCGGAGCGGGCCCGCCCGATGGACACAATTTATTCCTTGAACATATCGTGAATGCGATTGACGTACTCGTCCAGTTCCTGGCCGGCCCACCAGGCTTTCAAGGTTTCGACCATGTAGCCGGATTTGTACATTTTGCGGATCGACTCATTGACGAACTCGGCGATGTCGGTTTCCCCTTTGCGCAATCCCACGGCCCAGTCGGTCTTGTTGAACACGCGGCCCGTCACCCGCCAGTCCGGATTGTCCTGTACCAGCTTGAACAACAGGATGTCGTCCTGGGCAAAGGCCACGCCCCGGTCGTCGCGAAGGGCCTGCAAGGCCTCGGACGTTTTGTCGAATTTGATCTGGTCCGCATCCGGAACCAGCTTATCCAGCCCCTGGGCTCCGGTGGTTCCCTTGATGGTGATCACGGTCTTGCCCTTGAGGTCTTCCAGCTTCTGGATGCCGCTGTCCTTTTTGGTCAGAAGCTGAACGCCCGACTTGAAGTAGGGGATTGAAAAATCTACCACCTTGGCGCGCTTCGGGGTGATGCCCATGGTGGCCCAGATGATGTCGATCTTTCCGGAATTGAGGAAAGGAATCCGGTTGCCGCCGGTAACGGCCACGAATTCGACCTTTTCGGGGTCGCCGAACAGAAACTCGGCGAGTTTGTGGCAGAGATCGATCTCCCACCCTTCAAATTCGTTGTTTTTGTTGATCACGCCCCAGGGCGGATAGTCGCCCTTGACCCCGATGACGATCTTGCCCGCAGCCTTGATGTCGTCCAGAGTTCTGGCCGGAACCGGTCCGGCCACGGCGATGATCAGCACCGCCAGGATGATCGTGATTCCCCATTTTTTCATGATGTCCTCCTTTTTTGAATTGGGATTAATGGGTTGCCTGCCTTGTGTTCCAAACGGTTTCAACCGATGCTACAAACCCTTCCAGCCGCCATCCGGAAACCGGCCTTCCCCCTGAAAATAGCCCCGTTTTGTAAAGGCGTCGATCCAGGCCCGTTCCAGATCGGCGTCCCCGCTGTCGAACATGATTTTCATCTGTTCCAGAAGGTCGTCGGACTGTTGCTGTTGCAGGATCCGGCGCCGCATGACCCGGTTGAACAAAATTCGGTCGCTGATGACCTGGGCCGGCAGGTCATAAGCCGAGGACCAGTCCATAATCATGCCCACATATTCCCTGATCCGGCTGATTTTTTCTTCCAGCGTGAAAGGGCACTGGCCGAAGATGCCGGTCATCACCGAATACGCTACGCCGGTCACACCGCCGGCGCCGATGCCCTCATAGGGGACCACCGGCAGTCCAGCCTGGTGGTAGGTCCACGGCCCCTTGATTTGATCGGGAAACAGGTTGTTGGCCGGCCCCCCGATCATTTTGACGCCGGCGGCCTTGAACCTTTTCAAATTCTCGTCGGTCAGGATGTCGCGCAGGGCGCAGGGGATGAACAAGTCGGCCGCGACGTCGTAAATGCCGTCCAGATCATCGAGAAACGTGGCCTGACCGCTTTCGAATGCAGTGCTGTGTTCCGATTGAAATTTCCGGCGGATCGCTTCGCTGGCCTCGGTGATCGCCAGCCGCGCGCCGGTTTCGAGAATCCGGCCGGCCAGGTGATAACCGACCTCGCCGATGCCCTGGAGGCTCAGGGTCAAATCGCCCAGTTTCGGCCCGCCCCCCAGGCACGCCGCCATGGCCTCGATGCCGCCGAAAGCCGCCCGGGACGTCACCAGGGCCGAGGGGGCGCCGTTCCGGTAGACCCCGAGAGGCACCAGCGATGTAGGGGCCACGGGAAGGGCCCATTCCCGCAACTGATCGATGGACAGCCCCAGGTCGGCGCTGGTGACAATGATCCCCATGCGTTCATAAGCCGCAAAAAAGGATTTCAACGCCGGGCCGGCATTGGCGTAATCGCCATAGACCGCGATTTTGTTCCCCGCACAGGGGGTCCCCACCACCTGGATCTTCATGGCCACGGCCAAAGACATGTCCAGCGCGTCGCCGATGGCGGCTTCCCGGTCGGGATAGTCGATCCATCGGATTCCGCCGGGGCCGAAAAACCGGAACCGGGCGTCGGCCGCCTCAAGATGGGCGTATCCATGGATGGAAGTGTACGCGGTGACCCCCAGCTCCGGATGGTCCAGAATAAATAGATGAGTGTGATGCCGCCATCTCGGCCGGCAGGGGGCCGGCAGGGCCCGGGGATGCCGGATCCAGGTGACTTCCAGCCCGTCGGGCATCGTCATCAGCTTCTGACGGATGGGGCCTTCCGGCAAAGGGGGTTCGGGGACATCCAGCACGCTGGGCGGCGCGGGTTCGGACAGGATCTCCGTGATCCGCTCCTCCGTTAATCCCCCTTCAAAAAGATAGAGCCGGTCGGCCTCCCGGAACCATCCCCGCCGTTGGGCATCGAACCCAAACGCTTCCCGGCAGAAAGACAAGTCTCTGCCATCATTTGGGTTTAGGCGCATTACCCGCCCCGTGAATCCTCCGTCCGCTTCCGTTTTCAGGTTCATCCCCTCAACTGGTGAACTTGGTCGGGGTGTGTGTAAATAATTTTTCATTTTCAATTTATTCAAAATAAATTTTAAATACCCTCATTGTGACTCAGAGTCAAGCATTTTTTAGCCGACTATTAAATGAATCACATTCATTATATGGCCGTTGGTGAGACTGCCGCACAACGCCGGATAGCTACTTCTGCAAGTAAACAGGGAAATCCTTCCGAATCCGGGCCTCGATATCTGGAGAGATAGCGGCCCGCAACGGCTGGGCCAAAATGTCCTTGACCATATCGACAGCGCGTTCACGGGCCGTTCGGCTGCCTCCCTTTTCCCACTGGATCCGGCTGCCCTTGTCGCTGACGCCGTTTCCCCAGAAATACTCTTTCCGGAGGTGCCGCATGGTATGCGCGCTGGTGAGATAATTACCCCCCGGCCCCACCGCCTTGATGGTCTCGTAGGCGAGGTGCTCCTCATCGGTCTGGATGCCCTCCAGAACTTTCAAGGCATGGCCAATGATTTCATCATCCAGGATGTATTGCTCATAGGCGATGCAGATCATGGATTCCAGCATGCCCGCGGCGTGATGGATGTAGTTGTTGCCGCTCATGACCGCCAGTCCGGTGGTGTAGGCTTTTTCCCAGCCCGCCTGGACATCGGGCGTCTTGGCGTCGCTGAGGCCGGAGCTGCAGTAATTGGGCACGTCGATATGCTGGCTGAGCTGGTGGATGGCCGCCGTCATCATGCCGCATTCGACGTTGCCGCCCAGATATCCCATGCTGCGCATGTCGGCCATGGCGGGCAGGCCGCCGTAAAGAACCCTTGCCCCCGGGTGATGGACCTGGAGCAACGTGAGGGCGGCCAACTCCTCGGCATGGGTCTGGAGAAGGACGCCTGCCATGGTCATCGGCGCCGTGCTGCCGCTCATGGGGGCGCTGGTGACCGTGGTGGGGACCCCCAGTTCACCGGCGGTGAGCACGTTGCGCGTGGACTGGGTGCAGAATTTCATCGGGCTGATGACGATGCAGGCACTGATGGAAAACACCGGCGCCCGCCGCAGGGCTTCTTCTCCTCCGACGATTCGGGACGCCATGCGGAAGGTCTCCCGTAGCCCGGCATCGTGGTTGCAGCCCAGCATGACGTGTTTGGTGGTGCCCAGCATGGCCGCGAAGACAATATTGAGATCATAATGGTCGGGGGGCAGGTCATGGGGGACGCAGCAGGATTGAAAAAAATGGATGTTCGCCATCCCATCGATGATTCGGGCGACGTTGTGGGCATCACGCAAAACGGTCTGCCGGACTTTCCTGGAATCCATATCCAGTATCTTCGTGGCCGTGCCGCCCGTGCCGGCGTAGACGCGGTTTTTGCCCATGTGCAGGTCGTTTTTTCCGTCGCGGCTGTGCATAACGAACTCCCCCGGCGCCTTGGCCGTCATCTCGGCCACAAGGTCCCGTGGGAAATAGATGCGCCGTTTTTCCCGGTCCAGCCGGCAGCCCGCCGTTTCAAGGGTCTGCATGACATCCGTCAATCCCTCCTCGTAGGTCATGCCGCAATCTTCCAGCAAATCGAGGGCGCGGTTGTGGATTGTTTTTACTTGCTCATCTGATAGTGGGGTATAAATGTTCCCCGTCAACCCGCCTGTTCCCATGATTCAGCTCCTTATGATAAAAAAATTTCATTTATTTTTTAATTAAAAAATTTTTACATACATGTCAAGCCATAAAATCGCCCACCATCCTCTCCGCACGGCTGGGAAAAAATATGACAAAATCGGGCGGCAACCACATGCCCTATCCCTACAATCTTGCCGGCCATCGGATCGAAAGTGTGGTTCGTCGCAAAGGCCAAAACGTGTCCTATCCCCGCTTCAGGCTGACGGCATCGTCCCCGGCGGTTCCGGCACGGGCCAAGGCAAAGTGGAGGGCATGAAAGCGGTCGGCTTCATTTCTGCGAAGACCTGAGCCAGCTGGGCGAACTCTGCGCCAATGCCTTTTCTTATACGCCATGCGCGAAATGGGGATCGCCGTCCAGGTGGTGCAAATCGCCGCCGATTCCATACTCCCCGACATGGCGGGGGCCAGGGTAGAACAGGTCAACCTGAAGGGCGGGTCCATCCAGCTCACCTCGGGACAGGAACTGGAAATCACCTCCATCGAAATCGAAGACTGAGCGATTATTCGCCCCCCCTATCTGTTGGCTCCCTGGTCCCACGAGGCGTTCCACCTCTTTTTCAATCTTCGAAATCGTCCCGATATTCCTACTGTCGAAAAATAAATGGATCCCTGCCTGAAGCATTTCGGATAGACCCCACCGCCATCTCCCGCCCTATCACTTCCGCTCCCGAAAGCCCCATCGCATTTGTAAATTAATAATTCATCGATTTTTCTTGCATCGTTTCGGTTTGCATGATACACACATGCATATGATCTCGCCCGCGGTGATCGATTCGGTCAGAGGAAAATATGAAGCGTTAAAGTCTGAGCTTGACGAAAAAAGCCGACGGCTGTGGGCCGCGACCGAGGCGGACGCATTGGGCCATGGCGGCGTGAGAGCGGTGTCGAAGGCGACGGGCATCGCCGAAAGCACGATACGGAATGGTCAACGGGAAATCCGGGTTCGGGCCATTGATCGCCTCGTGCCCAAACCGGAGCGAGTCCGAAAGCAGGGCGCCGGTCGCCGTCGTCTCACAGAGAAAGATCGCGAGCTGCTTGACCTGCTTGATGCGCTGCTTGAGCCGGTGTCCAGAGGCGATCCCTTGCCGCCACTGAGATGGACGTGCAAAAGCACGCGGCAACTGGCGAAGGAATTGTCGCTAAAAGGCCGTCAAATCAGCCACGCCAAGGTCGGACAACTCCTTGTGGGCCTCGATTACACGCTGCAAGGAACCCGCAAACGAATGGAAGGAACCGCCCATCCGGACCGGGACGCCCAGTTTAGATTCATCAACGACAAGGCGATGGATTTTCTGCGCCGCCATCAGCCGGTGATTTCACTCATCGCCCAAAAAAAAGAACTGAGAGGGCGGTTTTCAGATAAGGAAAATGGAGACGCCATTCGCCGCGGCGTTTGCGACGTCGCCACGAATGAATCCTGGGTAAACGTCGATCCCGACGCCGACACCACGCAGTTTGCGGCCCAAGCCGTCCATCAATGGTGGCGGTATATGGGGCGGCGCATTTACCCTCAGGCCAGGGAACTCCTGGTCGCCGCCGATGGAGGGGGTGGCATCAACGGTTTACAAAGCCGGCTGTGGAAGCGGGAAGTGCAGCATCTTGTGGATGAACTGCACATCGACATCGCCGTGTGCCATTTTCCGACCGGTACCAGCAAATGGCGCAACACTGAACACAGGCTGTTGTCGCATATCGCTAAAGACACGCGGGGACAGCCGCTGATTGCCCATGAGGTGATTGTGGATTTGATTGCGGACCCGCCGCGGAAAGGAGGGGGGCATGTCCATAGTGGATCGAACACGGCGGCGCCTCCCGCTGACATCAGGGTTTCAAACAGCGAAATGAAGGCACTGAAGCTGGAAAAAAATGATTTTCATGGCGAGTGGAATTACACATTGCGAACGATTCAAAATCGATGAGTAATTTATTGCCAGTTCGTCCATTGGACATTTATGTTGACCACGTGTGGGGCTTCCATTTTTTAAAAGAATAGGAACCCTATTTTCCGTAAATAGCCGGGCGGTTTTTTTGCCCATTCTCATTTACATTCGGTTGTGAAAAAAGGAGGTGGCTGATGTCCCCATTGCCTATGCTTGAACGGTTGTTTCTGGAAGGAAAGATTACGCGTCGTGACTTTTTGACCCGTGCTGCGGCCCTGGGATTGACGGCGGCGGTGTCGCCGGCGATTTTCTCCTCGACGGCCACGGCCGCAACACCGAAAAAGGGTGGGCGTCTTCGGATCGGCATTTCCGGTGGTTCCACCACCGACTCATTTGATCCGGGCGCCATCGCGGACATGATGATGCAGGTGGCCGGGCGGATGTTCATGAACCATTTGGTTGAAATCAACCACAAAAATGAGCCGATTCCCGAATTGGCGGAAAGCTGGGAAGCCTCCCCGGACGCCAAACAGTGGGTGTTTACACTGAGAAAAGGCGTTGAATTTCACAACGGGAAAACCTTGGATGCGTCGGATGTCGTGTATTCCATCAATTACCATCGCGGTGAAGCATCCAAATCCGCGGCCAAGAGCATTGTGGATCCTGTCGTGGATTTAAAGGCGGACGGCAAGCATACCATCATTTTTACCCTGAAAGAGGGCAATGCGGATTTCCCGTTTATCGTCAGCGACTATCACTTGCTGATCATGCCGGATGGCACGACGGATTTCGACAAAGCCATCGGCACCGGACCTTATGTGTTGAAGAGTTATGAACCGGGGGTCCGGATATTTTCCACGCGGAATCCCAACTACTGGAAAAAAGGCCGGGCCCATTTCGATGAAGTGGAACTGCTGGGCATCAGCGATGTTAACACCCGGACCAACGCATTGAAGACCGGCCAGATCGACGTCATGAACCGATGCCCGCGCAAGACTCTCCATTTGATGGAACGAATGAAGGACATCCAAATCATCCGGACCGACGGCAACAAGCATTACACCATGGCCATGTTGACCGACCGGAGTCCGTACGACAACAACGATGTCCGGCTGGCGCTCAAGTACGCCATCGACCGGGACCATTTTCTGAAAATCATCTTGCAGGGATATGGATATCTGGGCAACGACCACCCCATTGGCCGGACCCAGCGGTATTTCGCTTCCGAACTAGAGCAACGCACCTATGATCCGGACAAGGCCAAATTTCATATCAAGAAAGCCGGCATGGAAGGACACACATTCCGTCTGCACACGGCCGACGGCGTATTCGACGGCGCGGTGGACGCGGCGGCGATTTACAAAGAACACGCCGCCAAGGCCGGCATCGATATCGAAATCGTCAAGGAACCTTCAGACGGGTACTGGAGCAACGTCTGGATTCAAAAGCCCTGGTGCATGGTCTTCTGGGGCGGCCGGGTGACCGAAGACTGGATGTTCTCCACCGCTTATGCCGAGGATGCCAGTTGGAACGACACCAAATGGACGCATGATCGGTTCAACCAGCTCCTCAAAGCAGCCCGGGCGGAGTTGGATGAGAAAAAACGGCGCGAGATGTACGTCGAAATGCAGCAAATCGTGCGGGATGAGGGCGGCGTGGTCGTACCGGCGTTTGCATCCGATCTGGCGGCGGCCACGAAAAAGGTCCGGTTCGACACCCCGGCGGCGGATTGGGAACTGGATGGGTTCCGCGCGCCCGAGCGATGGTGGTTTGCT
>CAYSLC010000144.1:0-13961 GCA_964431545.1 uncultured Desulfobacteraceae bacterium | reverse complement strand
GGCCGTTCGTTGTGCTCGAAGAGCAGGGGCCGCTCGATGCACCCGGTGGCCGCCACGATGGTTTGGGCCCGGATCTCGATGTACCGCTCGTCAAAGGCGTCCCCCTCGCCCCCGATCTGAAAGGCGGTGACCAGGTTGTCGCTGTAGAGGCCCACCACGGCGGCGTGGGAGAAGACGCGGATGTTCCCGGTTTCGGCGACCCGCCCGGCCAGGTCCCGGCCCCGCTCGAAGAGGGGCGTTCCGCCCTCCCCCGGCGAAACCCGGTAATCGAAAGAACCCCCCAGGTGGGGACGGGCCTCCAGGAGGACCACCCGGAGCCCCGGTTCCGCCGCCGCCAGGGCCGCGGCCATGCCGGCGGGCCCGCCGCCGATGACGCAGACGTCGGCCGTCGGGTAGATCTCGTCATATTGGCCCGCCATCCGGAAATCGGGGGAGAGCCTTCCCAGCCCCGCGGCCTTTCTCACCTGCCGCATGGCGATGGGCCAGAGGGCGGCCGGTCTGTGCATGGTGTGGTAGTAGAAGCCGGCGGGCATCAGCCAATCGAGCTTGTCCATGAACCCCATCCAGTCGAACCGGGCCGATCCCTTGACGTTCTGATCCGCCACCCGCATCCCCTCTTTCAAAAGGGTGTTCTCGGCCCGGACGTTGGGGATCCCGTCCACCTCCATGCAGGTGTTGCTGCACTCCCCGTCGAGGCTGTAGAGCCCCCGGGGGCGGTGGTACTTGAGGCTCCGGCCGAAAATCCGGACCCCGTTGGCGAACAGGGCCGTGGCCACGGTGTCGCCGGCGGCCCCCCAATGCTCCTTGCCCCGGTAGACCAGGGACCGGCGATCGGTGGGGGCGACGCGGAGCGTGGGCAGGTGATTCAATCGGTTCATTTCGAGGCCTCCGGTTCCGCCACTTCGAGGTTCTTGACCGTGTCGCGGTGGGTGGTGAACCAGACACCGCATCCATCCTTATGGTTCCACCATTCCTTCTGGACCCCGGCCACGCAGTCGTTCATGTGGACGTAGTCGCACCAGGCCCGGGGGGTCAGCCCCTCCTCGGCCGGCCGCGGCCCCTTCTCCTCTCCGCCGTAGCGGAACTCGTACCCGTTGCGCCTGCCGCAGACGGGGCAGGTGAGCGTCAGTGCCATATCGACATCTCCTTTTCTTTCGTGCCGGGCGCCCGGGGCCGCCGTTTCAGTTGTCCGGCGTGTAGGTGACCAGGGCGGCGGTCTCCCCCATGAGCCGGTGTTCTTCGTAGCGGCGCAGATGGAACGGTTCGAGGATCCCGGGGCACTCGCCGCCGGCCATGTACTCGGCCATGTACTTGCCCACGGCCGAACACGACTTGAAGCCGAAGTAGCCCCAGCCGCAGTCCATGTAGAACCCCTCCACGGGGTCGTTGCCGTCCATGATGGGCGCCATGTCCGGGGTCATGTCCGCCAGCCCCCCCCAGGTCCGCATGAACTTCACCCCCGCCAGGCAGGGGAGGATCTGGGTGAGGGCCTCGGCCTGGTGTTTGATGTAGCGGGCCGTGGTCTGGGTGGTGTAGTTGGGCCAGGGATCCATGTGGGCCCCGGTGGCGATCTCGCCCTTCAGGGTCTGGTTGGCGTAGACGTGGTACGCGCCGGAGGAGACCACGTGGCTCAAGAGCGGCTTGAGGGGCTGGGTGACCATGGCCTGGATGGTCAGCACGCTGATGGGGAGCCGGAGGCCGAGCATCCGGTTGATGATGCCGGCCGAATAGCCGCCGGCGGAGACGAGCACCCGGGGGGTGCGGATGCGCCCCCTGTTGGTGGAGACCCCCGACACCCGGCCGTTCTCCGTATGGATGGCCGTGGCTTCGGTCCCCTGGTGGATGTGGGCCCCTCGTTTGGACGCCCCCTTGGCAAGGCCCCAGACCACGGCGTCGTGGCGGAGGATCCCCCCCGGCGGGTGGTACATGGCCCCGTGGATCGGATGGGTGATCTCCTCGGAGATGTTGAGGGCCGGCTCCATCTCCCGGACCTGTCGGGCATCCAGGAGGTGGCTCTCCACGCCGTGGAACTGGGCGGTGGCGATGTTCATGCGGGCCGCCTTGACCGCCGCCTCGCTGTGGACCAGGTTGAGGTTCCCGCAGTTGTTGAACATCAGGTTGAAGTTGAGTTCCCGGGTCAGCACCGGCCAGAGATCGAGGGCCTCCTTGTAGAGGGGGACGTTCTGGGAGGTCCGCTGGTTCGCCCGGACGATGGCGGTGTTCCGGCCGGCGCCGCCGTATCCGATGAACCGTTTTTCGATGACGGCGACGTCCGTCATGCCATGGTTCCGGGCCAGGTAGTAGGCCGTGGCGAGGCCGTGGAGTCCGCCGCCGATGATCACGGCGTCGTAGGCGGACCGCATGGGGGTGGCTTTCCAGATTCGTTTTTTGGCAAGACCGAACATGTGCGCCCCTTGTTCTGGTGAAGTGTGCAAAAAATGGTTCCTCGTTGAGGCGATCTATTTCATATGAAAAAGATCCTGTCAAGATCTTTTTGGGGATCTCCGGCCTTCGGCCCGGGGCTTTCCGGCGGCCCTCCGGCGGAAGGGATCCGCTCCGGGGCTCCGGCGATGGCCTTTGACCTTTGGAAACGCCCATATAAAAGGGAATTTTTCGGGACGCCGGCGGCAGCCGCGCCTCGGAAAAAGGTTTGACAGGAAGATCGATTCCAACCATTATGGAGGGAAATGGCGGGCCCGTCCAATAAAACGGATTCCGTCAAATGGAAAAACCATTACAGTGCAGCGGGAGTCCACAGGCATGTCCCAAAGAACCGAAGCGCCCACCCTCCTTGCCCGGATCGCGAGATTCGACGCGGAACTCACCCCCAAGGGCCGGGTCATCGGCGCCTATGTCCGGGAGAACCCCAGGAAGGTGGTCTTCATGACGGTGGCCGAACTCGCCCGGGCCTGCGGGGTGAGCGAGGCCACGGTGGTCCGGTTCGTCGGCCAGCTCGGGTATGACGGGTACGCCGATTTCCAGCAGTCCCTCCGGGATTTCGTGAACACGGAGCTGACCCTCCTCGACCGGGTGGATCTCACCGATATGCTCAAGCCGGGAGCGGAGCGGTTCCGCCAGGTGGTTTCCGAGGAGATCGACAACCTGCGGCAGCTCTTCGAGGAGGCCGACATCGACCAGATGGACCGGGTGGTCACCCTGCTCCGCGACAGCCCCCACATCCACGTCATCGGCTCCCGGCTCTCCCATACCCTCTCCTATTATATGGGATGGTCCCTCACCAAGATCCGGGGCGGCGTCCAGATCTTCAAGGGCAGCGACCGGACCACCATCGACTGGCTGACCATCTCCCCCGAAGCGGCCCTGACGGTGATCATCGCCGTCTCCCGATACCCCAACGACCTGATCCGCCTGGCCAAACTGGTCAAGCGGCTGGGGCGGCCCCTGGTCCTGCTCACGGACAGCGCCGCCTGCCCGATCCTCCACGAGGCGGACGAGAGCCTCGTCGCCCCCTCCCCCCACATCCCCCTGATCGGATCGGCCACCGCCCTCTCCTGCCTGATCAACTACCTGATCATGGAGCTGGCCAGCCGGTACGGAAGCGACCTCAAAAAGCACCAGGAACGGCTGGAGCAGTCCTACTGGGAGAACGACGTGCTTTTCAACATGACCAAGCGGCGGTGAATCCGGGGATTGTCGCGGGGTCGACCCCCGGCCGCCGTTTGACAGGCGGATCGGCCATGGTGTAGGTACATCGTTTTTCGTTTTCCCTTTGAAACGGAGGGGCCATCGAAGATGAAATTTGACGCAATCCATACCCGTTCCGCCCCGGAGGAGCTGGTTCAACAGCTTCTCGGGCGGATCGAGCGCGGCGACCTGGCGCCCGGCTCGTGCCTGCCGTCCCAGCGACAGTTGGCCAAGATGATGAACGTGGGGCTCGGAACCGTTCGCGAGGCGATCCGGATCCTCAACGTCATGGGACATGTGAAGGTCATCCAGGGGAAAGGGACCTTTGTCTCGGAGGGCGGGGCCGGGCCGGAAAGGAGCGGTTCCGGGCTGGCAAAGGCCCTGGAGGCGATCTCCCTGGCGGACCTGATGAAGGCCCGGGAGGTGGTGGAATGCGAGACCGCCCTCATGGCCGCGGGCCACGCCGATCCCGACAGCGTTCAAAACCTGCGGCGGATCGCCGGCGGGATGGAGGAATCCTTCCGGGACACCCAGGCCTTCTACGATCTCGATTTCGACTTCCACATCGCCGTGGCCGAGGCCGCAAACAACAGGGCCCTGCTGGAGATCGTCAAGCTCCTCGCGGACCGGGCCCACAACCATATCGGCTTCATGCACGACTCCCTCGGCATCTCGCTGCCGTTCAACGTGGACAAGGCGGTGACCACGGCCCGAAACGTGGTGGGGTTCATCGAGTCCGGCGACGGGGAGCGGGCCAGGGAGGAGATGCGCCGCCACCTGAACATCGTCAACGATAAACTCCAAAAAGAGTTTTTAGGGGAGGCCGAGCGCTGAGCCCCGCGTAGCCCCCTCCCCTTCCCCGCCGCGCCGGACACTCCGTCCGAACCCCGTGTTCCCCGGTCCTGCCCGACGCTTCCCCCATCCCTCCAGATCCGGCCTCCATTCGGGCCTTTCGATCCCCTTTTCGTCCCCATTGAACCGGCTTCATTTTTTTGATTGACGTCGAAAGAGATCCGGTGTTATTGTGTTTCGAACATGATGTGTTCATGTGTTATGAACAGTTGTGTCGCGCATCGTCCAAGGGGGAAACCACCCCCCGACGCCCGGAGCGATGCCAGGAACAACAGACCGCCGACCGTCTCCGGAAGGGACCCGATGCGATTCCACGCCATCCAGATCAACAGCGCCCCCGAGGCCCTGGTGAAACAGATCCTCGAACAGATCCGGACCGAGGACCTGAGACCCGGCGACCGGCTCCCCGCCCAGCGGGAGCTGGCGAAACTCTTCGGGGTCGGCTTGGGCACGGTCCGGGAAGCTTTGAAGATCCTGGGCGTCATGGGGTGCGTGACGGTGCTGCCGGGCAAGGGGACCCTGGTGGCCGAGGATGCGTCCCATCTCAAGGCCGAGCCCCCGAGCATCGAACATACACTTTCGGCGGTCTCCCTCGCCGACCTGATGAAGGCCCGGGAGGTGGTGGAGAGCGGCGCCGCCCGGCTGGCGTCGGAAAAGGCGGATGACGAGGACATTAGGCGGCTCCGGGAGATCACCGCCGGCATGGATCCGGGCCGGCTGGACGCGCAGGCCTACTACGAAACCGACTTCGGGTTCCACATCGCCGTGGCCGAGGCGTCCCAGAACCGGGTAATCCTCGAAATCGTCAAGCTCCTGGTCGATAAGGCCCACCGCCATATCCACTTCATGAACACCGCGCTGGGGATCTCCTCCCCCGGGACCGTGGAGAACTGTATCGGCAGCGCCCTCCAGGTGGTCGAGTTCATCGCGGCCGGGGAGGCGGAAGCCGCCGGAAAGGCGATGCTGGCGCACCTGAACACGGTCAACGAGAAACTTTTGGGGGCGCTCCCAAAAAGCCGACCGGATGACGGCATCTTGAACGCCGGTCATGGGGGAACAGACAGATGGTCCGGAAATCCGTAACCCCGGCGCGGGGCGCCGTCAATGCCGCCGCCCGTTCCGCCGGGCCCGTCCCCAAGGCCTTCGCCGCCGGCCACCCGGAAAGGACGCCGGGGGCCGGTCCCGATGTTCAATCCATTTCGAAAGCACGATAAGCGATGGAGAAGAACCTGATATTCAGACCGACGCTGCAAGTGATCGATGACGCGCAGATCGATGCGCTTCACGCGGCCACCGCCAGGGTGCTCGACCGCACCGGCGTGAAGGTGACCGACCCGGAGGCCCGGGAGATCTTCGCGGGGGGCGGTGCCCGGGTCGAGGGCGACCGTGTCCGCATCCCCCGGCAGATGCTGGAGGACGCCATCGACAAGGCCCCGGCCCGGGTGGTTCTGGGAAACCGCCGGGGCGAGGAGGCCATCGTCCTGGAGAACGACGCGAGCTGGTTCGGTGCCACCCTGGACGACATCTATTACCTCGATCCGGCCAACGGCCGGCGGCAGCTCACCCTGGACGACTGCCGCGCGGCCGTCACCGTGTTCGACGCGCTCCCCAACTTCACCTGGGCCATGACCTTCGGCGCCATCTCCGACGTCCCCCCGCATCTGGCGGACCGGTACGCCGCCAAACAGGTGCTGACGCATACGGAGAAGCCCCTGGTCTGCTCCAGCAACAACGTCGACAACCTTCGGGATATCTACGAGATGGCGCGGGTGGTCGTTCCCGACGCCGGCGCCTTCGCGGCCGCGCCCCCGCTGGCCTCCTTCGTGACGACCATCTCCCCCCTGGTGCTGCCGGACCATGTGCTGGGGCAGATGAAGTTCTGCGCCGAGCGATCCATCCCCCAGGTGGTCTACAACGGCATCCAGACCGGGAGCACGGCGCCCATGTCCTTTTCCGGCGCCATCGTCCAGGGCAACGCGGAGACCCTCGCCGGGCTCGTCTTTATCCAGCTGGTCAACCCGGGGAGCCCCGTGGTCTTCGGCTCCTGCTCCACCATCATGGACATGCGCAGCAGCATCTTCTCCTTCGGGGCGCCCGAGATGAACCTCATGATCGCGGCCCAGTGCCGGATCGCACGGCACTACGGGATCCCCTTCTACGGCACGGCGGGGTGCTCGGACTCGAAGCTGCCGGACGCCCAGGCGGCGGCCGAGGCGGTCTTCTCCTGCTTCTCCTCGGCCCTCACCGGCGCCAACCTGGTCCACGACGCCGGGCTGCTCGAATACGCCACCATGGTCTCCCCGGAACATCTCGTCCTGGTCAACGAGATCCTCCACATGGTCGGCCGGTTCATGCGGGGGCTCGATGCCGGCGAGGAGGCCCTGGCCCTGGACCTCATCGAAGAGGTGGGGCCCGGCGGGCACTACCTGATGCTCGATCACACCATGAACCACTTCCGGGATGCGTGGTACTCCCAGCTCTTCGATCGCACCGGCTACAACCAGTGGTCGGAGAACGGGGCCAAGGACCTGACGGCCCGGGTGCGGGAGCGCACCCTCGCCCTGATGACCCATCCGGCCGCGCCCCTTTCAAAAGAAAAGGCCGGGGAACTCGACAGGATGAGCCGACATTGGTCGTGATCCGCCGCGGTCCGACGATCATCCCATATGCCGTGAGAGGAGCCGTTTCATCATGAGCGCAAATCTGGAGGAAAAGATCCGGGAAACCGGAATGAAGCTGTACGAGGTCGCCGAAAAGTCGAAGCCGTCCCTGTTCAAAAAGGATTACTGGACCGGCAAGGTCATGGACCTCTCCATGAAGAACGAGGCCTTCAAACAGGAGATGTTCCGCTTCGTGGATGTGTTCCCCTATCTGACCAAGCCCGAATCGGTGGCCCGCCACATCCAGGAATACTTCTGCCGGCCGGACCAGGATTTTCCCAAGTCCATGCGGTGGGGCCTGTCCAGGGTGAAGCCCGACTCCCTCGCCGCCAAGATGGCGGCCAAGCAGATCGGGAAGAACATCGGGTCCATGGGCAAGCAGTTCATCACCGGGGAGACCATCGACGAGGCGGCCAAGGTGATGCAAAAGGGCCGCCAGAAGGAGGGCGTCGCCTGGACCGTGAAGATCCTGAAGGAGGCGGTGACCTCCACCCGGGAGGAGGAGGCGTTCCTGGAGCAACAGATCGATCTGATGGAGCGGTACAGCGAGATCGTCAAGGAGTGGCCCGCCCTGGGGACCGGCGTCAAGGGCGGCCTCGACTGGGGGTTCACCCCCCAGGTCAACATCTCCCTGATGGCCTCCTGCCTCTACTCCCAGTATCTGCCCAAAAGCTGCGCCATGGACTACGCCATCGACCGGGCCAAGGAGCGGCTGCGGCCCATCTACCGGAAGGCCATGGAACTCGACGCCTATGTCTTGATGGACATGGAGCACCTGCCGGCGCGGCGGTTCACCCTCGATCTGTTCAAGAGCATCAACGACGAGCCCGAGTTCCGGGACTGGCCCCACAAGGGCATCGCCTACCAGGCCTACATGAAGGATGCCGAACCCCTGCTGGCCGAGCTGATCGACTGGGCCAAGACAGGGGGCCGCGACTTCGGCATGCGGCTGATCAAGGGGGCGTTCTGGGACGAGGAGGTGGTCCTGGCCAACCTCTACAACTACCCGATCCCGGTCTTCACCAACCGCCACGCCACCGACGCCAGCTACGAGCGGTGCGCCCGCGCGGTGCTGGAGAACCACAAGCGTATTCAGCTCAAATGCGCCTCCCACAACATCCGCACCGTCGCCTACGTCATCGAGACCGCCAGGGCGTTGAAGGTCCCCGAGGACCGGCTGGAGTTCCAGATGCTCAACGGCATGGCGGAGAACCTCCGGGCGGCGTGGAAGAAGCACAACCTGCGGCTGCGCCTCTATTCGCCGGTGGGGGAGATCGTCCCCGGCATGGCCTATCTGGTGCGGCGGCTTTTGGAGAACACCTCCAGCGAATCCTTTCTGCGGCAGAGCTTCGCCGAGGGCGCGGCCCGGGAGGAGATGTTGAAGAACCCGGCCCTCCTGGCCGGGGAGGACCAAGGATCCGAAACGGCGGCGACAGCCCCGTCGGAATACGGCGACAAGGGTCCCTTTGCCAACGAGCCGCCCGTGGAATGGGATCTGCCCACCCACGCCGCCTTTGCCGTGGCCCTGGACAACGCCAGGAAGTCCTTTCCGCGCCGGGTGGCGCCCGGGGTGGACGGAGCCGCCGCGGCGGGCGGCAAGCAGGTCCTCTCCACCGACCCCAACCAGCCCGACCGGGTGGTGGCCGAGGTCGCTTGCGCGAGCCCCGAAACGGTGGAAAAGGCGGTGGCCGCCGCGAAAGCGGCCTTCCCGGGGTGGGCGGCCATCCCCGCCGAGGACCGGGCGGGGTACCTCTTTCAGGCGGCCGATCGGGTTCGGACCGGGCGCCACGACCTGGCGGCCCTGCTCGTCCATGAAGCGGGGAAGAACTGGAACGAGGCCCAGGCCGACGTCTGCGAAACCATCGATTTTCTGGAATTTTACGGCCGGGAGATGATCCGCCTGGCCAAGCCCCGGACGGCGTCGGAGCTTCCCGGGGAATCGAGCCGTCTGACCTATGTGCCCCGGGGCGTCGGCGCGGTGATCGCCCCCTGGAACTTCGCCCTGCCCATCTCCGTCGGCATGGCCTCGGGGGCCCTGGTCACGGGCAACACCGTGGTCTACAAGCCGGCCTCCCAGACCCCGGCCATCGGCCAGGCAATGGTTGAACTCTTCACCGGGGCCGGCCTGCCGGCCGGCGTGCTCAACTTCGTCCCCGGCCCGGGGGCCGAGATCGGGGACGCCCTGGTGACCCACCGGGACGTGGCCTTCACCGTCTTCACCGGGAGCAAGGACGTCGGCCTCGGCATCATCGAAACATCGGGGCGGACCCCCGAAGGGGCCGTGCAGGTGAAGAGCGTCATCGCCGAGATGGGCGGGAAGAACGCCATCATCATCGACAGCGACGCCGATATCGACGCGGCGGTCTGGCCGGTGGTCCAGTCGGCCTTCGGGTACATGGGCCAGAAGTGCTCCGCCGCTTCCAGGCTGATCGTCCTTGCGGAGAACTATGACAAGTTCCTGGCCAAGTTCAAGGACGCGGTGGAGACCCTGATGTACGGCCCGGCCGAGGACTCCCGGGCCGACATCGGCGCCGTCATCGACGCGGCGGCCAAGGAGAAGATCGAGGCGTACATCCGGATGGGGGAGGCCGAGGGGGTGGTGCTGACCCGGGGGGCCGAAGGGGAGGGCCCCGGCCATTTCGTACGGCCGGCGGTCTTCACCGATCTCCCGACGGACAGCCGCCTGGCCCGGGAGGAGATCTTCGGTCCCGTGGTCTGCGTCTTCAAGGCTGCCGATTTCCAGGAGGCCCTGGGGATGGCCAACGGAACCCCGTACGCCCTGGTGGGCGGCCTCTTCTCCAGGAGCCCGGCCAACATCGAACGGGCCTGCAACGAGTTCATGGTGGGGAGCCTCTACATCAACCGGGGGACCACCGGCGCCATGGTGAAGCGCCACCCCTTCGGCGGCTTCGGGATGTCCGGCGTCGGGTCCAAGGCCATGGGACAAGAGTACCTCCCCCAGTTCATGTTCACCCGCACCATCGTGGAAAACACCTTCAGAAGCGGGTTCGCGCCCATGAAGGAAGAGACGTCCCCGGCATAAGCATCCGCCCGGGGACGGGAAGAAAAGGGGAACCAATGGATTTCAACTCTCCGGAGATCGAGACGCTCCTCAAGGAACAGAAACGGTTTCACCAGGAACAGCTTCGCCTCATCGAGATCGCCCTGGCCGCCATCGCGTCCGGAAGGAAAAACGGGATCAAGACGCCCGCCAAAAACGGCAAGGGCGCCGCCAAGGCCGCCAAGCACCACATCCAATGGACAAAGGAGATCGACCGCTTCCTGGACGATTACGACGAACTGACCATCATGGACATCCAGAACGACCTGGCCCAGAAGCGGGGCATCGCCTCGGCCATGACCATCCAGGGGAGAAACGTCATCAACAACACCCTCAACCGTTTCGAGAAGAAGGGCCGGATCCGCAAGATCCGGCCCGGCGTCTACGAGGTCGTCAAGGAGTCCTTCTCCACCTGAAGGGAGCCCCCGTCCATGAGATTGAGAGCGATCCACGAAAACTGTTCGGGCTGTTGCACCTGCCTACTTGCCTGCGCCCTGGAGAACCATCGGGAGGTGAACCCCCAGCGGGCCGTGCTGCGCATCGAGGGCCGGTTCCCCGCGCCCGGGGACTACCGGATCCATCTCTGCGACCAGTGCGGGGCCTGCGCCGAGATCTGCCCGGAGGAGGCGATCCGGGCCGACGACGACGGGGTCCACCGGATCGACGAACAGATGTGCACGAGCTGCATGTTGTGCGTGGACGAGTGCCCCTACGGCGTCATCGTCGAGCACCCGGTCCGGGGGCTGCCCATGAAATGCAACCTGTGCGGCGCCTGTGTGGAGGTCTGTCCCCGGGACGCCCTCGAAATCGTGTAAGCCGATCCAGGAGAGAAGCGATGCCTTTGTACGGATACGCCGGTACCATCTTGAGAATCGATCTGAGCCGTTCCCGGGTTCAAAAGGATCCGCTCCCCCCGGACATGGCCGAAACCTATTTGGGTGGTCGGGGATTCGTGGCCAGAATCTTGTTCGACGAGATCCCGCCGGGGACCGCCCCGGAGGGCGACGAGAACCTCTTCATCGCCGCGGTCGGCCCCCTCACCGGCCATTTCCTGCCGGCGAGCGGCAAGACCCACTTCGGGACGAAATCCCCGGCCACGGGGGGATACGCCGACAGCAACATGGGCGGCCATTTCGGGCCGGCCCTCAAATACGCGGGGTACGACGTCCTGGTGCTGACGGGGAAGGCCAATCGGCCAAGCTACCTCTTCATCGAGGACGGACAGGTGGAGATCCGTGCGGCGGAGACGTACTGGGGCAAGGGGTCCCTGACCGCCGAGAAGATGCTCAAGGAGGACCTGGGGGAGGATTTCCAGATCCTCGCCATCGGCCCCGCCGGCGAGCGGAAGGTGCGATACGCCTGCATCTCCCACGATTTCGGCCGCCAGGCGGGCCGGACCGGCATCGGTCTCGTCCTCGGCGCCAAGAACATCAAGGCCATCGCGGTGAAGGGGACCGGGAGCCTTCCGGTCTTCGACGTGGAGGGGGCCTATGCCAAGGGCAAGGAGGCCTTTCGGAAGGTCCGGGAGAAGCCGGGGTTCAAGGGGTGGACCCCGGAGGGGACCGCCGGCCTGACCAACTGGGCCAACGAGGTGGGCGTCTTCCCCACCCGCAACTTCCGGACTTCTTACGCGGACCATTACAAGGCGATCAACGGCAGGGCGATCCTGGACCGGCTCAAGATCACCGACAAGGGGTGTTCCCTCTGCCCCACGCCCTGCGGCAAATACGGCCACGCCAAGACGACCCTGGGCCAGGCCCACGTGGAGGGACCCGAGTTCGAGACCATCTCCCTGTTCGGGGGCAACTGCGTGCTGACCGCCATCGAGGAGGTGGCATATGCCAACTGGGTCTGCGACGAGCTGGGCATCGATACCATCTCCGCCGGGGTGGTGGCCGGATGGGCCATCGAGTGTTATGAGCGGGGGCTCCTCACCGAGGCCCAGATCGGCAGAGAAATCCGGTTCTCCGACCTCGACTCCCTGATCTACCTATTGGAGAAGATCGCCCATCGGGAGGGCATCGGGGACCTGCTGGCCGAGGGGGTCAAGGTCGCCTCGGAGCGGCTCGGCGGCGGGTCCGGGGACTTCGCCATCCACGTCAAGGGGCTGGAGTGGACCGGATACGAGTGCCGCAACGCCCCGTCCATGATGCTCGCCTATCTCACCTCCGACATCGGGGCCCACCACGGCCGGGCCTGGGTCCTGGGCCACGACATGGCCGGCTCCTTCACCAGCGTCCACGACCTGATCGTGGCGGGGGGGGACAAGGAGAAGCAGCCCAAGGGCCTTGTCTCGGAGAAGTGCGCCGAGTACGTCATCCACTCCCAGCACGAGCGGCCCATATTCGACGCCCTGGGCACCTGTCGCTTGCAGCTCATGGAGCTGGGGTTCGAGGGGGAACACTACGCCGATCTCTATTATTACATCACCGGGAAGAAGCTGACCTGGAAGGAGCTGCTCGGCGTCTCCGAGCGGATCTGGCACCTGACCCGGGCCTTCAACGCCAGGGAGATCGAGGGGTTCGGCCGGGCCTGGGACCATCCCCCGAAACGGCTCACGGACGACCCCATCGAGACCGGCCCCAACGAGGGGCATTGCATCCCCATGGCGGATATCGAATTCCTCCTCGACGCCTACTACAAGGCACGGGGATGGGACGAAAACGGCATCCCCACCCGGACGACCTTGGAGCGGGTCGGGCTTGGGGACGTGGCCGACGCCATGGCCCTTTGAACTGGAGGGGGGACGCCGGCGATCCTTTCCCGCCCCCGCCGAAGACTGGGGGCGGATGGGAGACCGGGTCGAGGCCCGGCGGCCGGCGCGTATCCGCCCTCATCGGGCTCAAAATCACGAAAACGACGGATTGATCGGCCCCGTAAGGTCCGGGGTTTTCCGTTCACGTACAAAAAGAAGGAGATTCGAAGGGGAGGAGAGCGTAATGACGGAGATCAACGAGATCAAGGAGGCCCTCATCGCCATCGAGACCGACCGTCTCATGGAGCTGGTCCGTTCAGGGATCGATGAGGGGCTGCCGGCCAAAGCGATTCTGAACGACGGGCTGATCGCGGCCATGGATGTCATCGGCGACAAGATGGAATCGGGCGATATGTTCATCCCGGAGGTCCTCAAGTGCGCCAGGGCCATGGGGACGGCTTTGGGGGTATTGAAGCCGCATCTGTCCGTGGACGGGAGCGATACGGCGGGCAAGGTGGTGATCGGGACGGTCAAGGGGGACCTCCACGACATCGGGAAGAACCTGGTGGCCATGATGCTGGAGAGCGGCGGATTCGAGGTGATCAACATCGGCATCGACGTGGCGCCGGAGAAGTTCGTGGAGAGCATCCAAGAGCATAAACCGAAAATCATCGCCATCTCCGCCCTGCTGACCACCACCATGCCGATGATGAAAGGGACCATCGAGACCATCGACCGGAACGGGGGTCGGTCCGGGGCGAAGATCATCGTGGGGGGCGCGCCGGTCACAAAGACATTCGCCGAGGAGATCGGCGCCGACGGCTACGCAGCCGACGCGGGCGCGGCCGTGAAGTTGTCCAAGCGGTTGGTGAACAACAACTGATCCTCCATGGGGGGCGATCGCATCCAATGGATGTCACCCCTCTTCTCAACTGTTTGGAGTTCCGCCTTCAGGCGGGCCGGGGCCGTCTCGGCGCCGATTCCGCTTGAAAGCGGAACTCCAAACACGCCTATTGCGTCGGATCCAGTATGGCGCGGAAGCCTCAGT
>CAYSLC010000143.1:0-14117 GCA_964431545.1 uncultured Desulfobacteraceae bacterium | reverse complement strand
GCATCAGCGGCGCCCGGGACAACCGGTTCACCCACTCCCAGTTTCGGATGATCCCTTCTCTGTGCAGGGACGGCTACGGCTGCACGGTGGACCTGCACCGGGCCGACGCGGAGAAATACGGCATCGCGAACGGGCAGGTGGTGCGGGTGGAGAGCCCCCGGGGCCGGGTGACCCTTCCGGCGAGGATCACCACCACGGTCCGCCCCGGCTCGGTCCACATCGCCTGGGGCTGGGGGGACTGGGATCCGGAGGCCAACCTCAACCGCCTCACCGACGACGACCGGCGGAACCCGCTGACGGGGACCCCCTCCAGCCGGACGTTTCGATGCCGTTTGGCGAGAACGGGAGAAAAGGCCCCCTCATCTCTTTGAGGAAGAAAACAGAAGCGCCCCCATGAAGGTCCAATACCACATCAGCCCGGTCGGCGTGATCCGGAACACCGACGACGGCGTTCGGATCGAGATCCACGAAAGGTACGCCGATGCCCTCCTCGGCATCGAGGGGTTTTCCCATCTCATGGTCCTCTTCTGGTTCCACCACAACGACACCCCCGAGGGACGGACGGTCCTCCAGGTCCACCCCCGGAAGGACCCGGAGAACCCCCGCACCGGCGTCTTCGCCACCCACTCGCCGCTGCGGCCGAACCTTCTCGGACTCACCTTCTGCCGCCAGCTGTCCCGCTCGGGCAACACCATCCACATCGAAAAAATCGACGCCATCGACGGGACCCCGGTGATCGACATCAAACCCCATATCCCCCTGGACGACCTGGATGGCGTGGAAATCAAGCTGCCGTACTGGGTCTGATCGACCCATCCCTGAACCATGGAATCTATCCGCCATGGGTGGGACAAATCGGCGACCAAAGCCGCCGGTAAAGTAGGGATCTCCATCCGACCGGGCTCCCCAAAGCCGGTTTATAATTCATGGGTTCATTCATGGGTTCTTTAAAAATCGAGCCGAGTGTGGTAATAAATCGAGTAGACAGGCAGTTTGCATCCGGCCCAAAAAAAGTAGCACAGCCCACATGACACGCCGAATCCACAAACAACGCAAGGGGCATCGATGGAGATCACCGGTGAGATTTGGGACACTGTTTCCCAGGAACAGATCGGAAACGTTCTTCTGGCCTTTACAAGCGTGCGAATGATCAATCCCGGGGTTGGGCGGACTGTACCACCATGGTGGCCGCCGAACGGCAGCATATCCCGGAGGTATTCACCACGGATCACCATTTTGAACAGGCCGGTTCCGTGACCCTTCTTGCGGCGTACTCACCGTAAATCGATTCATTCCGGCCCCCACACCCGTAACAGGAGCCCTCATCCACCGCAATCCACGAGGAGCCTCGCCCATGCTGGAAAAACGGCCCGCCCTGCTCAACATCGCCCTGGTCGGCGGGGATGAGTGCTGCCGGGAGATCCTCCGCAAGACCACCCTCGATTTCTCCGAAAAGGGAGTGGACGCCCGGTTCAGCGCCGTGGCCGACCCCGATCCCGACAGCCCCGGCATGGTCCTGGCAAGGGAGCTGGGCCTCACCACCGTCAGCGACTACCACGACCTCTACGATCCCAAACACGACATCCACCTGATCATCATCATCGTTCCCCAAAACGACATCTTCGAGGATATCCTCCGGACCCGCCCCCCCCACATCCGCCTCATGTCCCACCATGTCTTCATGATCTTCTGGCGCTCCATCCGGTCGGAGGAGAACAAGCTGCGGGCCCAGTACCAGGAGATGAAGACGATCCTCGACGGAATCCAGGATTTCATTCTGGTGATCACCCCCGAGATGGACATCCTGGAGGTCAACCAGGCCTTTCTGGACAAGATGGGATACCGGAAGGAGGAGGTGATCGGCCAGAAGTGCTACGAGGTCTACAGCCGGCTCGACCACCACTGCAACGAGGGAAACGAGACGTGCCCCCTGAAGGAAGTGATCCGGAACAAGCGGCGGGTCCGCCAGCTCCGGACCCGGGCCAAACCCCACGGCAAGCCCCAGTACTTTGAGGCGGACATCTACCCCATCTGGGAGACGGACGGCAAGATCTCAAAGTTCATCCACATCAGCCGGGACATCACCCAGCGAAAAGAGGAGGAGGACCGGATCACCCGGCGGCTGGAGCAGATGGTGGAACAACGGACCCGGGAGCTTCGGGAGACCCACGAGCAGCTCCTCCACCAGGACAAGATGGCCTCTTTGGGGAAACTGGCCGCCTCGGTGGTCCACGAGATCAACAACCCCATCGCGGGGATCCTCAACCTGCTGATGCTCATCAAACGGATCAACGAAGAAGGTCCGGTGACGGAGAGCGAACAGGAGCAGTTTCGGAGGTACATCACCCTGATGGACACCGAAACCCGGCGGATCAGCCGGATTGTCTCCAACCTGCTCGCCTTCTCCCGCCAGTCGAAGATGGAACTCAGACAGCTCGACATCAACCGGCTGGTGGAGACCACCCTCTTTCTGAACGCCAACCTTCTCAAGATCAAGGGGGTCAAGGTCGTAAAGCAGCTGGAGAGCGATCTCCCGGCCCTGGTGGGATCCGAGGACCAGCTGGAGCAGGTCTTCATGAATCTGATCTCCAACGCCGCCGAGGCCATCGAGGCGGCCGGGGGCGGGAGCCTGTCCATCGAAAGCCGCCATGACCTGGCCGAGAACCATATCCTCCTCCGGTTCGCGGATTCGGGGGTGGGCATCCCCTCCGAGAACCTCCCCCGACTCTTCGAACCCTTTTTCACCACCAAGAAGAAGGGAAAGGGGGTGGGACTGGGGCTCTCGGTGGTCTACGGCATCATCCAGGAGCACGGCGGCCGGATCGATGTGACCTCGGAGGTGGGAAAGGGAACCACCTTTACCGTCAAGCTTCCGCCGAAACAATCCCAGTAGGCACGGGAGACGCTTATGGGCAGTACCAAGATCCTCATCGTCGACGACGAACTGATCATGCGCGAATCGCTGGCCGGGTGGCTGGAGCGCGACGGCCACCAGGTGGACAAGGTCGCCAGCGGCGAGGCGGCCCTGGAGAAGCTCCGGGAGACCCGGTACGACATCCTCCTGGTCGACATCAAGATGGAGGGGATGAGCGGGCTGGAAGTGCTCAAAAAGGTCAAGGAGAACGACCCGGAGGTGGACGTGGTGATGATCACCGCCTACGGATCGATCCCCTCCTCCATCGAGGCCATGAAGAACGGCGCCTACGACTACCTGCTCAAGCCATTCGACCCCAACGAGCTGGGGGTCCTGATCGAGAAGATCGTGGAGCGCCAGGCCCAGGCCAAGGAGAACCTGTATCTCAAGCAGCAGCACAAGGAACGGACCCGCTTCGAGAGCATGATCGGACAATCGGCCACCATGCAGCGGGTCTTCGATTTCATCCAGGACGTGGCCCCCGCCGACACCACGATCCTCATCACCGGAGAGACGGGGACCGGCAAGGGGCTGGCCGCCAAGGCGATCCACAGCAACAGTCCCCGGCGGGAGGGTCCCTTCGTGGGGATCAACTGCGGGGCCATCCCCGAGCACCTGATGGAGAGCGAACTCTTCGGCCACCAGAAGGGGGCCTTCACCGACGCCAAGGAGAACAAGAAGGGCCGCCTGGAGCTGGCCCACGGGGGAACCCTCTTCCTGGACGAGATCGGCGAGATCACCATGCGGATGCAGATCGATCTGCTCCGGGTCCTGGAGGACCGGGTCTTCTACCGGGTAGGGGGGACGCAACCCATGGAAGCCGATTTCCGGGTCATCGCGGCCACCAACCGGGACCTGGACAAAGCGATCAAGGAGGGCCACTTCCGGGAGGACCTCTTCTACCGGCTGAACGTCATCTCCTTCGCCATGCCGCCGCTTCGCGAGCGCAAGGAGGATATTCCGCTGCTGGCCGAGCATTTCCTCCGCCGCTTCTCCCAGGAGACCAACAAGTCCATCGAGGGGATCGACCGGGAAGCCATGGACGAGATGATGATGTACGAGTGGCCGGGAAACATCCGGGAACTGGAGAACGCCGTGGAGCGCGCGGTGGTTGTGGGAAAGAGTACCAAGATCCAACCCGCAGACCTGCCCATCTTCCGCCCGGAGGTCTGCGCGCCGGTCAAGAGCAACTCCCTGAAGGAGATCGAGCGGGTCCACATCCTCAACGTCCTCACGGAAAACGACTGGAACATCGCCAGGAGCGCAAAGATTCTCGATATCGACCGGTCGACGCTCTACAGCAAAATCCGGAAGTACGACCTCCAGAAGACCGGTTGATGGACCCCGCCGACGCCGTCATCGTCATCTCGCCGGTGGAAGAGATCGATCCGGAGCTGACGGAGACCGTCCGGAGGGCCATCGAAGAGGCGTTCGGCTTCGGGACCCGGGAAGCGTCCCTGGTCACGGACATCGGATTCGCCCACGACGCCAACCGGGGGCAGTACCACTCCACGCCGATTTTGGAAAAGCTGGCCGACGCGGCCCCCGGCGACGCCCTGAAAGTCCTGGCGGTGACCCGGGAGGACCTCTTCATCCCCATCCTCACCCACGTCTACGGGGAGGCGCAGCTGGGGGGACGTGCCTGCATCGTCTCCACCAACCGCCTGGGGGAGGGGCTTTCGGCCGCGCCGACCACGACGGCCTACCTCGACCGGCTTGCCAAAGAGGCGGTCCACGAACTGGGCCACACTTTCAAGCTCCTCCACTGCAAGGACAAGACCTGCATCATGCACTACTGCCGCAAAATCACCGACGTGGACCGCAAATCGAACGACCTGTGCCGGTACTGCAAGATCATGCTGGGGGACGAGGTCAAACGGATCGGAAGGGAAGCGGCGGCAGCCCCGCACGGATAGATCATGGAAAAAAACGGGCCTGCTCCCCGCCTCACAGGGAACAGGCCCGAGCCTCGCATTGCCCCTTTCTTCCGCCCGCTTCTGGTTTCTTATTCTTTTCCCTTCACGTTGAGGAACATCCGCGCCAGCCGGTCCCACCCAAGCCGGGGGAGACTCCCGTAGATGTCGGTGCCGAGGAACCCGCCGTCGGCGGCCAGGGGCGCCACCTCCTCGATGGCGCCGAAGAGCCGGTCGATCTGGGCCTCCACCGACTCCCTCGCCTCGCTACCCATCATCAGTCCCCGAAGGTCCCGGCGGAGGTTCTCCGCATGGACCCGCATGACCCATCCGTCCGAATAGGGGGCCGCGTTGGCCGCCCCGCCGTTCTCCCGGAGAAGGGGATTGATGTCGGTGACCACCCCGGTCACCGGGCAGAGAAGGTCGGCCGTGTTTTCCCCCCGCCGGATCCGGATGTGCCCGTTTCCCTGGGTCACCGGTTTTCCCATCAACGGGGCCTCGATGCGATCGGGAGGTCCCATCAGTCGCAGGGCGAAGTCGTCGATGCCCACCCGTACGATGGCCCCCTCCTCGATCTTGAGCCAGGTGTGGCCTTGGTGGTAGTAGTAGCCCTGTGGGAGTTTGATGCCTTCGATATCGAGGACGTCCACGGGCTTGACCACCGCGTGGACGGCGTACTGGTCGGTGAAGTACTGGTCGAACTCACAGTCCCGGCAGTTGTAGGAATGGGTGCAGGCGCGGAATTCGATACACCCCTTCATGTGGTGGATGCAGGGCCGTGTCCACGGAGAGCGCTCCCGCATCCGATCCTTCCAGAAGACGATCTCGCCCCTTTTGCCGCCGACCGGCCGGCCGAGCTGACGGAACCGCCGGTTCTCCCGGGCCACCCGGCGCAGGACCCGGTCGTAGCGGCAGGCCGCGCATTCGAAGTCGATGCGGCAAGCCTTTTCCTTGACGACGCCGGCCTGTTTCCAGAGACAGTCGGGAAAGCCTTTTCTCTCATCCGTTACGGTCTGTATGGTCTTCATGGGTCGGCTCCCGCCCGGTCCCTCGGTATCGAGGAGATCCGGGACGACGCGGATCGGGGGAGGGGATCGGTCCCCTCCCCCGTCCGCGGTGGTCAATCGATCGTTTTCAGGTCTTCAGGAAGGAGGAGGTCAGGTTCTTCCACCCCAGATCCGGAAGATTGCCGAAGACATCGCTCTGGATCAGACCGCCGTCCGTGGCCATGGGGCCGGCCACCTCCTCGATCATCCCCTCCAGCCGGGCCACCTCGTCGTTCATCCAGCCCAGGGTGGCGGTGTCGGACATGAGCGCCTTCATCGACTTCTTGATGTCGGGGGTCCGGACCAGGAAGAGCCAGCCGTCTCCATAGGGCTCCCGGTTGGCGATGCCGGGGTTCTCCCGGACATGGGGGTTTACGTCGGTGATCACGCCGCCGATGGGGGAGAGCACGTCGGCCATATTGTCTTTGCGCCGCAGGCCCCATCCCGCCTTGTCGGGGTTGAGTTCGTTGCCCATCAGGGGGAGATCGAGGGCGTCGGCCTCGCCGAGGACCTTCAGGGCAAAATCGTCCAGTCCGATGCGGATGTATCCGCCGCTTTCGATCCGGGCCCAGGTATGGCCGTTGTGGAAGTGGTAGTCCATGGGCACCGCAAACCCCTTGACCTGCTGGACTTCGAAGGGGGTGCTCTTGGTCTGAGCGGTCCAGACCTCCTCGAAGAACTGATCGAACTCGCACTTGCTGCACTCGTAGTTGTGGTGGCAGATCCGTTTTTCGATCCGGTTGGTGAGGCTGTGGCGGCAGACCCGGTCCATGGCGGAGCGCATCCGCAGGGCGTCCTGCCAACTCATCTGCTTGCCCTCGGCCACCTTCCGGGTCATCCCGTGGTCGTACTTGCAGGTGGCGCAGTCATAGAAATTGTTGCAGCTCTTGTATTTGGTCAGGCCGGCCTGCATCCAGATGCAGGGGTTGTTGGTGTCGGCGTAGTGTTCGGGTTTGACCATCCAGACCTGGCCGCCGAAGACGACCCCGATCTCCCCGCCGTTGTCCAGGTCCTGTCGGGCGCCCTTACGGTAGGTGGATCCAAATCCGATGCGGCTCTTGTCGGTTCTGTCCGTTCTCTGTTCCATTTGTCCTTCCTCCTTTTGGCTTGTCATTTCGAATATCGTTTACTTTGGTAATCGTTTGGTCTCTTGTTTCGCTGTCGGAAACCGAAGGTTGCAACCGGGATGCCAGACTGGAGCGTTCTTGTCGACAAAGTGGGTATTCAACTGAATTTTCAGTGAATATATTCTCAAGCCGGGAAGCGGGAGGGGCGGTCACGGAGATGGTGTGTGTCGGATAATTCCACAAGGAGAATGTCCATGGCACGGAACATCCCATGGAGCATAGGGTTTTTATTCTTAAAATTCAGATCTTTATTTCGAGTGTGGGAATCCACCACATGGCTGTGGGAGATTCCCACACCATTGATGGAAAACAGGCCGGTGGAGGACCGGGTCGAGGCGATACTGGTTGTTACTGGTTCCCGAAGCCGTTCTGGCGGCCGCAGTCGGGACAGAACCAGGTGATGGCGTTGCAGGACATGCCCCACAGGTTCTCCTCCATGCACGCCTGGCAGATGTCGAAGCCGCAGCGGCAAGCCCAGGTGAAGGGGACCTGGGCGCCGCAGCAGACGCAGGTCCGAAGGCCGGACCGGCGGTGGCGCCGGCGGTAGGCGCTGGTGCGGGATGTCGTGGCGGTCATGGCGAATTCCTGTTCCGTCCCGGCCGGGCCCCCCTTGAAAAAAGGTCTCTTCCGGGCTATGATGCGGGTGGTGTATCCACGTTTTTTTATTTTGAAATCGATTCGATATTCCACGGAGGATATCGGTTTGAAACCGAGTATAAGGAGAAAAGACACCATGTCAACGAATTCCGACCCCGGCATCTCCCGGGAGGATGCCCTGGCTCTGCTGAAGGAACACTTGAAGAACGACAAACTGGTGGGCCACTGCCTGGCCTCGGAGGCGATCATGCGGGCCCTGGCCGAGCGATTCGGGGAGAACCCCGACCTGTGGGGGATCGCCGGGCTCCTGCACGACATGGATTACGAGGCCACCGGGGAAGAGGAATCCCAACACGGGGCCCGGACCGCCGAGATCCTCACCGAAAAGGGGGTTTCCCCGGCCGCCGTGGAAGCGATCAAGCGGCACAACGCCGAGGGGCTCGGCCTCACCCGCTCCACCACCTTCGACCACGCCCTCACCTGTGCCGAGACCATCACCGGCATGATCGTGGCCACCGCCCTGGTCTACCCGGACAAAAAGATCGCCAGCGTCAAACCCAAGTCGGTCACCAAGCGGATGAAGACCCCCCACTTCGCCCGGGCCGTGAGCCGGGAACGGATCATGGAGTGCGAGAAGATCGGGATCCCCGTAAATGAGTTCGTCTCCCTGAGTCTGGGGGCCATGGCCGGCATCTCCGATCAATTGGGGCTGTAACGGCCGTGGAAAAGACCCTCTATCTCATCGACGGGACCGCCTACATCCACCGGGCCTTCCACGCCGTCCGGGGCCTGTCCAACTCCACCGGCCTGCCCACCAACGCCGCCTTCGGCTTCACCCGGATGCTGATGAAGCTTCTGGAGGAAAAATCCCCCGAATACGCCGCGGTCCTTTTCGACGCCAAGGGGCCGACCTTCCGCCATGAAATCTACGGGGAGTACAAGGCCAACCGTCCCCCCATGCCCCAGGACATGGCGGTCCAGATCCCCTACATCCACCGGATCACCGAAGGGTTCGGCATTCCCCTCCTCCGGATGCCCGGCTACGAGGCGGACGATCTCATCGGGACGTTGGCGTGCCGGGCGGTGGCGGCGGGGTTCTCGGTGGTGATGGTCACCGGCGACAAGGATTTTGTCCAACTGGTGGGGGAGCGGGCGGCCATCTGGGACCCCATGAAGGACAAGGTGACCGACCTCGCCGCCGTCCGGGAGTCCTTCGGCGTGACGCCGGAACAGATGATCGATGTCATGGGCCTTGCCGGGGACAGCTCCGACAACATCCCCGGGGTGCCGGGGATCGGCCAGAAGACGGCCCTCTCCCTGATCCGGGCCCACGGCTCCGTGGAGGGGGTCTACGAGAACATCGACGCCGTCAAGGCGAAGAAGCAGAAGGAGAACCTCCGGACCTACAGGGACCAGGCCCTTCTGAGCAAGGAGCTGGTGGTGATCCGCACGGACGCCCCCCTGCCCGACGGATTCGCGCCGGAGGAACTCAAACTCCGCCCGCCGGACAACCCAACCCTGTCGGACCTCTTCGGGGAGTTGGAGTTCCGCCAGCTTCAGCGGGATCTCTCCGGCGGGACCCGGGCGCCGGAGAAGGCGTACCGATGCGTGTCGACGCCGGAGGAACTGGAGGACCTGGTCGATGAGCTGCGGGCGGCGGAGATCTTCTCCCTGGACACCGAGACCACGTCCCAGGACCCCATGCGGGCCGAGCTGGTGGGACTTTCCGTGGCGGTCCGGCCCCACGAGGCCTACTACCTGCCCTGCGGCCACGTCTACATCGGGGCCCCGGCCCAGCTCCCCCTGGACCGGGTGCTCGACGTCCTACGGCCGGTGCTGGCGGATCCGGGCGTCAAAAAGGTGGGCCAGAACATCAAGTACGACTGGCTGGTCCTCAGCCGCCACGGGGTCGACCTTTCGGGGGTCGTTTTCGACACCATGGTCGCCTCATACCTCATCAACCCCTCCAAGCGGGCCCACGGCCTCGACCAGCTCGCCCTGGATCTCTTCGGCCACAAGACCACCTCCTACGAGGCGGTGGCCGGCAAAGGGAAGAGCGCCCGGTGCTTCTCCGAAGTGGAGGTGGAGAAGGCGACCCCTTACGCCTGCGAGGACGCGGACATCACCCTCCTGGCCCACGGGGTCCTCCAGAAACAGCTGACGGAGATCGGCCTGACGGACCTCATGGAGCGGGTGGAGATCCCCCTGATTCCGGTGCTGGCGCGGATGGAAGCCCGGGGGGTCCGGGTGGACCGGGAGCGGCTCCGGGAGCTTTCCCGGACGTACGAGCGGGAGCTGGCCACCCTGGAGGCGGAGATCCACCGGATGGCCGGGCGCCCCTTCAACATCAAGTCCTCCCAGCAGCTCGGCTGCGTCCTCTTCGAGGATCTGGGGCTGCCCACCCAGAAGAAGACCAAGAAGAAGACCGGCTACTCCACCGACGTGGAGGTCCTCACCCTTCTGGCGGCCCAGCACGAGCTGCCGGCCCTGGTGCTCCGCCACCGGACGCTCTCCAAGCTCAAGTCGACCTACACCGACGCCCTGTTCGACCTGATCCATCCGGACACGGGGCGGATCCACACCTCCTTCAACCAGACGGTGGCGGCCACCGGCCGGCTGAGCAGCTCCGATCCGAACCTCCAGAACATCCCCATCCGGGATGTGGAAGGCCGCCAGATCCGGAGCGCCTTCCTCCCGGAGAAGGGGTGGCGCATGGTCTCCGCCGACTATTCCCAGATCGAGCTGCGCCTTCTGGCCCACTACGCCGAGGACCGCACCCTCATGGAGGCCTTCGCCTCGGGGGAGGATATCCACACCCGGACGGCGGCGGAGGTCTTCCACCTGTCGCCGGAAGACGTCACCCCGGAGCTTCGGCGCCAGGCCAAGGCGATCAATTTCGGGATCATCTACGGCATGAGCGCCTTCGGCCTCGCCCGGGAGCTGTGCATCAGCCGGAAGATGGCCCAGACCTACATCGACCATTATTTTGGGCGGTATCCCGGCGTAAAGGCCTATATGGACCGGACCGTCGATTCGGCCCGAAGGACCCATCGAACCGAGACCCTCCTGGGCCGGATCCGCCTGCTGCCGGAGATCGACAGCCCCAATCCCACGGTGCGCGGCTTCGCCGAGCGGACCGCCGTCAACACCCCCATCCAGGGGACGGCCGCCGACCTGATCAAGCTGGCCATGATCCGGACCGATGCCGCGCTCCGGGACCAGGGCCTTCGTTCCGCCATGCTCCTGTCGGTCCATGACGAGCTGATCTTCGAGGCCCCCCCCGAGGAGCTGGACACCCTCCGGGATCTCGTCCGGGGGATCATGGAATCGGTCTGGGATCTGAAGGTGGGGCTCAAGGTCAACATCGACGATGGGGACAACTGGGCCGAGGCCCATTGACCCGGCCGTTCATCCTTCGGGAGAACGCCGGCTAGGCGTCGATGATGCTGAGCGCCTCCTTCCGATAGGCATCCATAATATACGGAATCTTGGTGACCTTGGCGGCCTCCTCGGTGAGGGAGGCCAGCTCTTTGCGGGTGATGAGGTGGGTCCGCCACTTCCGGGAGCCGGCCATGAGCTGCTGGAGCCCCACCCGGAGCTTTTCGCAGGCGGTGAAGATCCCGATGGCGCCCAGGGGGAAGTTCTCCACCTCCTCCCCATAAAAGGATTTGAGCTTTTTATAGGTGACGAAGATCTCCTCCTTGGCTCCGCCGTACTGGGAGACGGTGGAGGGCAGGCCGCCGTCCTCGCCCTTGAGCCATTGGCCGATGTTCTTTCCCACCATTCCGGGGATCATCAGGGCCCGGCCCATGCAGACCGCCTTGGTGTAAGGGGCGCCCAGGGCCAGGGCCTTGAAGATGTGGTCCTCGGCGGAAAAGCCGCCGGCAAAGGCGATGTCCGGCACCCACGCCCCCTTGCGGGCCAGCCGGACGCAGAGTTCATATGCCATGGCGTGGAGATAGATGGCGGGCACCCCCCACTCGCTCATCATCCGCCAGGGGCTCATGCCGGTGCCCCCCGGGGCCCCGTCGATGGTCAGCAGGTCGATCTTGGCGTCCGAGGACCACCGGATGGCCATGGCCAGCTCCCGCATGGGGTAGGCCCCGGTCTTCAGTGTCACCCGCTTGGCGCCCAGTTTCCGGACCCGGTCCACCTCCCGCATGAAGGCGTCCTGATCGAGAAACCCCACCCGGGAGTGCCGTTCGAACTCCTTGATCGATCCATCCTCGAAGGCGGCCTGGTTGGCGGGGTTGTCGGGGTCCGGGGTGACGATATAGCCCCGCCGGCTCAGCTCCCGGGCCCGCTCCAGGGAACTGACCTTGATCTCTCCGCCGATGGACTTGGCCCCTTGCCCCCACTTGAGTTCGATGGTCTCCACGCCCAGCTTGTCGATGACATATTCCGCCACCCCCAGGCGGGTGTCCTCCACGTTCATCTGGACCAGAATATCGCCGTATCCCTGGTGGTACCGGCGGTAGGCCTCGATGCGCCGCTTCATCTCCGGAGACGAGGTCACCCGGCCGTGGCGGTCGATCTCCAGGTCGGGGTCGATGCCGCAGACGTTCTCCCCGCAGACCAGGCTGATGCCGGTGATCGCCGCCCCCACGGCGAAGTGTTCCCAGTTCTTCCGCGCGATTTCGGTGCTCCCCAGCGCTCCGGTGAAGATGGGAATCCGCATCTTCACCTTCTCGGTGGCTCCGAACCAGGTCTCGGTATTGACCTTGGGGAAGGTGGCGTGGTCGGGGTCGGCCTCGATCCCCTCGGCGCCGATGGCATACCCCATGATGTTGAGGTGGGAGTAGTCCACCGGATAGTCCTTGTCGGAGCCGGCGGTCAGCTCCCCGAATGGGGAAGGGTAGAGAAGCTCCCGGCCCCGAAAGGTCGACTTGAACAGGTCGCAGTTGCCCTTGCATCCGTCCAGACATCGGCTGCAGATCCCCGATTGGGGGGCGACGCTCCGGGATCGGTTTTTGGTCTGCACCGCTTCGTTGGCGTTGGGCCTGTGTAGGTTCATGATCCATCTTCTCCTTTCTCGGTTTTTTTGTCCGTCACAGCGACGGGCAGGATTAACCGGAAGCCCTCCATAAGTCAAGCTATAATTAATGTAAACACATTGCATTAGCTCGGCTAATTGCCAAAGCGCTCAAAATGGGGTAACAAGGGGGAATGGATCGGGTGACGACAGGCGCGTTTCGGAACAGATCACGAGGCCGGCGAGGCCCACAGACGATGGCATGGAGAGGGAAGATGAAGAAGATCGAGGCGGTGGTCCAGCCGTCGAAGCTGACGGAGATCAAGGAAGTACTCACCCGGATGGGCGTCCGGGGGATGACGGTGGCGGAGGTCCGGGGGTACGGGCGGCAGAAAGGCCACCGGGAGGTCTACCGGGGGGCGGAGTACGAGGTTGCCTTTGTCCGCAAGACCCGGGTGGAGGTGGTGGTGACGGACGACCTGGCGGATCAGGCCGTAACGGCCCTCCGCCAGGCCGCCTTCTCCGGCCGGGTGGGGGACGGAAAGATCTTTGTCACCCCCGTGGAGGAGGCGGTCCGCATCCGGACCGGGGAGCGGGGGAGGGAGGCCGTCTCAACGGGGGGATACCGCGAGTCGTAGCGCCGACGGCCCCGGTCCGGGAGGCCGGCGCCGATGTTTCATCCGCGGTCGGCGTCGCATCTGGAGACGGTGAGGGTCACCGGCGCATCTCCGACCCCCTCGATGGCGAGGTAGGTCTCGTGCTGGGAATAGAGTCCGTCGGCCATCTCCCGGATCAGTTGAGAGAAGCCCGCGGTCTGGCTCGAGTCCAGGGTCAGCCTGGCGCTCCCCTTTTCGGTCCGGTTGGTGTCGAACAGGGTCATGGAGATATTTTTCATATTGCACCTCCGGCGGTTGCATCCTATGATGTTCCCCTCGATTCGGAAAACATCCGTGTTAGAACAACTAACGCTTTCGATGGGATGATTATTTATATTTAATATTTTCAACATCTTATATGTACCTTAGAATGGAAGAGGCGGTGGTGTCAACCCCTCGGCGGAAAAAAAGAGGACGACCATGGCGAAAAAAAGAGAGCGGATGACCACCGGCGCGGGACAACTGGACAAACTGCTGGGGGGGCTCTACATCGGCGACAACGTGGTCTGGCACGACGACGCGGGCAGTCTGGCCAACGTCTTTTGCACCAACTTCATCAGCACATCCCTGGCCCAGGGCAAACCGCTGATCTACGTCAGCTTCGATCGCTCCCCCAAGAACCTGCTCGATAAACTCGGAGAGATTTCCGCCCACCCCCGGTTCACCCTGCTCGACTGCTTCACCCACGGCAAGGGGGCCGGATCATCGGTCTTTCTGAAATTCTACGAGGCGGGCGCGGAAAGCCTTCCCTGCCGGGTGGTCCAGGTGGCCGATCCCCGGGAGACGGACCAGGTGATGAACGCCTTCTACGGCATCCAGGAGGGCAGCGCCACCGATGTCCGCTTCGTCTTCGAAAGCCTCACCGGCATGCAGGAGCTGTGGGGAGGGGAGG
>CAYSLC010000142.1:0-14245 GCA_964431545.1 uncultured Desulfobacteraceae bacterium | reverse complement strand
TCGTCTCCGGTCCCCCGGACCTCGGCGGCCACCCCTTCGTGCCGGGAGAGCCATCTCTCCAGATCCCCTACCAGTTGCTGGAGATCGATCCCTTCGGGCGCCGGAAAGATACGATGCAGGTCGGCACCGGTCTTTTCCTGGCTTTGATTCATTTCCATCGACGTTGCCTCTCCTCTCTCCTCTTCGAAGGTCCGGCCGGAATTCGTTTCGCCCATCGGTCCGAAGTGCACGGGAAGCCGGTTACGGCCGGTATTGCTTTCCACCGTTTCTTCCGAAGCCACTATACCGGCCGGGGGAAGCCGGCGTCAATCGAACCGGCGGCCGTCCCGCTTCCGGTCGGGCTTCACGGGGCTTCACAGAGGGCATCATGGGTTTGACAAAACCGCTCCGTTGGCTTACATGATGGGTGCCAGATCAATCACAAAGACAGGATGAGGAGGACCGGAATGAGCACCATGGTGGAACTGACGTTCACCGGCGGAAAGAAGATCGAGGCGAAAATCGAGGAGCATGTGATCCGGGTGGATCAGTCCGTGGAGGACGGCGGGGAAGGAACGGCTCCGGACCCGGCACAGCTCTTTCTCACCTCCCTGGCGACCTGCGCGGGGACCAACCTCCTCTATTTCTGCGCGTCCCGGAAGATCCCCACGGAGGGGATCGCATACCGGGTCCACTGCGAGTACGATCCGGGGGAGCGCCGGTATACAAAATTGAAAACCGAGGTCACTCTGCCGGAGGGGTTCCCGGACAAGTACCGACCGGCCCTGACCCGGGCCATGGACCTCTGTTTCGTGAAAAAACACCTCCTTATCCCGCCGGCGTTTGAAACGGTGCTGCGGTAGGGCGCCCTGAACCGACGCCGCTCCGACGCATCGAAAAAGGATCCCCGGTTCCGCCGATCGGGAAAGAGGCCGATCCCTAACCATTTCCGTTCCTTGGGCGGGGCGGCGCCCTGCCGAGGGGAACTCTTTTTCCGTCTCCGCGTCCCTGTCAATTACAAAAGCGTATCCATATTTTCTTTGCTGAACAAAAATGTATCATTAATCAGGGGCGGTGGAGAGAACCCCTTCCCCGAAGAAAACAGATTTTATTTGAATAAACGGATGGTTGTATAATTCGTCCATCCGATGGCATGGCGATTGCTTTGGTATCGGCAGGGACCCGGAAAGGTTTTCTTTTGGCAAGAACATGGGGCGAAAGTTCGGGAAGCTTGACGAAAGCCATATTTCCTGACCGTTTGGTACGAAGAAGTGTCCGGGTCCCTTTCTTTTCCCCCAAATAAATTGGCCGGCTTTCGGAAAAAGTGACCGGGAAGGCGATGGTGAAGAGATCGAGCGCAACGGATCTCCCGCCGCCGGCGCCCCGAACGCTTTTTTCGAAAGCTTTCTTTTTTTTGGAGTCATAAACCCCCTGGAACTGGAAGACGCGCCTAACGCCCCGTCGGCCCCCGGCTCAACTTGATACCCATCCGACCCCGCCCGCCGAAAACGCCTGGCACGATTTTACCCGAAAAGGAGCCCCGCCCTGCGGCACATGACGTCGCTCCGGCGGCCCGCGCCCTTTCGGCGCTCCCGGTCCGGTTCCGGAACGGCCGGCAAAAGGCCCCTTCTGCAAAGGAACCGAAACCAGACGCCATGACCCGTATGGAAACCCATCACGCCACTGATCCCCGCAGGGGGCTCTACGACCCCCGCCACCACCACGACGCCTGCGGCGTGGGATTCGTCTGCAACATCGCCGGGGACCCCTCCAGCGGCGTCGTCGAGGACGCCCTGGAGATCCTCGTCAACCTGACCCACCGGGGGGCCCGCGGGTGCGACGAGACCACCGGGGACGGGGCCGGGATCCTGACCCAGATCCCCCACGCCTTCATCCGGAAGGTCTGGGACGGGCCGTCCCCCCCTGAACCGGGCCGGTACGGGACGGGGCTCGTCTTTCTCCCCCCGGACGGCGACCAGGCCCGGTAGCTTTGGGGAACGTTCCCGTTGGGCCGATCGTGGAACGGTCTAAAAAAGAGAACCATTGCCCGTAGCTGACATTCCGGGAAGCCCTGAAAAGGGCCTGACAAAACAGCCCGGAGCACCGCCCCGGTGGTTTTTCACGAAACAATCCCGTCAATGGCTGACATTTTGGAAAGCCCTGAAAGGGCATTGCATACCAGGCCGGGGCAACGCCCCGGAGGTTTTGGAGTTTCAAAATAGAGCCCTGTAAGGGCGCGACATTTCGGCTCCAAGATCGCATCCGGGTCTCCTAGAAAGAAATTGCATTCCGGTCGAAAATCCTGTAAGGGAGTCACAAGAATTAAAACTACCCGCGAACCGGCTTAATTGTGACGTCAAAATTTCACCACAAACAAAACGGCGGCTATCTTATTTTGTTTGACTCCCCAACATCAAGGAGTGCGAAAATTTCGTTTTTCGCACTAAAAAAGAAGAAGGGAAACGGCCCATTCGGGTGCGAAAAATATAATTTTCGCACTCCAATACCCCGGAATTTGATGAAGTCGAAATAGACCATGTTCAAACGCTCCTCCCATACCCCTGCGCATCTGCTGATCGATGACACGCCATACTTCCTCACGGCAGCGACCTACATGAAGCAATATCTACCCGCGAACCGGCTTAATCGTGACGTCAAAATTTCAATCATAAACAAAACGGCGGGGATCTTATTTTGTTGTGACTCCCATACAACGATCACAAGCTGCCGCCCACGATCTTGGCTGCCACATTGATCATGTCCAATAAACTGATTGACAAGGAACGCATAGCGGAACTTTGGGAGGAGATAAAAATGTTGGATGTTCTGGATGTTGCCAGGGAAAAAGGCATGGAGGAAGGGAAAAGTCTCGGCATCAAAGAAGGGAAAAGTCTCGGTATCAAAGAAGGGAAAAGTCTCGGCATTAAAGAAGGGAAAAGCCTCGGCATCAAGGAAGGCAGGAACTTGGGGCTCAGGGAGGGCAAGACGGAAAACGCCCGTGAAATGCTCCTTGAAGCCTTGTTCGAAAAGTTCAACAGCACACCGTCAACCAGAATTATGGAACGGATCAAGCAGATTCAAGACCCAGATACGCTTAAATTTCTATTCCGACAGGTGTTCCGCTGTGAGAACATGGAAGGTTTCGAGGTGGTTCTGTCTCGACTGGATTGATTTGAAGATTCAAGAAGAAGGAACGGAGCAAGGGGGTTACCATCCAATCGGAGGTGGGGAGGAGAACCCCGCCGATGGAGGGAAACCTCTCCGGTGAAATCGATCTACCGGGACCGCCGCCTCCATTTCCCCCATGAACCCGAGGACCGGGAGGCGTACACCGGAGAGTATCTGGAATACCGCAAGGCCCTCGGCAACCGGATGGCGCGTCCCCTCGCCGCCCTGGCCACGGGGGTCTGGCTCTGGTTCGGCCTGGTCATGGATCCGAAGCTCCACCCAGGGTTTCCGGGCCTGCTCTACTTCCGCCTGGGTCTCAGCCTCCTGGGCGCCGTCGCGCTGGCGCTGACCTACACCGAATCCTTCGGCAAGAAGGGCCTGACCCTGCTCCACGTCCTCTACGCCTACACGATTTTCTCCTGCGCCTTTTTCACCGGGCGCCTCGCAGACGACCCCAACTACGTCTCGGGGTATCAGATCGCGGTGCTCGTCTGCCCGTTTCTGCCCTTCCGGTTCCGGACCGTTCTCGGGTACTACCTCGCTTCCGTCCTCGTCTTCTGGGGGGCCGTGATCGGGTACCGGCCGGAGATCACCGGCACCGCCGCCCAATACGCCCTCGGCAACGTGGCCGTCGCCTACATCCTCGGGATCCTCTTTTCCCATTTCCTCGGCCGATACCGGTTCAACAACTGCATCAACGATCTCCGGCACGATCTGTCCTACCACCGCCTCCACCAGATCATCGAGTTTCTCCCCGACGCAACGTTCGTCATCGACAACCAGGGCCGGCTGATCGCCTGGAACCGGGCGGTGGAGGAGCTGACCGGGGTCCCGGCGGAGCGGATGATCGGCAAGGGGAACTACGAGTACGCCCTGCCGTTCTACGGCGAGCGGCGGCCGGTGATGATCGATCTGGTGATCACCGAGGACGATTCCCTGGATCATATGTACGCCTACGTCAAGCGGGACGCGGACCGGTTCGAGTCGGAATCGTTCATCCCGCACCTCAAGCCGGGGGGCGCCTACCTCTACAACACGGCCCGGACCCTGTACGGCGCCGACGGACGGATCATCGGCGCCATCGAGTCGATCCGGGACATCACCGACCAGAAGCTGGCGGAGCGGGCCCTGGAGGAGTCCCGGCGGCAGCTGGCCGAGGTGATCGATTTTCTCCCGGACGCCGCCTTCGTCATCGACCGGGAGGAGAAGGTGCTCCTCTGGAACCGGGGCATGGAGGAGCTGACCGGGTTCCGGGCCGGGGAGATGGTGGGAAAGGGCAACGAGGTCTACGCCATCCCCTTCTACGGCGAGCCCCGGCCGCTTTTGGCCAACATGGCGCTCCATTGGAGCGACGGATATGAAAACGGATACATTTCGATCAAACGGAGGGAGGACGGCGTCCTGATCTCCGAATCCTTCCACCCCAACCTCAAAGGGGGCATCTTCCTCTCGGGCACGGCCCGGGTCCTTTATGATTCCGAGGGCGAGGCCGCGGGCGCCATCGAGTCGCTGCGGGACATCAGCGAGGTCAAGGCCGAGGAGAAGGAGTCGAGGCGGGCCCGACGGGCCGCCGAGGAGGCGAGCAGCGCCAAGAGCCATTTCCTGGCCAGCATGAGCCACGAGCTGCGCACGCCCTTGAACGCGATCCTCGGCTATTCCCAGATCCTGCGCCGCTCCCCGAACCTCACCGAGGACCAGCGGGACGGCCTGGCCATCGTCCACCAGAGCGGGGCCCATCTCCTGACGCTGATCAACGATGTCCTCGATTTTTCCCGGATCGAGGCGGGCAAGCTCCGCCTGGACCCCATGGAGGTCGATCTCGGTTTGTTTCTGGAGAGCATCGTCGGCATCATGGAGATCGGGGCCCGGCAGAAGGACCTGGAATTCCATTTCGAGCCGGCGACCGATCTGCCCCCCTTCGTCTCCCTGGATGAGAAGCGGATGCGCCAGGTCCTCCTCAACTTGTTGAGCAACGCCGTCAAATACACCGTCGCCGGACGGGTCCGGTTCCGGGTCTCCAGGGTCGATCCGGCGGGGTCCGGAGCCGGGTCCGGCTCCAGGGCCACTCTCCGGTTCGAGGTGGCGGACTCCGGGGTGGGGATCTCGGAGGAGCAGCTCGAAAAGATCTTCGACCCCTTCGAGCAGGCGGGCCGGGAGAAGATCGAGGCCGGCGGCGCCGGGCTGGGGCTCGCCATCAGCAAGCAGCTCCTCGACCTCATGGGCGGCGCCATGGAGGTGGAAAGCGCGCCGGGCAAGGGAAGCCTGTTCCGGTTCGAGGTCGAGGTCCCGATCCGGCGCGGCGGAGGCCGCCGGAAGGTCGACGTCCTCGACACCATCACGGGGTACAGAGGCCGGCGGCGCAAGATCCTGGTGACCGACGACAACGAGGCGAACCGGAAGGTCATCGTGATGATGCTCACCTCCCTGGGATTCGAGGTGGTCTGCGCCGAAGACGGGAAGGAGGCCGTCGCCGCGGCGGCCCGGGAGCGTCCCGACCTGATCCTCATGGATCTCATCATGCCGGAACTCGACGGGTTCGAGGCGACAAAGCAGCTTCGGTCCCTGGAAAGCGTCGGCGATATCCCGGTCATCGCCGTCTCCGCCAGCCACATCGACACCGACCAAAAGGAAGCGGAGAAGGAGGGCTTCAACGGATTTCTTCCCAAGCCGATCCATGACGGGCGGCTGATTGAAAAAATCGAAGCCCTTCTGGGAGTGGAATGGATCCATAAAAACAGATCCGCGGGCGACGATGGGTTGCAAAATCCGCCCGAGCGTGAGATCATACCGCCGCCGCTCGAAGACCTGGACGCCATCTATGAACTGGCGGTGCTTGGAAAGATGAAGCCCATCCGGGAGAAGGCGGATCGACTCAGGCGATTGGATGGAAGATACAAAGCGTTTTCGGACAAGCTGACCGAGTTGGCAAGGTCCTTCGAGGACAAGCGGATTGCTGCCCTGATCAAGGCGTTTCTGGAAAAGGAGCCCCCATGAACGAATCCGACCCCCCGGCCCCCTCGATTCTGGTCATCGACGACAACCCCAACAACCTGGCGGTGATCTGCCGGTACCTGGAGGAGAACCGGTTCGACGTCATGATCGCCCGGGACGGGGAGGACGGCATCGTCAAGGCCCGAAAGGGGACCCCGGATCTCATCCTCCTCGATGTGATGATGCCCGGTCCGGACGGATTCGAAACCTGCCTTCGACTCAAGGAGGACGATCGCACCCGGCAGATCCCCGTGCTCTTCATGACCGCCCTCGACGGGCTGCGGGACAAGCTCCAGGGGTTTCAGGCCGGCGGCGTCGACTACATCACCAAGCCCTTTGACGAACAGGAGGCCCTGGCCCGGATCCGGACCCACCTGATGATCCGGAATCTCCAGAAAAGGCTGGAGGCCCGAAACAGAAGCCTGGAAGAGACCAACCGACGGCTGAGCAAGGCCATGGCCGAAATCAAGACCCTGCGGGGGATCATCCCCATCTGCGCCGCCTGCAAGAAGATCCGGGACGACAACGGCTACTGGAGCCAGATCGAGTCGTACATCAGAGACCATTCCGAAGCCGATTTCAGCCACGGCATCTGTCCGGCGTGCGCGGAGAAGATGTATCCGGAGTTGTTCCACGAGGTGGTGGAAGGGGCCGGGACGGCACCGGGAGAGGGGGATTGAACCGATGAGGGCGAGGGGATCGTCCTTTCGGAAGCTCCCTACGATGGCGTTCTATCGGTGAATCGCTTGAGCGCCTCCGGGGCGGCCGCCCCGGACACCTTCCAGGTTTCGATTCCGGCGTCGGCGAAGACGTACCCCGGACCGCTCCCATCCAGCTTCTTCCTGGCCCCCATCACGTCGATGTTCCGGTCCACCAGGAACCGGGCCGCCTGTATCCCCTTTCCCTTCTGATCGCCTGCGCAGGGGTTTTTGAGGACCGTCTTCCGCTCGGTCTCCCCGGTCTCCCGGTTCACCTGCCAGATCAGAAAATAGGGCGCGTCCCCGAAATGGTCGCAGATGGTTTCCCCGTCCTCCAGGACCGGGAACGCGATTCGCAGGGTTTTCGATTCAGACGGGGCGTAGTGTAGATTGATCCGCTCCACGTGGGGAATCTCCTCCCGGATCCGCCTTTCGATCCGATGGACGATGTCGTGGGCCTTTTTGAACTGGTCGGTCTTGATGGTGATGTCGGCGTCGAGGAACCGGAACCGACCCGCGTTTCTGCCCACCAGGGAGTTGATTTCCCTGACCGCCGGCTCCCGTGCGATGACCGCCCGCGCCTTGTCGAGGGTCGCATGGTCCACGGAGGCGTCCAGCAGCACCCGCATGCCGTCCGAGAGCAGCTCCCAGCCGGCCTTGATGATGAAGACCAGGACCAGGAGGGCGGCGATCCGGTCGATGGTGAGGAACCGGTACCGGAACGCGATGCCGTAGTAGCTCAACACCACCGATATCAACACGACCAGCGAGGAGAGCACGTCCACCTGCCGGTGGCGCCCTTCCGCGATGAGGGTGGGGGATTCCGTTTTCTTCCCCTGGTGGAGGGCGTACTTTCCGAAAGCGAAGGTGGCGGCGGTGCTTCCGAGGATCCACCAGAGCAGCGGCAGGGTGATGTCCGGGCGGCCCGTCGATGGCTGGAATATCCGTCGGGCGATCTCGTAACCGGTGAACAGGATGAAAAAGGCGATGACGACCGAGATGAGGTTTTCGATCTTGTACAGGCCCTGGGGAAAGGTCCGGGTCCTCCGGGTGGAGAGGAGCAGCCCCGCGAAAACGGCCAGGGAGGCGATGCCGTCCGTAGCCGAATCGATGGCCCCGGCCGTGACCGCCAGGCTGCCGGAGGTGTACGCAAGATACCCTTTGATCCCGGCCAGGACCAGATTCAACACAAACGCCAGGAAGGCGATTTTCCATATCCGCCGGTTCTCTTCCAGGGTGTCCGTTCCGCTCGTCTCTTCCATTCGGAGGTCCGGGTTCTTCTCCGTGTCTGTCATGGGGCGGGTTCGCCGAATGGCCGTCTAGTACCGGAGGGGCGCGTACCCCTCCGGCAGGTGGGCCGTGCCCAGGACGCAGGGCAGCTTCGCCTCCGAGGCGATCCGCCCGGCCAGGGCCTCCATTGCGGTGAGTCGTTCCGCCTCCACCACCCAGCCGGCATCGGCCTTGCGGGCAAAGGCGCAGGTCACGATATGGACCGCGTCGGCCCCTTTGGACTTGAGGATCTTGGCCAGTTGGACGGTCTCGTCATCGGATTCGGCCAGGGTGAAGACGCCGGCGGGAACGGCGCCCCCATCGTCCGAGAAGCCCTGGACCCCTTCGTCAAGGGATTTGAAGCAGTTGGTCAGGGGGCATTGTCGTTCGTTGTGCCTGCTGCGGAGCATTCCGATTCGGGTCATGTCGTTCACCTCATTGCGCGAGCATGGGCTCGGATCGATGGCCGGCGTCCGGCGCGGCAACGTCCCTTCCGAGAACCTCTTCCATCGAAAGGCGCCGCCGGCCGGACGCCGGTTCCGGTGAAAGGATCAGTCCGCCGTGCCTGCGGCCTCCATTTCCGATATCCGCTTTTCGATGCGGTCGAGCTGCCGCCGCAAGGTCTCGGCCTGGCCCTTCAATACGCCCCGCTCCCACTCCGGATCCGGTTTGGGAGGGTCGGCCGGGTATGCGTACGGTCCGTACGCCCATCCGTAGCGCATGGCGGCCTGAGGGCCGGCCGCGCACCACCGGTTTCCCCATCCACGGACCCCTCCGCCGAAGCCGCGTCCTCTTCCGGCTCCCATCCGGAAACCCCCACCGGGTCCGACGCTAGTATATCCGGGGGCCCCCGTACCGGCGCAATACCCGACGGCGCGTCCGGTCATCGGGCCCGCTCCCCAAGGTCCGGTCTGATCTCCTCTCGGCATGGTTCGGTCTCCTTTCTTTACGTTATCGGTTTAGGGTTGTCTGGTCATGGCGGCGCCGCATTTGGCGCACCGGCGATCCACGCAGGGGACGCCGCGTTCGTGGGGCTCCGTCTGTCCGCATTGGGGGCAGACGCAGGTGCCGGCGGGACCGGCCGCCGATGATCCGCCCATCCGGCCGGGTCTCTGGCCGTCCCGCCCCTGCCCGCGGCCCTGTCCCTGTCCTCTTCCGTCCCTCGGTCTCTGTCCTTTGGTCATGGGCGTCGCCTCCTGTAATTCTTCTGTTTTCCCCTCGCCCGCCGCCGATTCCGCCCGCGGCACCCCGGCATGGCAAACCCGTCGAGCATCCGATTTCCGTCGAACCACTCCCGGAGGACCTCCCGCAGATCCCCGGCCACGAACGGGATCACCCGGATCCCGTAGGCCGAAACCAGTCCCCCCAAAGGTCTTGAGATCGCGCCGCAGATGAGCATGTCGACCCCGAGTTCCACCAGCGCCAGGGCTTTCTGGACTGCGCCGCCCGTCGGCAGCGGTCGGTCGTTTTCCCGGACGATCCGGCCGGCCTCGGCATCGATGACGAGGATCCGCCGCGCGGTGTCGAAAACCGGTGCGATTCGATCGTTCCAATATGCGACGGCGATCTTCATCCCCACTCCTCGGTCCAGGTCCGCCATGGGAATTTGCAAGAGGAGTGCCAGGGTTCGAGGAAAGCCGGTCGGGTGGAACGAAGGGGTTGACATTACAAAAGATGGCGCCATTTCATCTGCAAGGGCGCGGGGGGAGGTGACGTAGCGGAAACGCCACGCTATCCCAATGGGACCGATGCAAAAGTGCTACGGTAGCGTTCCGGACCGTCCGTCGGTGGGGGGAAGGGGGATCCCCAGTCTCTTCATTTTGCGATAGAGGGTGGTCTTGTGGATGCCGAGGTCCCGGGCCGCCGCCTGGCGGTTGAAGCGGTTGTGTTCGAGGGCGGCCCGGATGGCCTGTCTGTCCAGAAGATCATGGGCCGATCGGACATCGACGGCGGGGCCGGCCCCATTGGCGTGGGCCGTCAGCTCTCCCGGCAGGTGCGGAATGCCGATCTTCCCGCCGTGGCAGAGGATAAAGGCGCGTTCGATGACGTTCTCCAGCTCCCGGATGTTGCCCGGCCAGTGGTGGGCCATGAGGAGCGACAGGGCCTCGGCTGCCACGCCTTGAACGTCCTTTTTCTGCAGCCGGTTGAACCGGGCGACGAATTGATCCACCAGGAGCGGGATATCCTCCTTCCTCCGCCGCAGCGGGGGCAGCTCCACCCGCACCACGTTCACCCGGTAGTAGAGGTCCTCCCGGAAACGTCCGGCCCGGGTCAGCTCGGCCAGGTCCTTGTTGGTGGCGGCCATCACCCGGACATCGGCGGTCTCGGAGGCTGTCGCGCCCAGGGGTTCGTAAGTCCGTTCCTGGAGGACCCGGAGGACCCGGACCTGGAGGGCCGGGCTCATCTCTCCGATCTCGTCCAGGAGGAGCGTCCCTCCCTTGGCCAGGGCGAACCGCCCCGGCTTGTCCCGCCGGGCATCGGTGAATGCCCCCGCCTTGTGGCCGAACAGCTCAGACTCCAGCAGGGTATCGGGCAGGGCCCCGCAGTTGACGGCGATGAAGGGTCCACTGGCCCGGGGGCTTTGCGAGTGGATGGTCCGCGCCAGGAGTTCCTTCCCGGTGCCGGTCTCTCCGAGGATCAGAACGGTGCTGGGGCTGGCGGCGATGGCGGGAAGGACCTCGAAGATGCGCAGCATGACGGGGCTTCTGCTGGTCAGGTCGCCGATCCGGAATTTTCCCTCCAGCTCCCGGCGCAGGGCCTCCACCTCGGAGAGGTCCCGGAAGGTCTCCGCCCCGCCGATCACCCCCCCGTGGGCGTCCCGCAGGACGGCCGTGGAGACGCTGATGGGGATGCGGTCGCCCTCGGCATCGATGATGTATCCGGATTTGCCGATGACCGGTTTTCCCGTCCGCAGGGTCTGTTCGAGGGCGCAGTCGATCCCGCACATGCTGGAGCGGAACACCTCGGAGCAGCGCCGGCCCATGGCCTCCCGCCGGGGGACCCCCGTGATCTCCTCGGCGGCCCGGTTGAACGAGGTGACCCGCCACGCCATGTCCACGGTGAATACGCCGTCGGAGATGCTTTCGAGGATCGCATCGGTGGGGGTTCGAGCGGGTTGTTTCATTCGCTTTTGGTCCTTCATACGCGGGGCCTCCCAGGGTTCGCCGCCCCGCCGGTGATGGGGCGCCTCTCCGGTGACGCATCGAAAATGGCATAAATGGCGCCGTCTGAAAAGAGTTTGTTTGATGGATCTTGCCGGTGCTTTCCGCCGGGAGTAACGTCGTCCCGCTGCTCGCCGAACTTTCTCCCTATCCCTTGCACTCTGCAAGGTTACCCCCTCCGGCTCCGCCCATCCCGCCCCGGCGTCTCGATGCCGTGGCGCTGGATCTTTCGGTACAATGTCGTGTAGTCGATGCCCAGGTGTTCGGCGGTCTTCTTCCGGTTGCCGGCGAACCGGTCCAGGGTTTCGGTGATCATGGCCCGTTCCATGGCGCGGAGGGTCATCTCGGTGCGGGGTCCGGGCCCCTTGCCGTCGTCCTGTCGGAGTTCCGGCGGCAGGTGGCGCATGCGGATGAACCCGTCGCGGCACAGGACAAAGGCGTGTTCGATGATGTTCTCCAGTTCCCGTACGTTGCCCGGATAATCGTGGCGCATCAGCCGCTCGATGACGTTTTCCGTTACCCCGAGGATGTCCCGGCCCTTGAGCCGGTTGAACTTGGCGATCATGTGGTCGACCAGGACGGGGATGTCGGCTCGCCGTTTTCGCAGCGGAGGGATGGTCATCTGGACCACGCAGATCCGGTAGAAGAGATCGGTGCGGAAATGGCCGGCCTTCACCAGTTCGGACAGGTTTTTGTTGGTGGCCGCCAACACCCGGACGTCCACCGGCTGCTGGGCCACGGCGCCCAGAGGTTCGATGCGCTTTTCCTGGAGCACCCGCAGAAGCCGGACCTGCATGGCCGGCGTGATGTCCCCGATCTCATCCAGAAACAGGGTGCCCCCGTCGGCCAGGGCGAAGCGGCCCGGTTTGTCCTTGGCGGCGCCGGTGAACGCCCCGGCCTTGTAACCGAAGAGTTCGGACTCCAACAGGGTGTCCGGCAGGGCCGCGCAGTTGACGGCCAGAAACGGTCTCTTCTTCCGGGGCGACAGGTTGTGGATGGCCCGGGCGAACAGCTCCTTGCCCGCGCCGCTCTCCCCTTCGACCAACACGGTGCTGTCGCTGTCGGCGAACTGGGGCAGCAGGTCGAAGAGCCGGGCCATGGCCCGGCTCCGCCCCACGATGTCCTCGAAGGTGTACCGGGATTCCAGTTCCTTGCGCAGTTGCTCGATCTGGGTGAGGTCCTGGAAGGTCTCCACCCCGCCCACCACGTTTCCCGCCTCGTCCTTCAGCAGGGCCGTGGAAATCCGGATGGGGACCCGGGCCCCGCCCTCCAGGGCCGTCACGATCCGGGCCGTGATGTTGACCGTCGGTTTGCCGGTGGCCAGGGTCCGTTTGAGGGCGCAGGCGTCTTTGCAGATGCTGGCCCGGAACACGTCGCCGCACAGCCGGCCCACGGCGTCCTCCCGTTTCACCCGTGTGATGATCTCGGCGGCCCGGTTGAAGGAGGTGATCCGCCAGTTCATGTCCACGGTGAACACGCCTTCGTTGATGGAATCGAGGATCGTCTGTTGATGATGGTTATGGAAGAGGCGGTTCATGGGTTTCCTTCCCCGATGGATCGTAGATGGGCCCCGATGCCCGTCACTTACCATAGCATTTTGCAATGTTCTATGGCAAGCACAATGGCGTTTTGCCATTTTATCCGACGCTTGATCTTGTTGATAAAAGCTACTATTCTTCTGAAAAGAATGAGGATCAATCGCATACACGCTTCCCGGCAAGGCTTTTGCTTATTCCGGTTCCCTTGGATGGATAGTATCAACCGATAAGGAGGACGAGAACATGGCAAAAGAGACGAAGGAGAAGGCGGAGAAAAAAGCGGCGATCGCCGACCCGGTGTCGGCCACCATCGACCCGGCGACCCAGCAGATGATTTTGCGGGCCCAGGAACTGGGGGTGGAGACCATCTTCGACCGGGCCGTCGCCATGAAGCCTTGCAACATCGGCACACAGGGCATCTGCTGTAAAAACTGCGGCATGGGCCCCTGCCGCCTCCCCCTGCCCAAGGGCGGGATCCAGGGGGAGGACACCCGCAAGGGCCTGTGCGGGGCCAGCCCCAACACCATCGCGGCCCGGAACTTCATCCGGATGATCGCCGGCGGGGCCGCGGCCCATTCGGACCACGGACGGGCCGTGGCGGAGGTCTTCATGTCCGCCGCCCGGAAGGAGACCGATGCATACCAGATCAAGGACACCCATAAACTCCGGCAGGTGGCGAAATGGCTCGACATTGAGACCGAAGTGGAGGTGGACGGCGAGATGAAGGACCGCGACCTGGATGAACTGGCCGTCGAAGTGGGGGAGAAGGCCCTGGGGGAATGGGGCAAGTCCGAGGGCGAGGTGCTCTTCGCCAAACGGGCCCCCAAGCCCCGGTACGACCTCTGGAAAAAGCACGGGGTGGTGCCCCGCAACATCGACCGGGAGATCGTGGAGATCATGCACCGGACCCACATCGGCGTCGACCAGGACTACAAAAACCTCATGAAGCAGGGGACCCGGGCCGCCATCGGCGACGGCTGGGGCGGATCGATGCTGGCCACGGAACTCCAGGACATCCTCTTCGGAACGCCCTATCCCCTGTCCAGCGAGGCAAACCTGGGCGTGATGAAAAAGGATATGGTCAACCTGGTCATCCACGGCCACGAGCCGGTCCTGTCCGAAATCATCGTGGCGGTGGCCGACAGCCCGAAGTGGCAGGATTACGCCAGGTCCAAGGGCGCCAAGGGGATACAGCTTTCCGGCATCTGCTGCACGGCAAACGAGGTCTTGCAGCGACACGGGGTACCGCCCTGCGGCACCTTCCTCCAGCAGGAGCTGGCCATCATCACCGGGGCCTGCGACGCCATGGTGGTGGACATCCAGTGCATCTTCCAGAACGTGGCCAACGTGGCCAAATGCTTCCACACCAAGCTCATCACCACCCATCCCATCGCCAAGATGGAGCAGGACAACGTGATTCACATTGAATTCGACGAGCACC
>CAYSLC010000141.1:0-14545 GCA_964431545.1 uncultured Desulfobacteraceae bacterium | reverse complement strand
AGTGCGCCGTGCTCGGCGTCGAGGACAGCCTCAAGGGGCAGGTGCCCGTCGGCTTTGTGGTCCTCAAGGCGGGCGTGGACAAGCCCCGGGAGGAGATCATCAAGGAGGTGGTCGGCATGGTCCGGGACCGGATCGGGCCCGTGGCCGCCTTCAAGACCGCCACCGTGGTCAAGCGGCTCCCCAAGACCCGGTCGGGCAAGATCCTCCGGGGCACCATCCAGAAGATCGCCGACAACAGGGAGTACAATGTGCCGGCCACCATCGACGACCCCGCCATCCTGGGGGAGATGGAGGAGGCCCTCAACCAGATCGGATATGCCAAATCGCGGAAGTAGGCGTGTAAGTGCCCGACCCTCTTCCGTGTCAGCCGGACGGGACCGGCCGCCGCCCGCGGCCGGTCCCTTTGTTTCCACCGCGTTCCGCTCCCGCCGAGATCCCCACGCCGCGACCCCGCCCCGTTGCCTCCGAAGTTCATGGGGCCATTCCCCCGAAAAAAGGAGCATCCGGAATTGACGGACGGCCTCCCTTTTTCTATAGTTACGCCTCGGCCCAAGGCGTCGGCCCGGACCGGAGGCGCATCCGTCGTGAAAGGAGACGATCCGTGAGACCCACACCCGAAAAAAGCCCCGGGCGTTGAGCGACCGGAAGGAGGACGCCGGCGAGCTGTCGCGCCTGCGCCGGCGGGTCGGGGACCTGGAGAGGGCCGAGGCCGGATACCACCGGGCCGTGGATGAACTGAGGACCTCCCTGGAGCTTCTGAAGAAGACCCAGCAACGGCTGATCGAGTCGGAAAAGATGGCCGTCCTGGGGCGGCTGGTGGGCGGCGTGGCCCACGAGGTCAACACGCCCGTGGGCGTGGCGGTGACCGCCGCCTCTCTTTTGGAGGAGCGGTCCCGGGAGTGCCGGACCCTTCTGGACGACGGACAGCTCAAACGGTCGGATCTGACGGCCTACCTGGAGACCGCGGCGGAATCCTCCCGTCTCATCCTCTCCAATCTCAGGCGCGCCGCCGAGTTCATCGGGAACTTCAAGCAGGTGGCGGTGGACCAGGTGAGCGGGGACCGCAGAGCCTTCAACCTTCGGGAATATCTCCTCGACACCGTCGACAGCCTCCGGCCGAAGCTCAAGAAGACCCGGCACGGGGTGGAGGTCCGGTGTCCCGGCGACCTCACCCTCGACAGCTACCCCGGCGCCTTCGGACAGATCGTCTCCAACCTGATCATGAACTCGCTGATTCACGGGTTCGACGCGATCCCCGAGGGCCGGATCCGGATCGAGGCCTGGCCCGAGGGGAAGATGCTCCGGTTCCGATACCGGGACGACGGCAGGGGGATCGATCCGGACAAGATCGAACGGGTGTTCGAGCCGTTTTTCACCACCCGACGGGGCAAGGGCGGCGACGGGCTCGGGCTCCACATCGTCTACAACCTGGTGACCCAGCGGCTGGGCGGGCGGATCCACTGCGAAAGCGCCCCCGGCGGCGGCGTCACCTTCACCATCCGTGTCCCCCTGGAGACGCCGCGGGATATGCCTGAAACCATAGGATCATGAGCGAAAAAGAGACCCCACCGGCGGGGGGCGACGACGAGATCTGCTTCGCCGCGGAGCCGGAGACGCCCTCCGAAAGCCCGGACCCCAACCCCTGGAAGATCATCGTGGTGGACGACGAGAAGGACGTCCACACCATCACCCGCATGGCCCTGGATCTGATGCGGTTCGAGGGCCGGGGCGTCACCTTCTACAGCGCCTTCTCCGCCGGGGAGGCCCACCGGCTCTTCCGGGAGCACCCCGACGCGGCCGTGGCGGTGCTCGATGTGGTCATGGAGGAGAAGAACGCCGGCTTGAACCTCGTCCGGTACATCCGAAACACCCTGAACAATCGGCTCATCCGCATCATCCTCCGGACGGGCCGCCCCGGGGAGGCCCCGGAGCGGAAGGTCATCGACGAGTTCGATATCAATGACTACAAGGAGAAGAGCGAACTGACCGCCCAGAAGCTCTACTCCGCCATCGTCACGGCCCTGCGCTCCTATCGGGACATCCGGATCATCGACCGGAACCGGCGGGGGCTGGAGCAGATCATCCGGGCCTCGGCCAGCCTCTTCGAGGTCCAGTCCCTGAAGACCTTCGCCCGAGGGGTCCTGACCCAGCTCCTCGCCCTGCTGAAGCTGGACGAAAGCTCCCTCTACCTCCAGGCCTCCGGGTTCACCGCCTCCGTCGTGGAGAACAACCTGACCATCCTCGCCGGCACCGGCGAGTACGAGAATCACGTGGACCGATGCGCCCAGGAGGTGGTCCCCCCCGACGTGGCCCGGCTGCTGGACCGGGCCCTTTCCGAAAAACAGTCGATCTTCCGGGGGAGCACCTTCGTGGGATATTTCCCCACCGAAAGCGGGCCCACCAATCTCCTCTACCTCAAGGGGTACCGGAGCCTGTCGAGCCTCGACCGGGATCTCATCCGGATCTTCTCCACCAACGTCTCCATCGCCTTCGAGAACATCTACCTCAACCGGGAGATCATAGAGACCCAGAAGGAGATCATCATGACCCTCGGGGAGGTGGTGGAGAGCCGGTCCCGGGAGATGATCAACCACGTCCGGCGGGTGGCGGAATCCTCCTACCTGATGGCCCGCAAACTCGGGCTCGACGAGGAGACGGCGGAGATGCTCCGGATGGCCTCCCCCATGCACGACGTGGGGAAGGTGGGGATCCCGGACGCCATCCTGATGAAACCCGGGGCCCTCACCCCCGAGGAGTTCCGGAAGATCATCCCCCACACCACCATCGGTTTCCGGATCCTGCGCAAATCCCGGCGGGAGCTGATGGAGGCGGCCGCCACCGTGGCCCAGCAGCACCACGAGCGGTGGGACGGCACCGGGTACCCCCAGGGGCTGCGGGAGGAGGAGATCCATATCTTCGGCCGGATCACGGGGCTGGCCGACGTCTTCGACGCCCTCAGCCACCGGCGGATCTATAAGGAGGCGTGGGTCCTCGACGATATTCTCGAACTGATCCGCCGGGAACGGGGGCGCCATTTCGATCCCCGGCTGGTGGACCTTCTCCTGGAGAACCTCGACGACTTCCTGGCCATCAACCGCCGTTTTCCGGATCTTCCCGCATGAAGGGGGGCGGCCCGTGGCTCGTTGCGGCGCTGCTCCTGACTTCCCTGGCCGTCGTTCCGGACCTCTTGGTCAAAGAGGCCGCCCCGGGGGCCGCCGGTCCCGAAGAGGCCGGGGACCGATCGGGGCCGGAGGGGTGTCGCCCCCGCCGGTATGGGTACACCGTGGTCCGGGCCCATCCCCACGATCCGGACGCCTTCACCCAGGGGTTCCTCCACCACGGGGGGCTCTTCTACGAAGGGACCGGCCGGTACGGGGCCTCGACCCTGCGGACCGTCGATCCCGGGACGGGGAAGGTGCTCCGCATGGCCAAGCTTCCCCCCACGGTCTTCGGCGAGGGGATCGCCCTCCACGACGGCCGGATCATCCAGTTGACCTGGCGCGCCGGCGCGGGGATCGTCTTCGACCTCGACACGTTTCGGCCGATCCGGACCTTCCGGTACCCCGGGGAGGGATGGGGGATCACCCACGACGGGGCCCGGTTCATCATGAGCGACGGCACCGCCGAACTCCGGTTTTGGGACCTTTCGACCTTTCGGGAGACGGGCCGCGTCACGGTCCGGGACCGGGGCGAGCCGGTGGAACGGCTCAATGAGCTGGAGTACATCAAAGGGGAGGTCTTCGCCAATGTCTGGCTCACCGACCGGATCGCCCGCATCGATCCGGATTCCGGGTGCGTCACGGGGTGGATCGACCTGGCCGGTCTCCGGCCCTCCGGTCTCCGCGGCAAGGGGGAGGTCTTGAACGGCATCGCCTATGACCAGGCCGGGGACCGGCTCTTCGTCACCGGCAAGAACTGGCCCGCGGTCTTCGAAATCCGTCCGGCGCCGGCGCCCGGCGCGCCGGGGGACCGGTAAGGGCGAATACCCTCTCCGTCCCCGCCGAATACAGGGTTGAACCCATTTCCGGTTCGAGGCCGAGGTGGTATGCTTTCCGATGATCGCCGGTACGGTTCGGCAATGGAAGGGCGGCATCCAGGAGGCCCCTTCCGATTCCCCCCCTCAAGAGGACGACCCATCGAAATGGACGGACAAGAGATCCAACGACATGAAGAGAAGGACGCCGTACGCCGATCGGCCCCCAAGGCGAAGATCATCTACGAGGCGATCCGGCGGGAGGGAGAGGACGAACTGTCCAGGGCCAGCTCCTCCCTGGCCTGGTCGGGCCTCGCCGCCGGCCTCTCCATGGGGTTCAGCTTCTTCATGGAGGCCCTCCTCCACTCCTACCTCCCCCCCGTCTCCTGGGAGGAGCTGATCACCAAGTTCGGATACAGCATCGGGTTTCTGATCGTGATCCTGGGACGGCAGCAGCTCTTCACCGAAAACACCCTGACGCCGGTGCTCCACTTCCTCCACTGCAAGACCTGGGGCAATTTCCGGCAGGTGGCCCGGCTGTGGGGGATCGTCCTGCTCTCCAACATCGTCGGCGCCGTGATTTTCGCGGCCCTTCTCCATTATCTGCAGCCCTTCGACGAGGATGTCCGCCAGGCCCTGGTCGATACCAGCAAAAAGGCCTACCAGATGGGGTTCACCAACACCCTGATCGGGGCGGTCTTCGCGGGCTGGCTCATCGCCTTGATGGTCTGGCTGCTCCCTTTTGCCGAAAGCGCCCGGGTGGGGGTGATCATCATCATCACCTATGTGGTGGGGCTGGGCGGATTCGCCCACATCATCGCCGGAACGGTGACGGCCGTCTTCGCCCTCATGTGCGGCAACGCCACCCTGGAAGCCTTCTTTTTGCACTTCTTCCTCCCCGCCCTGTTGGGGAACATCATCGGCGGGGTCGCCTTTGTCGCCGCCATCAACCACGGACAGGTGAGCCCGGAGCGGGAGTCGTGCGACGTCTGAGCGCCGCGGCCGCCGTGGGGGGATGTCTCCTGCTGGGCCTCGTTCTTCTGTTCCAGCCGGCCGCCTGCGGCCGGGGCGGCGAGGACGGCCGGCCGGTGGTGGAGGTCTGGTTCCACTCGGCCCAGCCCGCCGAGCGAGAGACGCTCAAGGACCAGATCCGGCGCTTCAATGAGGGACAATCCGATTTCCGGGTCCGCCTCACCGTGATCCCGGAGGGCGCCTACAGCGGCCAGGTCCAGGCATCGGCCGTGGCCGGGAGCCTCCCGGATCTGCTGGAGTTCGACGGTCCCTATGTCTACAACTACGTCTGGCAGGGGATCCTGCTGCCCCTGGACGACCGTCTCCCCGACGCGGTGCGGGAGGATCTCCTCCCCTCCATCCTCGCCCAGGGAACCTACCGGGGCGCCCTCTATTCGGTGGGGACGTTCGATTCCGGCCTCGGGCTCTACGGCCGCCGAAGTCTGCTTACCAAGGCCGGGATCCGCGTTCCGGAGGATCCGTCCGGGGCCTGGTCCGCGGCGGCGTTCGAAGCCGCCCTGGCAAAGCTTTCCGAGAACGACCCGGACGGGCGGGTGCTCGACCTCAAGCTCAACTATCCGGGGAACGAGTGGTTCACCTACGCCTTCTCGCCGCCCCTCTGGTCCGCGGGCGGCGGGCTTATCGATCGGAAGACCCATGGGGCCGCGGACGGGGTCCTCAACGGCCCGGCCTCGGTCTCGGCCCTGGAGCGGATCCAGGGCTGGTTCCAGGACGGGTACGTCGACCCCAATCTGGACGACGCCGCATTCACCGAAGGGCGGGTCGCCCTCTCCTGGGTGGGCCACTGGGAGTACGCCCGGTACCGGGACGCCTGGGGGGCGGACCTGGCGGTGCTGCCGCTGCCCGACTTCGGCCGGGGGACCCGGACGGGGCAGGGCTCCTGGAACTGGGGGATCCCGAAATCGAGCCGCCGTCCCAAGCTGGCCATGCGGTTTCTGGCCTTTCTCCTCGAACCCGAGCAGGTGCTGGCGATGACAAAGGCCAACGGCGCCGTCCCCGCTACCCGCGGCGCGGTGGCGCGGTCCGAGCTGTACGGCCCCGGGGGGCCGCTGCGGCTCTTCGCCCGACAGCTTCTGGAGGGGTATGCGGTGCCCCGGCCCCGGACCCCCGCCTATCCGGTGATCAGCTCCGCCTTTGCCGGGGCCTTCCATGACATCCGCAACGGGGCGGACGTCCGGGAGGCCCTGGACGGGGCGGCCCGGACCATCGATCAGGACATCCGGATGAACCGGGGGTACCCCGATCCGGAGACGCTGAAAGAGCGGGGGGACGGGTGACCTCCGGGGAGAAAGGCCGGAAGAACGCGGATGCCCCCCGGCTCCGTCACGACGAGGGCGCCGCCCTGCTCATGATCACTCCGGCGGCGGCCGGGGTGCTCGCCTTTATCGTGGCACCGTTCGTCCTGGCGGTGGTCCTCTCCTTCACCAACCTGCGGTTGGGTTCCCCCCTTCCGGTGGAGTTCGCGGGGTTCGCCCGGTACCGGGAGATCTTCACCGACCCGGCCTTCCGCCGCGCCCTGGTCAACAACCTGCTCTTCGCCCTGGGGGTGGTTCCGGTCCAGACCGGGCTGGCGTTGTTCCTGGCGGTGCTTCTCAACCGCCGGATCCGGGGAATGGTCCTCTTCCGCACCCTCTTCTTCATGCCGGTGATCTTCCCCATGTCCCTCATCGCCGTGGTCTGGGTGCTCATCTACGCCCCCGGCCCCCAGGGGATGATGAACAGCCTGCTCGATCTGATCACCTTCGGTGTCTGGGAGCCCAAGGATTTCCTCCACCACCCGTGGCTGGCGCTGCCGGCGGTGATGGTGCTCTCCGTCTGGCAGGGGATGGGGTTCCAGATGGTGATTCTCCTGGCGGGGCTCCAGTCGATCCCGGCCCACCTCTACGAGGCGGCCTCCCTGGACGGGGCCGGCCGCTGGCATCAGTTCCGTCACATCACCCTGCCCGGGCTCCGGAATCCGTTGATCTTCGTGATTCTGGTGACCGCCATCCTCTCCTTCCGGGTCTTCGATCAGATCCGGATCATGACCCGGGGCGGGCCCAACGACGCCACGACCACGGTGGTATACGAGGCGGTGAAGGCCGGTTTCGACCGGGCCCAGGTGGCCCAGGGGGCGGCCATGACCGTGATCTTTTTCCTCATGGTCCTGGCGGTCACCCTGGGGATGCGGCGGCTCCTCCGCCACGGGGACGAAACGCCGTGAGATCGCTCCTTCCCGGCCTCTTCAACTACCTGGTGCTGACCGTCTCGGCGCTCTTTTTCGTGGCTCCCATCCTGTTCATGATCATCGGCAGCTTCAAGCCGGACGCCACCGTCCTCTCCGAGGCGGGGAGCCTCAAGGCCTTCTTCCCGGACGAGGTGGGGCTCGGGAACTATCGGGACGTGATGGATCGCACCCCGTTTCCCCGGTATCTCCTCAATTCGACGGTGATCAACGGCGCCATCGTGGGGCTGGGCCTTCTGATCAACTCCCTGGCCGGGTACGCCCTGGCCCGCCTCCGGTGGCGTGGACGGCGGATGATGGTGGCCCTCACCCTGGCGGTGATGGTGATCCCGTTCGAAGCCATCGCCGTCCCCCTCTTCTACCAGGTGACCGCCCTGGGGTGGCGGGACGTCTACACGGTCCAGTTCGTCCCCTTTGTGGCCCACCCGCTCTCCATCTACCTCTTCTACAGCTTCTTTCTGGGCCTGCCCCGGGAGCTGGAGGAGGCGGCGCGGATCGACGGGGCCGGAATGTTCCGGACCTTCTTCACCATCATCGTGCCCAACGCCAAGCCCGCCTTCGCCAGTGTCGCCATCGTCACCCTTCTGCTCTTCTGGGGGATGTACCTCTGGCCGCTGCTGGTCACGGCCGGAGAGGCGGTGCGGCCCCTGCCCCTGGGGATCGCCACCTTTTACACCCTGCCGCCGCTCCAGTGGGGGGATATCCTCGCCTTCGGGGTGATGATGGTGCTGCCCATGCTCGTCGTTTTTCTGGTCTTCCAGCCCTGGTTCGTCCGGGGGGTGGCCACCACGGGATTGAAATAGCGCAAGGAGAACCCATGGCCGATGTCGAATTCGAAAACGTCGGAAAATCCTTCGGTGGCGGCCGGGTGATCCACGACTTCACCCTTGCGGTGGAAGATGGGGAGTTGGTGGTCCTGGTGGGGCCGTCCGGGTGCGGGAAGTCGACCCTGCTGCGCATGGTCGCCGGGCTCGAGGCGGTCACGCGAGGTGAGATCCGCATCGGGGGACGGGTCGTCAACCACCTCTCCCCCCAGGCCCGGAACATCGCCATGGTCTTCCAGAACTACGCCCTCTATCCCCATATGACCGTCCGCCGGAACCTCCAGTTTCCCCTGCGGATGCGAAAGACGCCCCCGGAGGAGATGGCAAGGAAGGTGGACGAGGCGGCCGAAACCCTTGGCTTGACGGATCTCCTGGACCGGACCCCCCGGGAGCTGTCCGGCGGGCAGCGGCAGCGGATCGCCATGGGCCGGGCCATCGTCCGGGACCCGGCCGTCTTCCTCATGGACGAGCCCCTCTCCAACCTCGACGCCAAGCTCCGGACCCGGATCCGGACCGAGATCGAGCGGCTCCAGGAACGGCTCGGGACCACCACCATCTACGTCACCCACGACCAGGTGGAGGCCATGACCCTGGGCCAGCGCGTGGCGGTGCTCCACCAGGGGCGCCTCCAGCAGACGGCTCCGCCCCAGCAACTCTACGACGCACCGGCCAACACCTTCGTTGCCGGGTTCATCGGCAGTCCCAGCATGAGCATTTTTTCGTCCCGGTTGTCCGTGGCGGAGGGGGCGGTGCGGGTCCGCCTCGGAGGGCGGTGGATCGCGCTCGCCCCGGAGCGGGTCGAAACGGGCCGGGATCTGAAGGCGTATGACGGGGCGCCGGTCCGGGTGGGCCTGCGGCCCGAGGGGCTGGTCCGGGGGGAGGGGGTTTCCGAATCGTGCCGGATCACCGTGGATGTTCGGACGGTGGAGCGGCTGGGCCATGAGATGCTGGTCTACGGCGATCTTCCTTCGGATGGGGACGGGGGGGGAAACGGCGGGACGGCGGCAGAGAAGGGGGCCGCCGACGTGATCGCCCGCCTTACGCCGGACACCGTCACGGCCCCCGGCGACCGGATGGCGCTGGGCGTGGTGGCGGGGAAGATCTACCTCTTCGACGAGGCGGGGCGGGCCCTCTAGGGCGGCAGGATCGCATCCAGGGGCCAGGAGGAATGGATCCGGGTCCCTTTTCCCGGCACGGCCGTCACCTCGAAGGTTCCCCCGGAGAGTTCCGTCCGTTCCCGCATGGCGTGCAGGCCGACCCCGATCCGGTCCTTCCCGCTCTCGGCGGGAAGGGCCTCGTCGATTTCAAAGCCCCGGCCGTCGTCTTCCACCGTCAACTCCAGATGGTCGCCCGTGCGTTCCAGACAGACGCGAACGCTTTGAGCGCCGCTGTGGCGGCCGGTGTTGTGGAGGGCCTCCTGGATGATCCGGAAGAGAATCGTCCGCATGGGATCGGCGATCTCCAGGTCATCTAAAAGGACGGCCTTTTCCGTTTGAATGTCGGGGTATTTCTTGGAAAAATCCCTGCACAGCCACTCGATGGCGGCATTGATCCCCAGGTCGTCCAGAATGGAGGGTCTCAGATCGATCATGATTCCGCGGGATTCTTCGATGGTCTCCTGGAGGGTCTTCACGACCGCCGCGAAGTCCTGGTGATCCGCCGGCGCCAACCGCTGCAGGATGCGCTCGAACTGGTACTTTACGGCGCTCAGGGTGGAGCTGATATCGTCATGGATCCGGGAGGCAAGCCGTTTCCGCTCCTTCTCCTGGACGGTGAGAAGGCGATGGGAGAAGCGCTTGAGCTGCTCCCTGGATCGGCGCAGGGCCTCTTCGTTCCGCTTGTTGCTGATGGCATACCGGATGGAACGCTCCAGCAGCGGGCCACTGAGAAGCTCCTTTGTGATGTAGTCGGCGGCTCCCCGCTCCATGGCCTTCATGTCCACCTCATAGTCGCCCATGCCGGTGAGGAGAATGATCGGCGCCCGGCATCCACGCCCGAGGAGTTCTTCGATGAGTTCCAGCCCGTCGTACTCTCCCAGGAGGTAATCGATCAGGTAGACGTCGTATGTCTCTTTTTCGGCCGCATCGAGGGCCTCCTGGTAGGAGGCGATCCAATCCAATTGAAACGATTTCCCCTCCATCTTCGAGAGAAGGACTTTTACCAGGAGGTAATCGTCCTCGTCATCCTCGACCAGCAGGATCCGGATGGGGCGGTGATCCTCGAAATAGAGTTTGTCACATGCCATTGTCTTTATCTCCACTCGGTCGAGATGCAACATTACGCGGGCAGTTCCACGATCTCCAACCAGTACTGCCCGAGGGTCCGGAGGATTTGACAGAGGTCGTTGAAGGTCACCGGCTTGGTAATATAGGAGTTGGCGCCGATATCATAGGAGCGGAGGATATCTTCCTCTGTTTTGGAGGTGGTGAGGACCACGATGGGGATCCGCCGCAGTTTCTCATGCGATTTGATCTCCACCAGGGCCTCGCGGCCGTCCTTCCTGGGCATATTGAGATCGAGCAGGATGAGCCCCGGGAAAGGCGCGGTTTCGGGATTCCGGAATTTTCCCCGGTGGTGAAGGTAGTCCATCAATTCCTCGCCGTCCTCCACGAAGAAGAGGCGGTTGAGCAGACGGCTGGACCGGAGGCTCTTCTCCACCAGGAGGCGGTCGTCCGGGTCGTCCTCCGCCATCAATATGTTGATCTGTTTTTTTGTTTCGCTCATGCCTGGCCTTTCTGAATGGATAAGGAGGGGGCGTCGGCGTTGTCAAAGGGTTCGCCGCCGGAAACGGCTTTCTCCTGCTCTTCGGGCAGGACGACGGTAAAGGTGGCGCCCCCCTCCGGATTGTTCCCGGCGGTGATCTCGCCGTGATGCCGCGCCACGATTTTCCGGCAGATGGCCAATCCCATCCCGGTCCCTTCGTAGTCGTTTCGGCTGTGGAGCCGCTGGAAAGGGATAAAGATCTTGTCCCGATGGCGTTCGGGGATCCCGATGCCGTTGTCCGATACGGAGATTCGGCACCACCTCCCGCCGGTCGAACCATCGGCGGGCGAACGGCCGTCCGGCTCCTGATGGACACGGATCCGCGGAGGGGGTTCCCCGCGGAACTTGAGTGCGTTGCCGATGAGGTTGAGAAACAGCTGTTCCATCTGGACCGGGTCCGCCTCGATGGTGGGCAGGTCGCCGACCTCCACATGGGCCGCCGTTTTTTTCATGAGAATGTCGAGATCCGAGAGGACCTCCCGGAGGACGAGGGCCAGATCGACGGGTTCGAACGGCTTGGCTTCCGTGGTCACCCGGGAATAGGAGAGGAGGGCGTTGATCAAGGATTTCATCCGGGCGGCGGCCTTCCGCATCCGGTCCACGTAATCCCGACCTTCCGCGCCCAGATCACGTCCAAACTCCTCATCCAGCAGATCGCCGAAGGCCTGGACCTTCCGGAGGGGTTCCTGGAGGTCGTGGGAGGCCACAAAGGCGAAGTCCTGGAGTTCCCGGTTGCTCCATTCCAGTTTGGCCGCGTACTCCCGGAGGGCCGCCTCGGCCCGGTACCGCCAGGAGACATCGATGCCGATGCCGATCTGGGAGCCGTCCGACAGCCGGACGTTGGCCCACGAGGTATCGAACGCCTCGCCGTGCCGGTTGACCAGTCTGAAATCCCGCCATTCGCGGCTCGCCGACATCATGAAATTCCAGACCTCCTCCCGCAGTTCCGGGTCCGGATAGCAGGTCTCCATCACATCGACCCGCCCCAATTCCTCCAGGGACCAGCCGATCCGTCTCTCGAACTCGGGGTTGATCAGCCGCATCCGGCCGGTCTCGTCATAGAGGCAGAGCATCACCGGGATGTTGTCGATGATTTTCTGGAGAATCTCCCTCTGGTACTCGAGGGCCTCCTCGGCCGTTCGCCGCTCCGTGATCTCCGCCGTGAGTCGTTCGTTTACGTTTCGGAGTTCCCGGGTCCGGTCCGCCACCTGTCGTTCCACGCCCTCCCGGGATTCGATGTGGCGCAGCCCCAGGGAGGTGAGGGAGGCGAGTTCGCGGAGCAGCATCTCGTCCTCTTCGGTGAACCCTTCTCCTTCGGGATCGGAGACCATGATCAGTCCGGTGGCCTTTCCGTTCTCTCCGGTCAACCGCGCTCCCAGAAGTCCGTTCAAGGGGGTGTGATTGTCCGGCAGGCCCCACCAGGCGGGATGGGACTGGAGTTCCTTCTGGGAGAGACGGATCGATGGCTGCTTCTCCACCAGATCGAGATAGACCCCGCCCCGGTGCACCTGGAAGACCTCTCCGGGTGGGCATGGCGGCGCGTCATCGGAGCGGGAGGCGGCGCCCACCTGGAAGGTGCCTTCCATATACCCGTGTCCGGAGGTGCCGAGACGGGTGCCGGTGATCTCCCGGGCGGCATCCACGACGCGCTGGAGGATCCCCTCCCGTGTGGTCTCCGACAGAACGCCGGCGGAGGTTTTCACCAGTGCATTCATCCGATTGAAGAGCCGTGTCCGATCATGGGCCAGCGCGGACATCTCAAAGGCCAGTTCCTGGGCCCGGGTGCGCTCCCGCTCGATCTGCTCCTCCCGGAGATCGATCTCAAGGGCCATGGTGTTGAAACTGTGAGCCAGGGCCTGGAGTTCCGCCGGCCCTTCGATCTCGATGGCACCCTCGGTCTTCCCCTGTCCCAAGTCGCGGGCAAGGCGACGGAGCTTCTGGATGGGATCGGTGATCCGGGCGGAGATATAGAGGGCCACCGCCAGCGCCAGGGAGGCGAGGATGGCGAAGAGGGCGGCATGGGAGAAGATCTCCGTCAGGATCGGCCCCTCCACCGCGGCAACGGGCAGCGAAGCCCCGGACACCCAGCCGAATGCTTCGACGGGCGAGTAGGAGACCATCCGCGCCGTTCGTCCCTCCACGGAGGGAAGAACGGCCGTGACCTCCTTTCCCGCCAGGGCCTCGGTGATGACCGGGTAGGTCTCCGACAGATCGCGCTTTTCCCAGGTCCATGCCACCGGCGGATAGCGGCTGACCGCCCTGGCGTTCCGGTCGATGATGCCCACCGCCCGATCCCCCGGCTTTCGGGTATGGAACATTTCATCCAGGGATGCGGGGTGGACCACCGCCACCACGGCCCCCAAAAACGACCCTTCCGGGTCGTTGACCGGCCGGGTGATGCTGAAGACCGGCTCTCCGGTGATGGAACAGATCCGCAGGTCGCTCAAGTCGTACGGCGCGCCGTTTTGGATCCGCCGGAAGAAGGGAGCGCCGCTCAGATCCGCGCCCTGGTACGCGGGCTCGCCGGCATGGGCGATCACCCCGTCGGGGGTCACCCAGTTGAAGTCGACGTCGGCCGCGTACTCCGCCTCGCTCTTCTGCAAAAGGGGAACCATCTCCGCCGCCGATCCGTGGATCGCCACCGCCAGGCCGATGGCCAGTTCCTGGCGGAGGATGTTGCTCACGAACTCCGAAAATTGTTTTCCCACGGAGCGGGCGATCTCCAGGTTTACACGGAACTCCCGGTCCCGGGACGCCTGGTACCGGCGGTAATAGACAAACGCCTGGATCAGCGCGATGATCAGGAAGACCGTGATCAGAAGCAGAAAGAAGCGCCCCTGGATGCTTCTGAAAAAGGGATATTGATCGCCGAGGGGGGGCGGGCTCCCCTCGGGGATCTCATGGTCGCGGCTGTCGTCCGTCTTTGGATCGATGGCGGTTCTCCTTGATTCCCGCGGCGCTTCCGAGCGGAGGCCGTGGGAATGCAGTCGATGGACATGGAAGGGGACGGGTGGGTGCCTTTCAGCCCATCAGTCCATCATTCAATGATGGAATACCGTTGTCGGACCTCATCCTTGGGAAAGGCGTTGAAATGCCACCACTCGATGCGCAGCAGGTGCCATTCCGCCTGGAGCATGGCGTTTCTCAGAATGAGGCGGTTGGCCACCTGGGTTTCCGTCAGCTTTCCCTGTTTGAGGTACTGTTCCTCCAGGGCCGGCTGGGCCAGGGGGCCGAAGTGGTCCAGGGGGGTCCCCATGTCGAGGCGGCCGCCGGTCCGTGTATCGAAGAGGGTCACATCCACGGCGGCGCCGTAGTTGTGCACGGACCCGGAGTAGGGGTTGGCCACGTACCGCCGCATGGGGGTGTCGGCCACCAGTTTCCACATCTTGTGCTGGACGGATCGGGGCCGAAGGGCGTCCCCGACGAGGATCCGCAGGTCCGGATGGCGCCTGCGGAGGATCCGGTTGGCCAGGGCCAGCTTCTTTGCCGCCGCCGGCCGCAGGTAGGCCCGTTTGAAATCGCCGTAAACATCGGTCCCCATGAAATTGTCCGGTTTTGTATACTTCAGATCGACCACGATGGTGGGGTCGAGGGTCCGGACGTTGACCAGTCCCTGTTGGATCAGCCGCTGCTCCAGCGGGGTCAGGATGGGCGGGTCGGCTCCGTTTTTCATGGTGGCGGATGGTTCCGGTCTCTCGGTTTCGGCGGCGGCCGCCGGCCCGGCGGCGA
>CAYSLC010000140.1:0-14677 GCA_964431545.1 uncultured Desulfobacteraceae bacterium | reverse complement strand
CCTCGAAGACGGTCTTGGCGATCTTCCCCGAGATCATCTCCCCGTCGACCATCTTGACCAGCTCCCCTATGGCGGTCGGCGGAATCGGGGAGGCATCGATGGTCTTGCCCTCTGCGTTGAGGAGCCCGAGGAGCGGTCCCATCACCCAGTTGGCCACCGGCTTGGGGGCGTGGAACGTGTCGAGGCATGCCTCGAAATAGTCGGCCGTCTCCCGGGCCGCCGTGAGGACCTCCGCGTCATAGGCGGACAATTCGTACGCCTCCATGAACCGGGCCTTCCGGGCATCGGGAAGCTCCGGCAGGTCCCCCCGGACGGCCTCGATCCACGCCTCGTCCACCTCCAGGGGCAGCAGGTCCGGATCGGGGAAGTAGCGGTAGTCGTGGGCCTCCTCCTTGCCCCGCATGGAGGAGCTTCGGTTCCGATCCGGATCCCACAGCCGGGTCTCCTGGACCACCGATCCGCCGTCGGCGAGCACCTCCTTCTGCCGCAGGATTTCGAACTGGAGCGCCTTTTCCACATGCCTGAAGGAGTTGAGGTTCTTGAGTTCGGTCCGGGTGCCGAAGGTTTTCGATCCCTTCGGCATGATGGAGACGTTGGCGTCGCACCGGAAGCTGCCCTCCTCCATGTTGCCGTCCCCGATGCCCAGATACCGGATCAGGGTCCGGAGCTTCCGGAGATAGGCGCCGGCCGCCTCGGGGGAGCGGATGTCCGGCTCGCTGACGATCTCCATCAGGGGAACCCCGGTCCGGTTGAGATCGACCCGGCTGAAGGGGCGGTCCGGATCATGGACCAGCTTTCCGGCATCCTCCTCCATGTGGATCCGGGTAATGCCGATGCGCTGACGTCCCCCCGCTTCGGTCTCGATCTCCACGTGGCCGTGGCGCGCGATGGGCAGTTCGTACTGGGAGATCTGGTACCCCTTCGGAAGGTCGGGGTAGAAATAGTTCTTCCGGGCGAACCGGCTCCGGGGTTCGATGGCGCAGTGGGTGGCCAGCGCCATCCGGAGGGTGGACTCCACCACCTTCCGGTTGAGGACCGGCAGGACCCCCGGCATGCCCAGGCAGACCGGGCAGACGTGGGTGTTGGGCGCCGCTCCGAACGCCGTGGAACAGCCGCAGAAGATCTTGGTTCGGGTGTTCAACTGGGCATGGACCTCAAGTCCGATCACCGATTCGAATTCCATGGGGCTTCCTCGCTACCGCTTTTGCTTCCGGTTCATGGCCTGTTGCAGCTTCTCCCCCAATGAACCCAGGGATGCCGGGGCGTCGGCCTCCTCCCCTTGGGCGTATTGGCGCCAATCGGCCTCGCCCTCCCCGCCCTCCCCCGGCGAGAGGGTGATCCGCCGCTGTCCGGGCTGGATCTCCGAGACCACCGCCTGGACGGCGTCCCCCACGTTCAGCTTCTGGATCTCCCCGGCCCTCGGGGACCGATTGATCTTCGAGGCCGGCATCAGGCCGGAGACACCAGGCTCGAGGGTGATGAAGACGCCGAACCGCTCCTTCTTCTCCACGGTCCCCTCGATGGTCCGCCCCTTGGGGTATTTTTCCGCCACGTCGATCCACGGATCCCCGACCGCATCGCGGATGCTCAGGGATATGCGCCGGTTTTCGAGATCGATCCCCTTGACCATCACCTCCACGCTCTCCCCCGGCCGGACCTCGTCCTCCACCCGGTGGACCCGCCGTTCGTAGCTCAGCTCGCTGATGTGGACGAGCCCCTCGATTCCGGGAGAGAGTTCCACGAAAGCGCCGAATTCGGCACACCGGGTCACCTTTCCCCGGACCCTGCCGCCCACCTGGAACCGGTCCGCCACCGTCTCCCAGGGATCGGCCTCGGCGGCCTTCTTGGAAAGGGAGATCTTCCAGTTCTCCGTCTTCTCCGCGGGCTTGACGTCGAGGAGCTTGACCGAAATCCGGTCGCCCGGCCCGACCACCTCTTCGGGATGGCCGATTCGGGACCAGCTCAGTTCGGAAACGTGAACCATGCCCTCGAGACCCGGCGCCAGTTCCACGAATGCGCCGTAGGGCATGAGGTTGGTCACGACGCCGGTCACCGTATCCCCGACCGACACGGTCTCGAAAAACGCTTCCTGTTGTCGCTGCTGCTCTTTTTTCAGGAGCGCTTGGCGGGAGACCACGATGTTCCGGCCCTTCTCCTCCAGCCGGGTGACCAGAAACTCGAAGGTCTGTCCCACGTAGGCCGACGGATCCTCCACGTACCGGGTGTCCATCTGACTGACCGGGCAGAAGGCCCGCCGCTTCAGGACGTCCACGTGGAAACCGCCCTTGCAGGTGGCCGTCACCTTGCCCTCCACGGGGACGCCCTTCTCGTGGGCGTCCATCAAGAGGTTGAGGCCGCCGATCCCCGAGATGGCCCGGGACAACCGGATTTCGGTTTCATCGGCGCCCACCACATAGAGGGTCAAAAGATCCCCCACCTGGTATGGAAAGGCGCCCTCCCCGTCGAGCAGCTCCGCCTTGTCCACCGCCCCGTCGATCTTGGCGCCGGTGTTGATAAAGACCGTATCCATGCCGATGGAGATGATCTCCCCTTCGATCCGGTCGCCCACCTGCAAGTCCTCGCCGCCGCCGGCCTCGTAGGAGGCGAAGAGGTCGGCAAATTGTTCTTCCTCGTTCAAAATCGTCTTCTCCAGTTCATTCGGGTTCCTCTGTTCACTACCGGCCGTCCGCACCGCCTATTCGACGATGATCACCAGCCGCTCGTTGGCGTTCTCCACCTCGATGAGCTTGCCCTTGGGCCCCTGCTTGGCGAAGAGCCCGGCGAGTTCCCCGAGGTCGATCCCCTCCCGCTCCAGGGACTCCTTCACCCTCTTGGGAAGCAGCTTTTCGGCGATGTGGAGCACGGAAAGGGGGATGGCGACCTTGGTCTCCGGATCCCCCTTCGAGGGTTTGTACACGTGAAGCTTCAATGTCTGCATCATCTCTCCTCCCTGACCCGGCCGCCGGTCTCCGGCGACCGGTCCCGGGCATAACGGGCTGTAAGAATAAAGGTTTCAAGCAATTACGCCTTAAACTCTTGTATATTCATTAGATTTTAACAGAAACGGATGGTTTTTCAATATGCAATCGGCCTCGGTTTCCAAAAAAGGTCGATGAACCAAACCCATTGGATGAACTTCCATAAATTCGTTGATACGCATTCAATAATTTGATAATCCACGAATTGGTGGAAAAGTTCGTACCCCATCCACCGCATCCTGATGATCAACGATGACGCCCGGCGTCGGCCCTGTCCGTGGTGGGCCGGGATTCATGGCGCCCGGCACACAGAGCAAGGAGGTGTGCATGGACCACGTCATCATCGGCAACGGCATCGCCGGCGTGGGGGCCGCCGAAGCCATCCGACGCATCGATGGAGAGGCCCGGATCACCCTGATCGGAGACGAAACCTTTCCACCCTACTGCCGGCCCATGATCAGCCTGGTCCTGGAGGGCGCCGCGACCGTGGACCGTCTCCCCATCCGCGGCGACCGGTTCCACCGGGACATGGCCGTCACGCCCGTACTGGGCGAACGGGTCACCGCCGTCGACACGGCCAACCGCAAGGTGAGGGTCGGCGCGGGAAGGGAGATCCCCTATGACAGGCTGCTCATCGCCACCGGGGCGGACCCCAGGCCCATCCAGGCGGAGGGGGTCTCCCTTTCCAACATCTTCTATATGCGCACCGAGGCCCAGGTGCGGGGCATGGTGTCCGCTCTGCCGGCGGTTCGGCACGCCCTGGTGCTCGGCGGAGGCCTGGTGGGGTTCAAGGCGGCCTACAGCCTTCTCCGGCGCGGTGTTCGGGTGACCATCCTGATCCGCTCGGCCCACCCCCTCTCCATGCAGGCCGACGAGGTGGCCGGGGCGCTGGTCCTGGAGGAACTCCGGAAACACGGCCTCGACGTCCGCACCGGGATCGCCGTCACCGCCTTCGAGGGGAACGGGCGGGTGGCCCGGGCCCACCTGTCCGACGGCACCACTCTCCCCTGCGACCTGGCGGTGATCGGCAAGGGGGTGCTGCCGGCCCTCGACTTTCTCGACCGGGACCGCGTGGACGTGGACCTGGGTGTCCTGGTGGACGAGCACATGGAGACCAGCGCCCCCGGGGTCTACGCCGCCGGGGACGCGGCCGAGTCGACGGACATCGCCCGGCGGTCCCGCTGGGTCAACGCCATCTGGCCCGAGGCCGTCCTTCAGGGCCGGGCCGCCGGGATGAACATGGCGGGCCGACGGGTGGCGTATCCGGGCAGCCTGAGCCGCAACGTCATCCGCGTCTTCGACCTCGACATCATGACCGGCGGGGTGGTCACCCCCGGCACGGGCGCCATCCATGAAGTCTTCCGGGACAAAGGCCTCCGGACCGGCACCTACCGGAAGCTGATCTTCCGGGAGGACCGGCTGGTGGGGTTCGTCCTGGTCAACGACATCGAACAGGGCGGCGTGCTCCTCTCCCTGATCCAGAACCGGCGGCCGATCCGGCCGCCCCGGGACCGGATGCTCTCCCCCGGGTTCAACTTCAAGCTGGCCGCGGGGATGTAGCCGCACCGAACATCCACCGCCGCCCGGGCTCGGACCCGGGCGGCCGTACCCCATCGTCCCGCCCGGGGAAACGATGAAAACAGCCAAAAGGAGATGCCCATGAAACAGGTTATCGTCCATCCGGAAAGATGCGTGGGCTGCATGCAGTGCATGGCCGCCTGCGCCACGGCCCACTCCCGGACCAAGACGCTCTTTTCGGCCGTGGGAGAGGATCCCCTTCCCCGGCCCCGGGTCCACGTGGGCGCCGGGCCCCACGAGGAAGGATTCCCCAACCGGTGCCGCCACTGCGATCCGGCCCCCTGTCTGATCGCCTGCCTGCCGGGAGCCATCTCCCGGGACGACCGGACGGCCACGGTGACCATCGACCCGGATCGATGCATCAACTGCGCCACCTGCGCCATGGTCTGCCCCTTCGGGGTGATCCGGTACCACCCGGATCCCATGGCCCCGCCGGGAAAGACCGTGGCCGTCAAGTGCGACAACTGCCTGGAGCGCCGGGGCCGGGGGCTCGTGCCGGCCTGCGTGGAGGTCTGCAAGTCGGGGGCTCTCACCTTCGAGGAGATGCCGGCGGCCATGAAGCGGAAGACGGACCAGGTGGCCCGCACCGTCTGCACGGAGGCCGATCCGGCGGTCCTCCCGGGGGGCTTTTCCCTGTTGAAAACCATCAAGCGGGCCCAGGTGGAGCTTCGGACCGGGGACTAGCCGTCACGGACCACAAATTTCATCCGTAAGCACTCAGGAGGCGAACATGAGCAAGAAATACCAGGACCATACCATCACCGAGGACGGCCGTCTGCTTCTGGAGAAGGCCCATCAGGACCAGGTGGAGACCGTCTGGGACCGGTACCGGAACCAGGTTCCCCAGTGCGGGTACTGCGAGATGGGGCTGAGCTGCCGGATCTGCGCCATGGGGCCGTGCCGCATCGACCCATTCGGGGAAGGGCCCCAGAAGGGGGTCTGCGGTGCCGACGCCGATATTATCGTGGCCCGGAATCTGGGGAGAATGGTCGCCGCCGGGGCCGCCTCCCATTCGGACCACGGCCGGGACCTGGTGGAGGTGCTGGCCGAAGTGGCTTCCGGGTCGGCATCCGGATACAACATCGAAGATGTGGAGAAACTCGGCCGGCTGGCCGCCGAATACGGCGTCTCCCCCGAGGGCAAGGAGCCCGCCCGGATCGCCGGCGACCTGGCCGCCGCCATGCAGGAGGATTACGGAACCCGGAAAAAGGCCCTGACGTTGATCGCCCGGGCCCCGGAGAAGCGCCGGGCCATCTGGGAGAAGCTCGGCATCACCCCGAGGGGCATCGATCGGGAGACCTCGGAGATGATGCACCGGACCCACATGGGCGTCGACAACGGATGGCAAAGCCTGCTGCTTCACGCCATGCGAAACGCCCTGTCCGACGGCTGGGGCGGATCCCTCATCGCCTCCGAGGTCTCCGACATCCTCTTCGGCACGCCGAAGCCCACCCCCACCCGGGCCAACGTGGGGGTGCTCAAGGGGGACCAGGTCAACATCATCGTCCACGGCCACAATCCCGTGGTCTCGGAGACAGTGATGGCCGCCTGCCAGTCCGAGGAACTCCTCGACCTGGCCCGGGAGAAGGGCGCGGCCGGGATCAACCTGGCCGGAGTCTGCTGCACCGGCAACGAACTGCTGATGCGCCACGGGATCTCCATGGCCGGCAACCACCTGAGCACCGAATTGGTCCTGGCCACCGGCGCCGTGGACATGATGATCGTCGACTACCAGTGCATCATGCCGTCTTTAGGCACCGTGGCCGCCTGCTACCACACCCGGATGATCAGCACCAGCGACAAGGCCCGGTTTCCGGGGATGGACCACCACGAGTTCCACCCGGACAATGCCGAGAAGATGGCGGTGGAGGTGGTCAAGGCGGCGGTGGAGAACTTCGGGCGGCGCAAGGCGGTCTTCCTTCCGGTGACCCCGGTGGAGGCGGTGGGCGGGTTCTCCGTGGAGGCGGTGGTGGGGGCCCTGGGCGGGACGCCCGGCCCCCTGCTGGAGGCGATCAAGTCGGGAAAGGTCCGGGGGGCCGCCGGCGTCGTGGGGTGCAACAACCCGAAGATCAAGCAGGACCACGGACACGTGACGCTGACCCGGAGGCTCATCGAGAACGACATCCTGGTGGTGGACACGGGGTGCGCGGCGGTGGCCACCGCAAAGGCCGGCTTCAAGACGGCCGACGCCATCCGGCACGCCGGCCCGGGTCTCAAGGAGATCTGCGGCGCGCTAGGGGTTCCGCCGGTGCTCCACATGGGAAGCTGCGTGGACAACGTCCGGATCCTGACCCTGGCGACGGCCCTGGCCGATGCCCTGGGCACCGACATCTCCGATCTGCCCGTGGCCGGGGCGGCCCCGGAATGGTACTCGGAGAAGGCGGTGGCCATCGGGGTCTACTTCGTCGCCTCCGGGGTCCATACCGTCCTCGGCCCCATGCCCCCCGTCACCGGCAGCGCCAACGTGGTGAAGCTGCTCACCCAGGGGCTCGACGACCTGGTGGGGGCGACCTTCGCCGTGGAGCCCGATCCGGAGAAGGCGGCGATCCTGATCCGGAACCACATCGAAGAAAAGCGCGGCAAGCTCGGCCTCGATTCCCGGACCGGGTGACGCCACGCTCCTCCCGAGGCCCCCTCCGGCCGGCGGGGGCCTCGTCCCCAACCCCCGCCGTATCCGAGCCAAATAAAGATTGCCATTTCCCGGAACATACGGTTTAATGGCGTCAACTGCACAGGACATCTGCCAAGGAGGATCAATGAGACGCGTCGTCGGGTTGGTTGCGGGGCTGCTGTTGACGGTTTTGGGGACACAGGAGGGGATCTGCCAGGAGGTCAGGCATGAACGGTTCGATCCTTCCCGGATCGAAGAGATGAAACGAGTCCGCGGGGTCATCCACACCCGGTTGGGCGATATCACCCTGAAGTTCTTTCCGGAATCCGCCCCCAACCACGTCCACAACTTCATCCGGCTGGCCGGGGAAGGGTTTTACGACGGCACCACCTTCCACCGGGTGATCCCCGGGTTCATGATCCAGGGAGGGGATCCCCTGACCAAAACGGCGGACCGTTCCCGGCACGGCACCGGCGGGCCCGGCTACCGGCTCAAGGCGGAGTTCAACGACCGCTCCCACAAGCGGGGAACCCTGTCCATGGCCCGATCCCGCCATCCGGACAGCGCCGGTTCCCAGTTTTTCATCTGCGTGGCCGACGCCCCCCACCTCGACCGCCAGTATACGGTCTTCGGGACGGTGGTCGGCGGCATGGAGACCGTGGACGCCATCGTCTCCCAGCCCAAGGACGCCAGGGACAACCCGAAGACCCCCATCAAGATGGATGTGGAGATCCTCGACGCCGAACCTGGAACAGAACCGCAATAGCCGGACACCCGCCCTGGTCCGATGTCCTTCCCGGATCCACCGCGACAGATTCCAGCGCCGGGCACCCGGCTGCTGCTGTTTTGCGGCGATCATTGCACCTTCCGCCTCGCCGGCGACTTCCCCGGGCCCGGTCGGGGATGGCTTCGCACCAACTTGGGCCATGGCGGGATCGCCAGGGAGGAGATCATTCAAAGCGTCCGTTCCGGGGGTCGGCGCCCGGGCCAGGACTGGCATGATCTCCCCATGGTCCCCGGAGAGGACGGCGGGTTCTTTGTCTCCATTCCCCTGTGCGAGGTCGGCCATTTCGAGGCCAAGTGTTTCTACCTCCCCGACGGCGCGGCCGACCCCGTTTGGCCGCCGGGTTCCAATGTGACCCTCAACGTGGAACCGGCCCACACCTGCTGCGCCAACATCGTCTACAACGCCTTCGTCCGGCAGTTCGGGGCCGATCGATCCGGCGGGGCCGGTATGGATCCGAGGCAGACCGCCCCCATCCAAGCCCTGGAGCATGCGGGGTACGCCGTGATCCCCCCGTCCGGGACCTTTCGCGATCTCATCGGCCGGCTCGACCTGATCATCGACACCCTCGGGTGCACATGCCTGCTGCTGCTGCCCATCCAGCCCACCCCCACCGTCTACGGACGGATGGGCCGCTTCGGAAGCCCGTACGCGGCCCTCGATTTCACCGGCATCGACCCGGCCCTGGCCGAGTTCGACCCCCGGTCCACCCCGCTGGATCAGTTCACCGAACTCGTGGACGCCGTCCATGCCAGGGACGCGGCGCTCCTGCTCGACATGCCCGTGAACCACACGGGATGGGCGGCCCGGATCCATGAGCGCCACCCGGAGTGGCTGGCCCGGGAGACCGACGGCCGGATCGAGAACCCCGGCGCCTGGGGCACCGTCTGGGAGGATCTCACCCGCCTCGACTACCGCCGCAAAGAGCTTTGGGACTACGTGGCCGACGCCTTTCTCACCTGGTGCCGCCGGGGGGTCGACGGGTTCCGGTGCGACGCCGGCTACATGATCCCCGTGGCGGTTTGGGAATATATCGTTGCCCTGGTCCGCCGGGAATATCCGGATACCGTCTTTCTTTTGGAGGGGCTGGGGGGAAAAATCTCGGTGACCCGGGAGATCCTTGACAGAGCCAATTTCAATTGGGCCTATTCGGAGTTCTTTCAGCAGTACGATCGGGCCCAGATCGAGGGGTATTTTCCGGAGTCGGACGCCATCAGCCGGTCCGACGGACTGATGATCCACTTCGCTGAAACCCACGACAACAACCGGCTGGCGGCCCGGTCCATCCCCTACGCCCGGATGCGAACCGCCCTTTCCGCCCTCTTTTCCGCCAACGGGGCGTTCGGGTTCGCCAACGGCGTGGAGTGGTTCGCCACGGAGAAGATCGACGTCCACGAGCGCCCCTCCCTCGACTGGGGGTCCCCGGAAAACCAGGTGGCGGCCATCCGGACCCTCACCACGCTCCTCCGGCGCCACCCCGCCTTCCACGACCGGGTGGAGACCCTTCTGATCCCCCAGGGGAGCGGGGAGGTTCTGGCGCTGGCGCGACGCCATCCCCCCACGGGAAAGAGGGTGCTGGTTCTGGCCAACCTCGATGTCGATGCCCCCGGAAGTGGGAGCTGGGAGGCGCGCGATTTCCCGACGGAACAGCCCATCGACCTGCTCACCGGCGCCGAGGTCCCGGTGGAGCGGGCATCCGGCCGGCGGGCATGCCGACTTGCTCCGGGCCAGGTTCTCTGCCTCACGGGTGATCCCGCCGACCTGGCGCTTCTCTCGTCGCCGCCGCCGACGGGTACGGATCGGCCCACGGAGCAACGGCTTACGGCCAAAGCCCTCTCTGTGTGGCGCCATCTCCACGACAAACTCGAAATGCCCCCCTTCGATCCCGACACCGCCGCATCCAGACTGGCCCTCGATCCCGAGGGATTCTGCGCGGATTGCCTGCCGGAGCACGCCGCCCCCCGGGTGGTGCCATGGCAATGGCCCGCCGACCTTCGCCGCGAGGTGATGGTCCCCCCCGGCCATCTCCTGCTGGTCCGCTCCCCCGTGCCGTTCCGGGCGGAGCTGACCGACGGGTCCCGCACCCTGGCGCCGGAAAGGGGCCTTCCCTCCGCGGACGGAGCCTTTTTCGCCCTCTTCGAGCCCCTTGCGGTCCCCCCCCGCCATACCGGACACAAGCTGAAACTGGTCGTCCACGAAGGGCGCGCCACGCGACGGGACTCCGCCGCCGTCTGCTTTCTGGCGGACCCCGGCTCCCCCCGAGTCCGGCGCCGATTCGAACGGGCCGATTCGGCGGACCGATCGCGTCTGCTTCTGGCCACCAACGGAAGGGGCGGGATGCTCCGGGCCAATCTCTTCTGGGGTGCCCTGCAAAGCAAGTACGATGCCCTTCTGGCCGCCAACCTGAGTCCCCGTTACCCCGAAGACCGGTGGGTGATGTTCACCCGCTGTCGGGGGTGGATCTCCCGCAGGGGCTTTTCCCAGGAGATCCGGGACGACTGGCTGATCGATTTCCGCCAGGGCGCCTCCTTTACCGGACACTGGAGATTCCGGCTTCCCATGGGGGGCGGGAACGCCGTGCCGCTGACCATCAAAACGGAGATGCTCCCCGATGAGAACGCGGTACGGATGACCTTCCGCCGACCGAGCGGCCCCTCTTCGATGGAAGGAGAAGAAGCGATCGAGGCGGTCCGGCTGGTGCTCCGGCCCGACATCGAGGATCGGAATTTCCACGAAAACACCAAGGCCTACGCGGGTCCCGAGCGGAGCTGGCCCGCGGCGGTATCCGACATCCCCGGCGGATTCGCCTTTATTCCGGATCCCCGGCGCGGGCTGAGCATCCGAGTGGCGCCGGGAACGTTCACCAGAGCCCCGGAATGGCGGTACGCGGTCCACCATCCGGTCGAGGAGCAGCGGGGGCTCGACCCCCACACCGACCTGTTCAGTCCGGGATACTTCACCGTCCCTCTGATCCCGGGGAAGCGGGTCACGCTTCTTGCCCGGATCACGACCGATGAGCAACCGGATGAGGCTCCCATCCCAAGGGCCGGTATCGATGCCTCGGACGACCGGAGGGCCGACCCCCGGATGGAGGAAGTCGACCTCTCATCGGCCATGTGCGGGGCCGTGGACCAATACGTGGTCAAGCGCGGGGACCTGCGCACCGTGATCGCGGGGTATCCGTGGTTCCTCGACTGGGGACGGGATACGCTGATCTTCGTCAGGGGCCTCATCGCCATGGGCCGAACCCGGGAGAGCCGGGCCATCCTCTCCCAGTTCGCCGCATTTGAGTCCGACGGGACCCTGCCCAACATGATCCGGGGACAGGACGCGGGGAACCGGGACACCTCCGACGCCCCCCTGTGGTTCTTCGCCGGATGCGCCGATCTGATCCGGGCGGAAGGGACGGAAGCCTTCCTGGACCTTTCCAGCGGCGGCAGAACGGTCCGGGAGATCCTCGTCTCCATGGGCCGTTCCCTTCTCTCGAAAACAGCCAACGGCGTCGGTGTCGACGAGGCGTCCGGTCTGCTCTTCAGCCCCTCCCATTTCACGTGGATGGACACCAATTACCCGGCGGCAACCCCCCGGGAGGGGTATCCCATCGAAATCCAGGCGCTGTGGCACTTTGCGCTCTCTTTTCTCTCCAGAATCGATCCGGAGGGGGAGCAGGCCCGTCGCAGCTGGCAGGGGTGGGCCGACCGGGTCCGCGGATCCATCGAAACGCTCTTCTTCCTGGAGCCGGGCGGCTATCTGTCCGATTGTCTCCACGGAGCGAGCGGCACACCGGCCCACCGGGCGGAACCCGACGACGCCCTCCGGCCGAACCAGCTCTTCGCACTGACCATGGGGGCTTTTACCGATCCCAGGGGCTGCCGGCGGGTCTTGGCGGCCTGCCGGGAACTCCTGGTCCCCGGCGCCATCCGCAGTCTGGCGGATCGTCCCGTGAGCCGACCGCTGCCGGTGGTCCGCCAGGGAGTCCTGCTCAATGATCCGCATGCACCCTATTGGGGCCGGTACGGCGGGGACGAGGACACCCGCCGAAAGCCCGCCTACCATAACGGCACCGCCTGGACGTGGGTATATCCGTCTTTTGCGGAAGCGTGGGTCAAGGTCCACGGAGAGAGCGGAAGGAGGGCGGCCATGGCATGGATGGCGGGGAGCAGCCGCCTGGTGGACGGAGGGGCTATCGGCCATCTCCCGGAAATCCTGGACGGCGATTCTCCCCACGACCAGCGGGGGTGCGACGCCCAGGCCTGGGGGGCCAGTGAATGGATTCGGGTGTGGAAATGGCTCGGCGAGGGAGAACCGTCGGGTCGATTATGGGTGTAATAATTTTTTAGTCCCGGTAAAATGGTTTTATAGTCTTGACGGGGGCCGTTCGGAGAGCAGACCGTGGGGGTGAAGCGGTTTTCGGTCCCGGTTGTCGGCGCTGGGTTCTTTTCTTTGATGCCATGTCCATTGAAGCGCATGTACAAAAAAGGGATTCGGTAAAACCGCCCGGGGAGAGGCGGGAAAAGAGATTTTCGGCACGATTTTTGCTGTAAAACCCCTTGTATGATCTGTATGATGAAAATCGCCCCCCCATGGTACCTCGCCTCTCCGACGGACGGCGCGGAGCGCATCCCCTCCTCAAGCCGAAAAGAGGTTCCATTTGATTGAAAAAAAGAGTTATGGTAACACCCATGATCAGCGGGTGGATATTTGAAAAATTATCGTCAAAAACAATTTGTTGTTGAAAAGATCCCGGCGGCAATGGACGCGGCGGCGCCTTGGCGTGAGCCGTATGTGCCCAAACCAGTTGTACCATCTGTACCATCGTCTCCTTCCGATTTCGGCGTTTCTCTCCCTGTCTCGCCATGGGGATTGCCGGGGAAGGAATACCGGAAACGGAAAAATCCGAGGAGGTAAAATCCTATGAACTCAAGGGCGAAAACATGCTTGGTTCTGTCCGTATTTTTGCTGGTGATCCCGGCCGTGGCCCATGCCTTGGCGCCGGTCTCCCCGACGGCGCTCGTCCAGGACGACCAGTTCGGAAAAGCGGTCGCCGTATCCGGTGATCTCGCGGTCATCGGAGCCTACGGCGACGACGCCAACGGCAGCAAGGCCGGCGCGGCCTATATTTTTCAGCGCTCCGGAACTTCATGGATCCAGCAGGCAAAGCTATTGGCGGAAGACGGGCTGGCCAACGACTGGTTCGGCAGCGCCGTGGCCATGGAGGGCTACACGGTGGTCGTCGGAGCGGAATTCGATGACAGCACCCAGTTTCCAAACACCGGCGCCGTCTATGTGTTCACTCTATCCGGTGGGTCCTGGGTTCAGGTGGCCAAGCTGACCGCCGGGGACGCCGGGCAGAACGACAATTTCGGAACCGCCGTCGCCATCTCCGGAGACACCATCGTGGTCGGCGCCAAGAACGACGATGATATGGGAGCCTCCTCGGGAGCTGTTTACGTGTTTCAGAAGGAGAGCACCGGATGGATCCAGAAGGCAAAGCTGCTTCCCTCCGAAGCGAAACCCGATGACATTTTCGGCGCATCGGTTTCCATCTCCGGCGACTACATTATCGCGGGGGCGCCGGGAAGGGACGACCAGGGGATCTCCTCCGGCGCCGCTTACATCTACACGCGGCCTGTCACGGGCTGGAGCGGCAGCGCAAATTGGGCGAAACTGACCCCGACGGGGCTCGCCACCTCGGATCTCTTTGGAGCCTCCGTCTCCATTTCGGGGACCCGGGCCATGGTGGGCGCCGAAAACGCCGGCACCGGCGACACGGGCGCGGCCTATGTCTTCACCTTGTCCGGCGGTGCATGGTCACAGACCCAGATGATCACTTCCGGGGATGGGGAGCCGGGAGATTCGTTCGGCGCCTCCGTCTCCATATCCGGAGATTACGCCCTGGTGGGCGCGCCCGCCGCCGATCCGAGTGGCACCTCCTCCGGAGCTGCCTACATGTATACGGTATCCGGCTCCACCTGGAGCCAGGACCAGAAGTTTACCGCCGATGACGGCGCCGCCGGAAACCTCATGGGGGAATCCGTCTCCATTTCCGGCTATTATGGCGTGATCGGCGCCCCGAACAAAGATCAGGGGACCGAACTGAACACCGGCGCGGCCTATTTCACCGATCGAATCTCGGGGGATCTCAACCTGGATCCCACGATCTCTCCCATCGGGGATCAATTGATCATCAAAAACGGATCGACCACCGAGACGTTCTTTGTCTGGGACGCGGAGACCCCCGCCGGTTCCCTCACGGTCGATGCAGACTCGTCCAATCCCACGGTCATTCCGACGCCGACCATTCCCTCCGCCACCGGCTCCGAACGGACCATCACCATCAACACGGTGGCCGGCGCCACGGGGACGTCTGAAGTCACCGTCACCGTGACGGACGGCAACGGCAACACCGCCCAAGACACCTTTCTGGTGACCGTATACGACCCGCCGACGATTACCGGCCTCGACGCCGATCCGGTGGTCATCAACGTCAACGAAACCAAGGATCTCTCCTTTTCGATATCGGACGCAACCACCCCGGCGGACAACCTGGTGATCGACCTGACTTCGTCGAATCCCGTGCTTTTACCGGTCACCGCATCGACTCTCTGGGTGGAGGGGACCGGACAGAACCGCACCTTGAAGATCGTTCCGGTGGACAACGAGACCGGTGAGAGCACCATCACCGTCACGGTTACCGACACGGACGAGGATGCCACATCCAAGTCG
>CAYSLC010000139.1:0-14929 GCA_964431545.1 uncultured Desulfobacteraceae bacterium | reverse complement strand
CCCGCCGCGCGGCCGATTCGCCGGGCGGCGACGGTTTCCGCATCCCCCGCGCTTCCGTTCCGCAATCCGAGAATCCGGAAAACGGATCGCCGCCCCCCTGCCGGCGGTGAGAGCACTTGTTCAGGACATCACAATGGGAAGGAATTGAAAATGGGCAGGAGCGTGTATCTTCCGCGGAAATTCGGTGTACCCCATCCTACCGGCGTTCGGAACGGACGGGAAGGAGGGAGCCCAGAGATTGCCCAGCATATCGTGGAGGCCGTACCCGTTGGGCCGGAAACGCCCCACCGGGCCCGGGCCGGATACCCGTCGTCGCACCCGTGGACCGTCCAATCGGGCCCGCACGCTTTCGGCGCACAGCCGATCCTCCCTTTGCCGGGCCGGTGGGATGGCGTTTCCTGACTTGAATTTTTCCGGAACTGTTCACCGAAGATTTTCATTGACAAAACGCGAACCCCCGACTATCAAAAGATGTAAGGACAGTTCTTTCGCGCCACCCCCCCCATCGGAGAACGCCGATGATCCAAAAAAGCCCTTTCCAGTTCGCCGGACGCTTTCCGTCGCCGGCCCGTCACCCAAAACCGTATCCAAGAAGGAGGCCCCATGGAACACCGATCCGGACCCGGAATTCCACCATCGACCCCCCTGTTCCTTCTGTTGGCCGCGCTCTCCCTGTGCGCCCTGCTCTTCACCCCGGCCGTCTCGTTCTCCGATGAGGCCAAGTCCCTCGAAAAACAAGCCCAAAATGCCCTTCGACAGGGGCAGCGCCAGATGTTCAACGGCAAGATCGACAAAGCCTTTGAACACCTGGCGGAGGCCCGAACGGCCATCGACGGCCTGATCTCGGCCGACCCCGGCAACAGCAGACTGAAAAGCCTGGAGAACAAGTACAAGAAACTGGAAAAAGATCTGGAACGACGGGCGGAAAAGCCCGCGCCCAAGGCGTCGCCGGCCACCGCCGAGGGGGAAAAAGGGGGAAAGGGGAACAGACTGCCCGGCGGTCTCGTCCGACGCCTCAAAGGGCTGGACGATTCCTTCCGCCGGTTGGAGGAACTCTTCGAACAAGCCGCCCGGGAGCCCACCGACGCGCGCATCGAGTTCATCGGAACCACCCTTTCGGCGGCCGGGGACGAGATGGCCCACATCCTCAAGTATTACGGGGATCACGTCGGCCATCCCGAGGTGGCCGCCCGTCGGGAGAAACTCGACGCCTACCGGGCCAGACTCGAGGAGACCACTTCGGCCCGGACCGCAAAGGCCGATGCCGAGGCCGCCGAAACAAGGGATCTGACCCAGGTCGCCGAGGCGCTGGGCGATCGCCTCCGCAAGCTCCATGACGCCCATTATGCCAGTTTCGAGGGGATCTACGGCCGGAGTCTGCTCGATCGCTACGCCCCGGAGGCGGCGGAAAAGGCACTCGCCAGAATCGAAGGGCTCGAAAAAGGGGCGATCCCGGAACTCCGGCCGGTGATGGAAGAGATCGCCGATCGATTCGGCGACTCCGCCATGGCCGTCAACAACGCCCTGCACGCCATCGACTTCCCCGCCTCGGAACGGTTCGGCAACCGGTTCGAGGAACTCAGGGAGAGCATCGGGAACGTCGCCGAATCGCGCCAGGCCACCGCCGAATGGATCGCCGGGCAGGCTCGGTCCCAAGGGGACGCCGTCGGCCTTTCGACCCACCAGGCCATGCTCCGGATCGCCCACCGTCTCGACCCGGACAACGCCGCCGTCGCGGAGCTTCTCCAAGAGACCGAGGCGAAGGTCGCCGCCGCCGGCGATTCCCTGGAAGGGATCTTCTTTTCCAAAACCCCGATCGATCCGGACGATCCCCGGAACCTCGCCACCCGGTTTACGGCCGGAGATCCCATCTACTGTCTGATCCGGTCCCGGAAGCCGTTCCAGGAGATTTTCGGCAAGGACTGGGTGCGCATCGAGGCGGCCATCGACGGGAAGAAGATCCACACCCAGTTCGTCAAGCTCCACAATCCCTCGGACCGCGCCGGCAAAACCCTCCGTTTCGAGATCGCCCCCACGCCGGAGAATATGACCGCCTACGCCGATCCCGACATCGAATACGGCACATCGAAACCGAACCTCCGGCAGGGCCCCCAGGAGATGACCCACCATCTGGCGGGGCTCGGTCCCGGAGAGCACACGGTGACCATGGCGCTCCGGTATGCCGGCGACACCTATGCCGAGGGGTCGTTCACCATCCGGGGGGACGACTTCGGCCGCTACGCGGACCTGAACGAAAAGGTCGCAAGGGCCATGACGGCATCGGTCACCCTGCCCCGGGCGAAGATGGAGAATCCGGGGCTTGAGAAACAGATGAAGGCCCTGCTGAAAAAGGCGGGATGGGACCCCATCCACCGCCTCAACATCGTGGACAAGGACTGGTGGATCGATCGGACCTCCGGAGGCAACAGCCCGGTCAAGTCCCGGCACATCGCCGCGGCCGTTCTCTCCAGGGACGAAGGCGGGTATTTCTACAAAAAGGTGACCTTCCACCAAGACCGGCTGATCACCGGCGGGTATGGCGATCTGTACATCTCCCACACCGGCGGCCGGATCGAGATCCCGAAGGAGAATATCGACAAGTGATCGGGCCGGCGGCCGCCGGGTCGAATCGGGCGGGCCGCCGTTTCTCGATCCCCCACGGAAGAAAAGGATAAACACCGGGCATGTTCATCCTCGGCCAGTTGAAGCCGCCGTACAATGAATATTTCCAGTCCAAGGCGTGGGACCGGTATGTCGACACCTTGCACGAGGAAGGATTGGCATGGTGGTTCAACTTGGACGTCCCCACCCTGGCCGCCCATCTCGTCCCCCTGGCCTCGGCGTCGCGCCACGTCCCGATCCCCTCGCGACTCCAGTTCCTGTCCGAGGCGATCAACCGGACGGCCACGCCCGAGGTTCTCGACACCTTTTACCGACGGTTTCTGGATCACGGGGACCTCGACGCCGCCGCCGCGGTGATCGGGGCCGCTGTGCTGTCCACATTGGAGATCGGCAGGGGATTCGACCGTCTCGCCGGCCGGCATGAAGATCTCAAGGCATTGTTGAGGCATCAAGGCCACCTTTCCGCACTGACCATCGCCGGTCTGTTCTACTATAAAAGCCTGATCGCACAGTGCCTTGAAAACGATCATGACGCCGTCATCGACTCGGCCGACAAGGCGTTGGCCTGGTCCAAGAGAGCCGGCGCCAACAATCTTCGCGCGCATATCTCCATTTACCACCTCCATGCCTGCATCTGGGACACCCGGTTCGATGCGATCGAATCGATGGTCGCGGATGTCCAGGCGTTGTGCGACGCCCCCGATATCTCCTATCCGGCAAAGGCCGTTCTGCTGGCACATTTCGGCATTTATGAGATGGTCCGGGGCCGCGTCGAACGGAGCAAAAAAATCATCCAAAGGACCGTGCACGATTACAATTCAAAGGAATTGTCGACGTTTCTGCGGATTTTGGTCCACAACCACGCCATCCTTCACGCCGCGTATTCAGGGGACCCCGAGGAGTTACAGAGACTGTCCACCACCATCCAAGCCCTCCCCTATCCGGCGGACACGCCGTTCCATTCATCCTTTCTCCACTACTCCCTCGGCATCGTTTTCCTCAACACCAATGAACCGGAAAAAGCGGTTCCGAACCTTCGCCTGGCCGATGAGAAGGGAAAGGAGAGCGGCAGCCCGCTTTACGAGAACCATGTTATGCTGCTTAAGGGGCAGATCCTGTCGGACATGGACGACGTGGCGGCGGCGGAACGCCTGCTGAACGACTGGGGTAGGGTTTGGGCATCCCGCGGCCACAACCTGTATGTGATCGCCGGCGAGATGGAGATCGCCAACATGTCGATCCGGCGGGGGGACACGGAAGCGGCCCGGAAGCGGTACGAAAACGCCCGAAACCTCTGGCCCCTGCCCTCCCCGGTCTATGTGTTCGCCCGATCCGCCGAGTTCGTCAAGCGGATCGAGTCCGCCCTCTTTCCCGCCGGCGCGGCGGGGGACACCCGATCCGCCGGATCCGACCGGCCCGTCGATATCCGGGCCTTCGGCGAATTGATGGTCCGCATGGAGGGGGAGCCCCTCCACGAAAGCCAATGGCGGGGGACCCGATCGAAGCAGCTGCTCAAGGCGCTCATCGCCTTGGGGGCGTCCGACGTACCGTCCGAACGGCTGACCAGGCTCCTCTGGCCGGACACGGCGGACGCCATGGGGAATTTGAAGGCCGCCGTCTGGCGTCTGAAGCACCTGGGCGTCCCGAAGAACGAGCATCCCCTCCCGTGGATCACCCTGGAAAACCGGCGACTCTCCCTGTCGCCGGACCTGTGCCGGATCGATGTTCTCCGGTTTCGGGAGAAGCTGACGGGGGCCCTCTCGGACGGCGCCGGCATCGAAGAGATCCGTGAAGGGCTGGACCTGTACACCGATGACTTTTTGAAAAACGACCTCAACGAGGCCTGGATCGTCCGACGCCGGGAGGCCCTGAAGTCCCGGTTCGTCGACGGCGTCCTCGCCCTCGCCGACCGCTGCGACCAGGAGAGCCGGCCGGAGACGGCCATCCCCTACCTCGAAAAGGCCGTCGGCCGGAGCCCGGAAAACCCCGCTCTCTACGCCCGGCTGATGGCGTTTCACCTCCGCATGGGGGAGCCGTCCAAGGCGCACCGGGTCTTTCGCCGGGCGGAGGATGCCCTCCGCAAAGCCCCCGGCGGGTCCCGCCCCGGAGCGCTGAAACGCCTGGCCGACCTGTTGGAACGGCAGGGTGGATAGGCGTGCGGTACAATAGGGGATCGGCCGGCTGGACGGCGTTTGCGGCCACGGATCGAACGCCATGATCTCCGACATCGAAGACCTGATTCCCCCATACGGCGAATACGCCCGGAACGGGGAGTGGGAGAAATACGAAGCGTCCCTTTCCAGGGAGGGGATGTTCTGGTGGTTCAACCTCGACATCAAGACGCTTCGGGCCCACCTGGCGCCGCTCGCCGATGTCCTGGACCGCCGGGAAGACGGCGGGGGGCCGCCCGACCGCCTGCGCTTTCTCTCCCAAACCGTGGACAACCGCCTCGATAACGACGCGCTGGAACGGCACTATTCCGCTTTTGTGAACGGCGGGGATTGGGAGACCGCCGCGGCATCGGCCACCGCCGGCGTCATGGCTGTCTGGGAGAGCGGCCGGGACTTCCAGCGGTTCGATTCGTGGCACGAAAGGATCGGCGCCCTGGTGGCGGGGCGGGGCCGGATACCTCCCGTGGCCAGGGCGTCGCTGTTGTGGTCCAAGTGCCTCATCGAGTTCGCGGCGGCGGGGGACCCGCGGCTGGCCATCGAATCCGCGGCCCAGGCCGTCTCCTGGTCCCGGCGGGCCGGGTCGAACAACCTCCGCGTCTACAACGCCATGATGTACATCTACGCCTGCCTCTGGAGCGCCGATCTGTGCCGGCTGGAGTCCTCCATCTCGGACGCCCGGATCCTCTGCGGGCTCTCCGACGTCTCCTTCATCCCCAGGGCCGCCTTCCAATTCATGTTCGGCCTCTATCTGCTCCTCTTCGGCAGGGTCGCCGACAGCCGGCGGGAACTCGAGGAGATCCTCGCCCACCGGGAGACCGAGGGCCTGTCGAACCATCTCTGGCTCCTGGGCCAGTTCAACGTGCTCCACGCGGCGGTCTCCCAGAACGACACCGCCTGGATCCGCCGGGTGGTGGAGGCCATGGAGGGCCGGGGCGTCGATGCGGCCACGCCCTACCAGGCCTCGCTGTACCATTTCATCCTGAGCGTGGCCCGCCTCAACCAGGGGAGGATCGAGACCGCCCGTCGACTGGCGGAGAGAGCCCTGGACCTGGGCCGCCGGAGCGGCACCCCGGTCCCGGAACACCATGTCTCCCTGCTCCTGGCCCAGGTCCTGTCGGAGGCCGGGGACTTGGAGGCCGCCGGGGATCTCCTGGAGACGTGGAAGGGGATCTGGCGGGAACGGGGATACAACCTCTACGTCATCACCACCCACCTGGAGACCGCCCGGATCTTGCTCCGCCGGGGGCACGTGGAGGGGGCCCGGCACGCCTATGACCAAGCGGCCCGGATGTGGATGTACGGGGATACGCCCCATGCCATGAACCGGCCCCGGGAGTTCGTCCGGAAAATCCGGGCCGACCTGGTCCGGAGACCGGGCCAGCGCACCGTCGGCTCCCCGGCCCCCCCGCAGGCGGTCGCCATCGAAACCTTCGGGGGGCTTCGCATCCACATCGGGGGGGCCACCCTCGACGGGGACCGGTGGCGGGGCCGAAAAACCAAGGCCCTGCTCAAGGCCCTCATCGTCCTGGGCGGCTCCCGGATTTCATCGGACCGGATCATGGACATGCTCTGGCCGGGCGCGGACGGGGCCCAGGCCGCCGTGAGTCTGAAGGTCTCCTTGTCCCGGCTGCGGCGGATCGGATGCGCCAAGGGGGAGAAGCCGTTGCCATGGATCCGGGTCCGTCACAAGCGGATCTCCCTGGTCCGGCCCGCCTGCCGGGTGGACGCCCTCCGGTTCCGGGAATGCGCGGCCCGGGGCACACGGACCGACATGGACGTGGAGAGCCTCCGGGAGGCCGTCGACCTCTACAAGGCCGATTTTTTGCCCGACGACGCCGGCCTCGACTGGGTCATCGACCACCGGCGGACCCTGCGGGCCGAGTATGTCGAGGCCGCCGCCCTGCTGGGGGAGCGCCTCCTCCGGATGGCCCGGGCCGACGAGGCGGCGGAGGTCCTGGGCCGCGCCGTGGCGAAGATCCGGCTCGACGCGGATCTCTACACCCTCCTGATGCGGGCCCACCTCGACATGGGCCGGCCCGGGAAGGCCCGGGAGGTCTACCATGCCGCCGCCGAGGCATTCCAAAAAGGGCTCGGCATCGACCCGGACCCGAAACTCGTCTCCCTGGCCCGCTCGGCAGGCCTCCTCTAGCCCACCGCAAAAAAAAAAATCAACTGTAACCCGTTCTGTAACCGTTCCATAACGCCTTCCCTGATACAGAAACACAATACAGAGAGAAATACCGACCCACGGGTCCACGGGCCGAGGGTGGAAAAAATCCAAATTCAGGTTTCCCGACGGGTTCACCAAGGCACATACAAAAAATGTAAGGAGGTGCAACATGAAGAAGAGGATGGTCCATATCGCCATGTTGACGATGATCGTTTCACTCTGTCTATCGGCGTTCTGCGGGAAGGATGCCCTGGCGAAAAAGCGGATCCCCATTCCGATGCTCATCAACATCGGCGATGTGATCTATCCGGTCGCCCCGATCCCCGACGCCGTGGCGGCGCGATCGGACGCGCCGGATATCTTGGACTGGAAACTGGGGTACCGTTGTCAGCATTTCGGCATCTTCTACGCGGATATCGTCTGCTGGGACAAGGAACTGGTCATTTTCAAGGAGAACACCTACTCGGAAATTCCCGGTGATCTGCGGGGGGATCTGGAGGCGGAATACCCGTTTTCGGAAGCGGATCGAACCACCTGGAACCGATACGGCCTGGTGATCGTCATCTCCGTCCTGATCGCCCTCGGCGCCCTCGGGGCCCTGGGTCAAAAGCTCACGGAGAAGGATCGCAGGCGGAAAAGGGATGAGGAACTCGATCGGATCCGCCAAAGCGCGCCCCCGCCACCTCCCCGGGCACCCGTGGATGCGTTCTCCGGAGGGGACGACGGGACCAAGTGTCCGAAATGCCGCTCGGAGCGCGGGCCCGGCGATGACGAATGTCCCAACTGTGGGATCATCTACGAAAAATACCTGAAAATCATGGCCAGAAGGGCGCGGCACGCCTGAAATTTTAAGGAGGAACACCATGATCTGTTCGGACTGCAAGAGACCCATCGACATGAAGGCCGGCGGCTTCGCGGAGATCACCGGCACGTGCCCGAAATGCGGAGCGTCCATCCGGAGGGCGAGAAATAAGATCCCCAGGAAATGGTGGTTCTACGGCATCGGCCTCGTCTCCCTGCCGTTCTTCTATATCGGCGCCCAGCTCGCCACCGGTAAGCCCATCGAGTGGATGGGCTTACTGATGATGGCCGTTATCCTCGCCCCAATCCTGCTCGTCGTGCTTTGCAGAAAATCGATGGAGGCGGATCTGGAAAGATTCCGGACCCAATCGACCGGCGAAAAGCTGGAAACGGTCGGAGACGTGACGAAAATGATCGTCAAGGGGATATCTCGCCACGGGCTGGGCTGATCGGTTCCGCTGAAAGCTTCTATCCGGATCCGCCCGTAGCCCCCGGGATTCCTGAAGCTCGGAAAAAGGTCCCCCGAAAAAGAGCCGGTCTGTTCCCGCTATCTATACGTTGAACCGGAAGTTGATGATGTCCCCGTCCTTGACCGGATAGGTCTTCCCCTCCAGGCGGACGGCCGCCGCCTTCCGGGCCTCGGCATGGCTGCCGGCGGCGATCAGGTCGTCGTAGTGGACCACCTCGGCCCGGATGAACCCCTTTTTGATGTCCGAGTGGATGGCCCCGGCCGCGTCCAGGGCCTCGGTCCCCTCCCGGATGGTCCAGGCCCGGACCTCGTCGTCGCCCACGGTGAAAAAGGAGACGAGCCCCAGAAGCGCGTAGGAGCCCCGGATCACCCGGTCCATGGCCGACGCGGTGATGTTGAACTCCTCCAGGAAATCGGCCGCCTCCTCCTCGGTCATCTGGGCCAGTTCGTGCTCCAGCTTCCCCTTGATGACCATGCAGGTTTCGTCTGTCCCGATGTCGGGCGGGGCGTCATCATCATCCTCATTGTTGGCGAGCACCAGCATCGGCTTGGCCGAGAGGAAGGCGAACCCCCGCAGCCGGGGATGGGAGGCGAGGTCCGGATGCCTCCGCAGGGGGGTTTCGGCCTCCAGGATCTCCTTGCAACGGGCCACCAGGGAGAGTTCCTCCTCATCGACGGCCTTGCCCCGCTTCCGGTCGAGGTCGAGCCGCTCCAGCCGTTTTTCCGCCACCACCAGATCGGCCAGGACCAGCTCCTGGTCCAGGGCGAGGACGTCCCGGGCCGGGTCCGGCGGCTCCACCCCGTACCCCCCGAAATTGCGCACCACGTGGATCAGGGCGTCGCAGTCCCGCACCGCCGTCCAGGTGTTGGGGTCGGCCCGCTTCTCCTTGCCGTATCCGGAGATCCCGGGGAGGAAATACTCCACCTGGGCATGGATGGTCTTCCGGGGGTTGTACATCCGGCTCAGGACGTCCACCCGCTCGTCGGGAACGTGGACGGTGCCGATCCGGCTCTCCCCCACCTGGCCCCCCTGGGAGAAGTTTCGCGTCAGGGCCGCAAAGACCGTGGTTTTTCCGGCGCCGGGCAGCCCCGTGATGCCGAGCTTCATCGATGATTCCTCCTCACAGTCTCGATTCAATGGGGTTCCGGGATACCACGGCCCGCCGCCCATGGCAATGAAAAAGACGGACCGGCCGCCGGCGGGCTTCCCCATCCGGCCCTTCCGGCCGTCCGCCTCCATTTGACAACCGGACCGGTTTGGGATACCATCCACATACGCTGGATGGCCTGAAACGCCGGTACGATCCGGCCGAAACGTCCGTCCGCCAGTCTCCCGGATCAGGATCGGTTTGCGAACACCTTGTGGAACACCATCAGACGCCTCCTCCGAGGCCCTTCGGACCTTTTTGAAAGCCTCCGACCACCCATCGTCACGGAGCGGGAACATGCCATGATCATCGGACTCGATGTGGGGGGAACCCATACGGACGTGGTGCTCTTGAACACCGAGGGGCTGGTGCGGGAGGCGAAGGTGACCACCGACCCCGGCGATCTCTTCACCACCGTGCTCACCGGCATCGAACGGATCACCGGGGGGATCGACCCCGGAACCATCCGCCGGGCCGTCCTGAGCACCACCCTCACCACCAACGCCACCATCCAGGGAAAGACCCCGGAGGTGGGGATGATCGTCACCTGCGGTCCGGGGCTCGACCCGGAACTCTTCCGTACCAATCCGCACTACCACACCGTGGCCGGAGCCATCGACCACCGGGGCCGGGAGATCCGGCCCATCGACCGAGAAGAGATCGAGGCGGTGGCGGACGCCCTGAAGGAGGCCGGGATCCGGAACGTGGGGATCGTGGGCAAATTCTCGACCCGGAATCCCGCCCATGAGCTGGCGATCCGGGAGATCATCCAGCCGGCGTTCGGGAAGATCTTCATGGGCCACCAGATCTCGGGGAACCTCAACTTTCCCCGCCGCATCGCCACCACCTACCTCAATGCCACGGTGCGCCCCATCCACAAGAAATTCTACGAAGCGGTCCAGGATTCCCTGAAGAACAAGGGGCTGACCGTCCCCATCCACGTCCTCAAGGCGGACGGGGGGACCATGAGCCTGGAGGCCTCCCTCGACTTCCCGGCCCAGAGCATCCTCTCGGGGCCGGCGGCCAGCGTCATGGGGGCCATCGCCTTCGCCCGGGGCGGGGGGGAGCACCTGGTGATGGATATCGGCGGCACCACCACCGACATGGCGGTCCTCATGGACGGGGTTCCCATCCTCGATCCCCTGGGCATCACCATCGGCACCCACAAGACCCTGATCCGGGCCCTGGAGACCCGGTCCATCGGCGTGGGCGGGGACAGCGTGGTCCGGGTCTCCGGGGGGAACATCTCCGTGGGACCGGATCGGCTGGGGCCGGCCATGGCCTTCGGCGGGCCGGCCCCAACGCCCACCGACGCCCTGGTGGTCCTCGGCCTCATGGAGGAGGGGGACCGGGAGGCGGCCGCCCGAGGGGTGGGGACCATCGCCGGGGCCCTGGGGGTCTCCGCGGAGGCGGCGGCCCACCGGATCTTCGACGAAGCCTGCCGGGGGATCATCGCCGAGGCCGGCGCGCTGGTGGACGCCATCAACAGCAAACCGGTCTATACCATCCACGAACTCCAGGAGGGGCGTACGGTCAATCCGGACAAGGTGCTGGTCCTGGGCGGGCCGGCACCCCAGTTCGCCCGGAGACTCCGGGAGCTGTCCCGGTGGGAGGTCCAGGTGGTGCCGCGGTGGAAGGTGGCCAACGCCATCGGCGCGGCCCTGGCCCGGACCACCTGCGAAGTGGCCCTCTACGCCGATACCCAGCAGGGGATCGCCACCGCCCCGGAAGAGAACTTCTCGGAGCGGGTGGGACGGAACTTCAGCCGGAAGGAGGCCGTGGAAAAGAGTTTCGCGCTCCTGGAGGGGAAGGCCCTGGAGATGGGGGCCGTCCGGGAGGATCTGGAGATGGAGGTGATCGAGGAGATGCAGTTCAACATGGTCCAGGGGTTCTATACCTCGGGGCGGAACATCCGGGTCAAGGCCCAGGTCAAGCCGGGACTGATCCACGGGTATGAATCGATCGTCCGGTCCCTCTCCGAGGATCCGGAGACCGGCGGTTCCCCCCGGAAAACGTCGCAACGGGAAACCGGAGTCAGCCATGCCGATCGCCGCCCATAAAACCGGACTCGTCTTTTTCCCCGCCTTCGACTGGGCCATCAGCCCGACCCATCCCGAGCGGGAGGAGCGCCTCCTCTACACCCAGGATCAGGTCTTCGAGGAGGGGCTGTTCGATATCGAGGGCATCACCGAGTACAAGCCCGACCCGGTCACCGTCAAGGACATCCGCCGGGCCCACTTCTGCGTTCCGGACGTCTGGGACGTGGCCACCGAATCCCATTTCATCAGCGCCGGCGGGGCCAAGACCATCGGGATGGCGGTGATGGACAAGAAGGTAAAGCGGGGCTTCGCACTGGTGCGGCCGCCCGGCCACCACGCCATGCGCGTGGTCCACGGGTCCCGGGGGTTTTGCAACATCAACATCGAGGCGGTGATGATCGAGTTTCTCCGGGCCGCCTACGGGGTGGACCGGGTGGCCGTCGTGGACACCGACTGCCACCACGGCGACGGGACCCAGGACATCTACTGGCACGACCCCGACACCCTGTTCATCTCCCTCCACCAGGACGGCCGCACCCTCTATCCGGGCTCCGGTTTCGCCAACGAGTTCGGCGGCCCATCCGCCGCCGGGACCACCATCAACCTCCCCCTGCCCCCCCTGACCTCGGAGGAGGGGATCCTCTACGCGGTCCGGGAGATCGTCCTGCCCATTCTGGACGACTTCAAGCCGGACCTCGTCATCAACTCCGCGGGCCAGGACAACCACTTCTCCGACCCCATCACCAACATGAACTTCTCGGCCCAGGGGTATGCCGACCTGACGACCCTGCTCAAGGCGGATATCGCGGTGCTGGAGGGCGGCTACGCCATCGAGGGGGCCCTGCCCTACGTCAACGTGGGGATCATCCTGGCCATGGCCGGAATCGACTACAGCCGGGTGCGGGAGCCCGACTACGACCCCGACCGGATCCGCCAGAAGCCCGAGGTGACCGGCTACATCGAACGGCTGGGGGAGAAGGTCCTGGAGATGTGGCGGGGACGGGAACAGCTGCGGGACCAGCTCCGGGGCGACAAGGACTTTGCCGAGCGCTCCCGGAACATCTTCTACGACACGGACCACATCTTCGAAAAGCAGCACGAGACCCTCCGAATCTGCCGCGACTGCAGCGGGGCCCTGAAGGTCGACTCCTCCTCGGACCGGGGGGTCCGGGTCCTGGGGATCCAGATCCCCCGGAAGGCCTGTCCGGCGTGCCGGGAGCTGGGCCGGCAGTGGTACGATGGCGCCCGGGGGGACGGGATCGACCTGGCCCTCCTCCAGGACCGGCCGGCGGACCGGTACCAGCAGCGGAACCTCAAATAGATCCTTCTTTTTTCCGCCACCGTCCCTCTCCGGAGATCCTCCGGCTGCGGGCCGAGATCCTCGGAGCGGTGCGCCGGTTCTTCAACGGCCACGGATTCCTAGAGGTGGAGACCCCGATCCGGATCCGGGAATCGGCCCCCGAGGCCCACATCGAGGCGGTCCCCGTCGCCGGCGGATTCCTCCACACCTCCCCGGAACTCTGCATGAAGCGGCTCCTGGCCGAGGGGTTCCCCCGGATCTTTCAGATCTGCCGGTGCTTCCGGGAGGGGGAGCGGGGGGGCCGCCATCTCCCGGAGTTCACCCTCCTGGAATGGTATGAGGCCCGCACGGACTATCGGGACATGATGGACCGGTGCGAAGCCCTGATCCGCCAAGTGGCCGGGGCGATCGGCCTTTCAGAGGCCATTCCCTTCGGCGGGCGGGAGATCCGGCTCGCCGGCCCCTGGCCCCGGCTCACGGTCCGTGAGGCCTTCTGCCGGTTCACGAACCTCGACCCGTGGACCGCCCTGTCCGAGGACCGGTTCGACGAGGTGATCGCCCTCGCCGTCGAGCCGGCTTTGGCCGAATACGACACTCCGGTCTTCCTCTGTGACTATCCGTCGGCCCGCGGGGCCCTGGCCCGGCTGAAAGGGAATGATCCTTCGGTGGCGGAGCGGTTTGAACTCTACATGGGGGGGATGGAGATCTGCAATGCCTTCGGCGAGTTGATCGATCCCGCCGAGCAGCGCGCCCGGTTCGAGGCGGAGCTGGCCGCCCGGAAACGGGACGGAAGGCGGGTCTATCCGATGCCCGATCGGTTCCTAACGGCCCTCCGCCGGATGCCGGAGGCCTCGGGCAACGCCCTGGGCCTCGATCGGCTGGTGATGGTCCTGGCCGGAGCCGAAACCATCGATCAGGTGGTGGCGTTCCCCCCCGAATCGCTATAGGGCGACGGAACGGGGCTGTCAGGCGTGCGGAGGCTGCTCCTTTTTCCGGGCGAAGCGGAACGGAAGGTGGCGGCGTTTCTTCTCGTGCTTCCAGGCGTGGTATTTCTCCATGTAGGTGGACACGGCCGATTTCGGATCGACGGAAAGGAACATGGCATACGCCTTGACGAACCCTTTAACATAGACTTCGGGGGGCAGGACGGCGTAATTCTCGTCCTCCAGGCTCTCCAGGGTCCGGACCAGGATTTTGGTCTCCCGGGAGATCTCCTCCAGCGTGACGCCGAGCTTCTCCCGGATCTCCTTCAGGGTCTGCCCGCTGTAGACGGTCATGTCGGTGCCGGTGGTCTCCGCGGCCTCCTGGACCAGGGTCGGATCGGCCTCCCGCGCGCTCAAGGGCTCCGGGGCCGTCGCATCTTCCCCGGCGAGGGGTTCCAGGGCCACCTCCCCGGAGGCCGGAGGCTCCGGCTCCGTATCGGGCGCGCCGCCGAAGAAGGCCAGCAGCCGGCCATGGGCCGCCTCCAACTCCTCGATCATCACCCGGCGCCGATCCCGCTCCGCCGCCTGTTCCTCGGCACCGGACATGGAGACGGCCTCCGGGTCATAGGCGGTCCTGAGGCGGCCGTAGCTCGTCTCCACCTCCTCCAGGGAGGCATCCACGGCCAGCCCCAGGGTCTCGAAGTCCGGTCGGTGTTTTTCCCGGTCCATCTCCTGCGGATCCCCGGAATCGACGGAAGCGGCTGCGTCATTGTCTTGCTCGGTCATGTTCATCCATCCTCAATGGGCTCGATGTGGCGGGTTGTCTGGCACGGGCCGGATAAAGATATACCCCGTGGACACCGAAGTTTTCAAGATAATAATCACACCGGGGAGAAGAATTTGAACCACGGGCGGGGGCCGGACGGAGAAAATCCGCCCTCCGGAAACCGGACGGATGTCGGCGTATGGGTGAGATACATCATGAACCGGGGGCGGGAGCAAGCCCTTTATTTACCAATGACGAACCATCGAACCGAAACGGAGGACGAACCATGGCCGAAGGGATCACCAGGGACTGGATTGACAAGCTGATCAAGGACTTTATCGCCGGTTCACCGGCAAACAACATGCAAAACCAGGCCGGGGATCCGGCCTGGGACGACGCCCTGGTGGGCTTTGCTTCCGGGACGGATCCGATCTGGCAGCAGTACAAGGAGTACATCGGGCCATTCCACTGGACCCCCTGGGAGGTCTTCAACCAGCACCGGCCCGAGAAGAACGTCGCC
>CAYSLC010000138.1:11677-15114 GCA_964431545.1 uncultured Desulfobacteraceae bacterium | reverse complement strand
CACGAGCGTAGCCAGCCGCCCCGCAGTCCATGGCGGTCGGTGTGTATTTGGGTATACTCCTGCATGTCGGCGTAAAACTTATGGAAATTACTGTCGTTTGGGGAGGTTGTCGCCGAAGAAGATCCCCGCGTCGACGACTTTCAGGACGACATCCGCGCCGATGGATCCGAGGTCGGCCTTGACGGGCCTCTGGGGCTTCTGCCGGATGGGATTCATCGATGTCTGGAACGTGACCCGCATGGGCGAAGGCGACGGACCCGTTTATCGCTGAAAAAGGGGTGGGGAATATCGATGCTCGACCGCTCACCGGTTTACGTCTGTCGGTTCGGATCCGTGAAATTGGGGGCGATGATGGGGTGATTCGATTCCGCCAAGGAATCACGGATCTCCCTTGTGGCGGTCGAGCCCTACACCTCCGGCATCTGGGGGCCCGTGAGAAGCGCGTCGAACCGGCGGTTCGCCAGGATCTTCAGAGCCCGTCGGCCGTCTCCGGCCGAGGTCACCTGGATGCCGACGGCCAGGTCCAATCCGGTGCCGGCCGTCCTCGAATACATCCCCTACCGGAAGCGGGAGCCCACCGCCGTATGGGATTTCGGCCACCAAGCCTACATCGCCGGGTTCGGCTATACATCGGTGCGGGACGACCTCCGGGCAGCGGCGAGTCCGAGGGCATTCTCAAAGGCGAGTACCTTCAACAGCCGATGGATGACGGCGTGGCGGTGATCCACCGGCTGGCGAAACAGCGACGGCCGCATCCTGCTCCGGACAGGCGATCAGCAAGTTGTTCAGGCAGCTCAGGTTACTTGGTTTATCTCTACTCTTGTATCTATCGTGATTGTTATCGTGATGTTTCCCTACAGGGCACCCCACGGTTTACGGTCCATTTCTTTTGCTCCTCACAGAGACGACGAGAATCCGAACCCCCAAAAGAATCCGCGATGCAATCATCTAAGGCCCGCTACGGTTCCGATAATCAGGATCACATCTTCAAGACCGACTTTACCGTTGCCGCTCGGATCGGGAATGTCCGTCTGCAAGTCGCCGCCGGCGAGCACTTGGAGGATGGCCACCGCATCGGAAAGGGTATATTGGACATCATCCGCGTCCCGGACCAGGCGGACGTAATTGTATACTCGCTGGGCATCCCCCTGGGGCCCGCTGCTGTTTGGATAGGTGACCCCGGTCTCGGGCGCCTTGGGGTCGCTTCTCTGGGCTCCGGCGCCATGGACGTCCTCCCAACCGTCCCCCCGCCCGTAATCGCCCATGGCCCGTCCGAAGGAGAGGTACGCGGCGGTGCTCACGCTGCCGTTGTATTTCAGGTGGGTCGTGCTGGACCAGTAGTAGGGGTAATCGGTTTGCCCGGCCTCATTGATGATGGACGTGGCGTTGAACAGGGGATCGATGGCGGCGGAACCCGAGGTCCCCGGGGAGCGTCCGTAATCGACGATGCTCTGGAGTTCCTTGGCGTTGGGCAGACGCCAGTCGCTGTGGCCCAGATGGTTGGCCGCGTTTTGGGCATCGACCCAGGCCAGGGCATTCTCCCAGTTGACCCCCGATCCGTTGTCGTCTTGATCCCACATCAGCCCGGTGGCGGTGTCCGTGATGGTGCCGTCCCCGTTATCCATGAAACCATTGACGCCGTAGCTCGTGTTGCCGCGCACGCACATACAGTAAAAGGTTTTTTCCGTGGGGCCGATATTTGTGGCATATCCCTTAATGCGCCCGTCCGCGAAATTGACGCCGAACATCGTGGAGCCGTTGTTGGCGGAGGTGTCCACGTAGAGTGTATCCGATGCGTACTGGGAATCGATAATCCGTTCGCCGGCCGCCGTATCCCCGAAATTGAATTCAAAAACGGTGTCGTCGATAAACGGAACCAGACCGGATGTGTCGTCTCCTTCCAGTCCGCTGGGATCGGTTCCCCGGAAGTCGATGAGGGAGTAGGATTCCTTGATGGTCGGCAGCCGCCAATCGGTGTATCCGGCCAGGATAAGGTTCTCGCAATAGATCTTGGCGTCCGATTGGGTTTTCTTGTCGTCTACGTCGATGTCGCCGTCTCCATCTGTATCCGTGGTCTGTTGCCACATCAGCCCGGTAATATTGTCGGTCACGGTACCGTCGCCATTGTTCGTATACATGAATGGATAGCCGTTATGCTGAGCGTCCTGGCCGAAGAAGGATTCGCCGGTGGACGGACAGGGAATCCGGGAAGAATCGTCGGAACAGAAATCCTGGCCCGTATCCACAACCGGATAGGTCGGCGAGGAGGCGGCGGTTTGCGTGTAGATTCCCGAGGATGTCGCGGTCTGATTTCCAAAGACCGCCACGGTCTGCTCGTCCGGTTTCCCCCACCCGAGAATCTGGGTGAACCGGACCACGTGGGCGCCTTCGACCAGTCCATCCACGACCGCGCCGCTGTCCTGAAGCGCGCCGCCGTCCACGCTCCATTTCGCCCCCGCGTTGACCGCATCCGATGGTGAAATCGTGACCTGGAGAGATCCGGCGGCACCGATCGTGAAGGCGCCGGCTTCGGTGAAGATCAGGTCGCCTTGAGGGCCATTGAACATTAGGACCAGATCGAAGATCCCCGTGGAGGCCGAAGTCGGAAAATCGAACGTGGCGGTGACGCGGTATTCGGAGGGCCTGGTAAAGCTCTTCGCGTCTATGGAACCGATGGAAACGCTTTTGATGGAAACATCCGTGGGGGGAACCGGCGGCATATCCAATGTACTGTCCAGGTAGATATCCACACTCACTTCGCTGTCGCCCGGAGCGGCATTGTCCGGTGAAACGGTATCGATGATGTCGGCGGTCTGCGCAAAAGCAGAACCCGCGGTCAGAAAACAAATGAAAATGGTGTAAAAGAGGGACCGGGTCTTTGGCGTCATGTCTTCCTCCCTGAAAAATTTTGCATCATGAAAAATCTGTTTTTGGCCAATCTTTGAACCGAGGACGCAATCCTGATGGATGTTGAACGCTTCTTATACGCAGCCATGCGCGATGCAGAAAAGATGCCATTTTTACTGGAAGGCGGCGAATAATCGTTTAGATGATGATTCCATGGGCGGATAAGACCAACGATCGGTCATGGGTCCGGAATAAATCGGACACCGTGTCCGAGGTTTTCGAAGAGGACGAATACAACAATCAGAAAGAATTGGCAATAGGATCACGGGCGATTTTGTCCACTTATCGGACAAGATGGCCCTTTTTTCCTTGCGGTCAGCGAATGGCGGGGCGCGAAGGCGTCCTCAATCCCGCGGGGAGGGATTTCGAAACCCATATTTGATCATCTTCCGCTGCAAGGTTCGGCGGGGAATCCCGAGCAGGTCCGCCGCCCTGCCGCGGTGCCAGTCGCTCTTTTGGAGGCTCGCCCGGATCATTCTGCGTTCCAGCGCTTCAACGGATCGGTTCAGGTCGTGCTCCGGGTCCAGGGG
>CAYSLC010000138.1:0-11577 GCA_964431545.1 uncultured Desulfobacteraceae bacterium | reverse complement strand
TTCTGCGTTCCAGCGCTTCAACGGATCGGTTCAGGTCGTGCTCCGGGTCCAGGGGTTCCTCATCTTCAAAAGAGAGATTCGATGTCCCGCCCAAAGAAAGCTGGTTGGTCGCCAGGAACCGCTGCACCGCATTCTGCAGTTCCCGTACATTTCCCGGCCATTCATGAGCGTACAGCGCATCCAGAACCTTTCCCGGCAGCCGGGGGCTGTTTCCGCCGGGGGTGAACCGGGCCAAAAATCGATCCAGCAGCAGGGGGATATCTTCCTTCCGCTCCCGCAGCGGCGGGAGGGTGATTTCGATGACGTGAATCCGATAAAACAGATCCTCCCTGAACTTGCCTTGGCGGACCAACCCGGGAAGGTCCTGGTGGGTCGCGCTGATAATCCGCACATCCGCTTTTTTGGGGGCGGTCCCTCCCACCGGCATGTATTCGCCGTTCTCCAGAACCCGGAGCAGCTTCACCTGCATGGCCGGATTCAATTCACCCAGTTCATCCAGAAACAGCGTGCCCCGGTGGGCTGCATCGAAATAGCCGGGCCGATCCTGATCGGCGTGCGTAAAGCTCCCTTTCCGATGCCCGAAAAATTCGCGCTCGAACAGGGATTCCGCCACCGCGCTGCAGTTGACCGCGACAAACGCTTCCTCATTGCGCCGGCTCAACCGGTGGATGGTCCGGGCCGCAAGTTCCTTGCCGGTGCCGGAATCCCCGTAGAGGACCACATGGAAATCAGATGCGGCCGCCTTTGCGATCAACTCGTAGACCGACTGCATGGCCGGACTTCGTCCGATGATCTCTCCGAATCTGTACCGATCGGTCATACAGCCCTTCAGGACCCGGTTTTCGTCTTGGAGGGCCAATTTTTCCCGTTCCATCGCCCTTTGGAAGGACAGGTCCCTGAGGGCGGTGACCCGCATCGGGGGCATATCCCCATCCATGGATCTGGTGCGGATTTCCACCGGTATCGGATCCCCTTGCGTATTCCGAATCTCTCCTTGCCGGGGTACGGCGTCTTCCTTCAGGACGGCATCATGGCAGTCCGGCGGAATGAATGCGGTCAGGGCACGCCCCAAAAGATCCCCGGAACCGCAGGCCAGAATCCGGGCTGTTTCGGTGTTGACATCGACGATCTTCCCGTCTTTGTGCAGAATGATGCCTTCGAATGCGGCTTCCGCGAGGGTTTTGAAATGGGCGATCTCCCTTTCGAGCCGCCGGCGCAGCTCCTGCACCTGGATATGGGTTTTGACCCGGGCCAGGACCTCTTTCCCGTGGAAGGGTTTTGTGATGTAATCGACGCCCCCGGCTTCGAAGCCCTGGGTTTTGTTCTTGACTTCACTCAGGGAGCTGAGAAAAATCACCGGTATTTTCCGCGTTTCCGTCCCCTTTTTCAGTTCACGGCAAACCTCGTACCCGCCCATGCCGGGCATCAGGATATCCAGCAGGATCAGGTCCGGCGCCGGACTGGAACGGGCCATTCTCAAAGCTTGGTCCCCGTTTTTGGCGATCACGATTCTGTAGGTGCCGGCCAAAAGCTTGACCAGAACATCGATATGGGTTTTTTCGTCATCCACCACCAGGATTTTGGCTTTCTTCTCCCCCAAAGGTCGCCCCCTCTTCTTCAACGGCAAGGACCCGCGTTCCGTGTGTATACGGACGATCTCTCATCCGCCGATGTGTTCTCCCGATGACATCCACGAGGGGTTCTATTTCACCCCCGTATTGGCGATTCGGTTTCGGCCCTGCTGTTTTGCCTGGTACAACGCCCTGTCGGCGGACTCGATCAGATGGAGCGCCCGGTCCGCCGTCGCCGGCGCGGCCGTGGCGACCCCGATGCTGACCGTGACCTGCTCCGCCGCCGCCGATTTCGCATGGGGGATCCCGAGAGCCCGGACGCTGTGGAGGATGCGTCGGGCGACCTGGAGCGCGCCTCCATTGTCGGTCTGCGGCAGGATGCACGCGAACTCCTCACCGCCGTACCGGGACGCGAGGTCCTCGGCCCGGATCATATCCTTTCGGATCGCCCGGGCCACCCGTTTGAGGCATTCATCCCCTTCGGTGTGGCCGTAATGGTCGTTGTACGGCTTAAAGAAGTCGATATCGATGAAAAGAAGGGAGAGGGCATGTCGGTGCCTTACGGACCGCTCCCATTCGGATGACAGGGAGCGGTCGAACTGCCTCCGGTTGGGGATGCCGGTGAGCCCGTCCAGGCCGGCGAGTTCCGCAAGCATATCCCCCCGCCGTTTGAGTTCGACGTGGGTCTTGACCCGGGCCAGGGCGATGAGCGGGCTGAAGGGCTTGACGATGTAATCGACCGCCCCCGCCTGGAACCCCCGGGCCTCGTCCTGTTCATCGTTCTTGCCCGTGATGAAGATCACCGGGAGGTCCCGGCTCTCCGGCCGATCCTTGATCTTGCGGCAGACTTCATAGCCGTCCATCCCCGGCATCACGATGTCGAGCAGGATCAGATCGGGGAGGGGCGGATGGGCAAGCCGCCGCAGGGCCTGCTCCCCGTTCTTGGCGGCCACGGTCCGGTAATGGGGCTTCAACAGATCGACCAGAATGTCGATGTTGATCCTCTCGTCATCCACGATGAGAATCTTCGGGCGTTCCTCTGCTTCGGCCATGGCGGCCTCCTTCCGATGCGTCGGTGTTTCCGTCATTCCGCGTCCACCCCAGCCGGTCCACCATCCTCCCCAAGGTATCCCGGGCGGTTTCAAATTCATACTCTTCGATCTGGGCCGCGAGCGCCTGGAAATCCTCGCGATCCGCCCATGCCCCACAGGTGGCCTCGATGTCGGCCAGCAGGTTGAGGGCATCGGAATCCCCTTCATCGAGGAGTAGGGCGAGTCTGTCAATTGCCCCCTTCCATCGGTCCGGATCCTGGTTTCCGGCTCCCGGGTCGACCTGCTGGCCCCCTTCCATGGCCGGAGGGTCCGCGGAATGGAACAGCCGCTCCAGGGAGGATATCACACGTGCGGCCTCCTGGGAAAAGCGGGAGAGCCGTTCCGGAATCCGGACGGTATCCCGGTTTGCGATGGCGTTCTCCAACGCACGGGCGCTGTCGCTCAACGGGGCGGCCCCGATGGTTCCGGCCAACCCTTTGAAGGTATGGGCCAGACGCCGGGCCTCGTCGAGGGCGCCGCGGTCGATCTCGGCCCGGATCCGTTCCACGATATCCCCGAAGCGGCGGTAGACCTTCCGGAGCACGTCCCAGTAAAGTTCCCGGTTGCCGTTGACGCGCTGCAGTCCGGCGTCCATATCCACCCCCGCCAGGGACTCCGGCAGAGGGACTGGATCCGGGCGATCCCGGCTCTGGGGGGATCGTTCCATGGAGACCGCTTCCGCCTGTGGTCCGGATGGACGGCTCTCCGTGCGGATATGCCGGCAGAGGGTCTCGTAGAGGGTCGGGGGATGGATCGGCTTTCGGATGTGACCGTCCATTCCGGCGGCGGTACATTGTGCAACGGCCTCCGCCATGACATTGGCCGTCATGGCGAGGATGGGCAAACCTTTGCGTTCCGGGTCGGAGCGGATCGCCCGGGACGCGGCATATCCGTCCATCACCGGCATCTGCAGGTCCATCAGAATGCAGTCGAACCCTTGGGCGGCCGCCATGTCCACGGCGATTTGGCCGTTTTCGGCCGTCGAAACGGTGACGCCGACCTGTTCCAGCAGCTCCCGGGCCACCTGGAGGTTGATCTCGTTGTCCTCCACCAGGAGGATGCGGGAGCCCCCCAGGCGCGCCGATGCCTGTTCCACGGTAAGACCATCCCTGGGTTCCACCTGCTGCCGGCGCGATCTTCCGAAGCGGGCGGTGAAACAGAAGCGGCTGCCCCGGCCCGGACTGCCGCGCACCTCGATATCGCCCCCCATCATCTCGATCAACCGTCTGCTGATGGCGAGTCCAAGCCCCGTGCCGCCGTATTTTCGGGTGACGGAGGCGTCGGCCTGGTAGAACGGCTGAAACAGGCGGCCGATCTGCTCCCGGTCCATGCCGATGCCGGTGTCCCGGACCGAGAACCGCAGCATGACGGAAGATTCGGATTCCTCCGCCGTCTCCACATCCACGGAGACCCTCCCGGTGCGGCTGAACTTGACCCCGTTGGAGGCCAGGTTGGTCAGCACCTGGCCCAGGCGCAGAGAATCGCCCACCAGCCGCGAAGGGACCGAATCGGAGACCTGCATGGTAAAATCGAGGCCTTTCTCCGCGGCCTTGACCTTGATGAGGGAGGCAAGCCGTTCAAGGACTTCGGCCAGGGAGAAATCGCGCTTCTCCAGGTCGAGTTTTCCGGCTTCGATCTTGGAAAAATCGAGGATGTCGTCGATCAGACGCAGGAGCGAGTTGGCCGCGGTGTGGATCTTCTGCTGGTAGTCGCGCTGCCGATCCGACATTTCGGTCTGGAGGGCGAGGTGGCTCAAGCCGATGATGGCGTTCATCGGGGTTCGGATTTCATGGCTCATATTGGCCAGAAACTCTGATTTGGCCCGGTTGGCGGACTCCGCGGCCTCCTTGGCCCGGTGGAGAATCCGTTCGGAATCCTTGTGGTCGGTGATGTCGTAACTCAGGACCACGATTCCCCGTACATTTCCCCGATCATCGAAATCGGGGACATAGTTGACCTTCACCCATTGGGGTCCGCCTTCGAGGGGGAACACGTTCTCATAGGAGACCGGTTCTCCCGACTTGACGGTTTCGATATGGGGCAGGGCGAACCGGAAATTCTCCTCTCCAATGACCTCCTTCACATGGTGTCCGACGATCCGCTCCCGGGACCGCCCGAGGGCAACCTCGAACTTCCGGTTGACAAAGCGGTAGCGCAGATCGGAGGTGCTGACGTACGCGATATAGGCCGGGGAATTGTCGGTGATCAGCACCATGAGGTGTTCGCTCTCCCGCAGGGCCTGTTCCGCGTGATCCCCGCGCCTTTCCAGCTCACGGTCCCTCTTCTCGATCTCCGCCATCATGGCATTGAATCCGTCCGTCAGCCGGCCCAGTTCATCGTTGCCGAATTTCCGCGCGCGATGGGAGTAGTCTTTTTCTCCCTCGGAGACGGCCTTGGTCGTCTCCAGCAGGTGCAGGATCGGTTTCGAAATCAGATGTTGAAACCGGGAGGAGAGGAAGAACGCCAGAAGGGTGGCAAAGGTCAGTATCGCCAGAGCGATGGCGCCGTTTTGGGACATTCTCTGGTGAAGACGCTCCAGGTCCGATTCGATGCGGCAGACGCCGGTGACCTCCCCTGCCGATACGATGGGTTCGCACACCACCAAAAGGTCCTGTTCGAACGCCGCGCGGGATCGGATCTCCAGGGTAAAAGAACGCTCCGCGGCCTTGCCCTCCCGCGAATAGTGGGCCAGGAGGTCCCCATCCCTGCTCCGGATCGAGGCGGTCACCACGTTGGGGTTGCGTTTGAGGGTCGACAAGGTTTCATTGGCGGCCGCGGCATCCCCGAAGTCGACCGGGGCCTGGCAGTTGGCCGCCGTGATCCGGGCAAGAATCGTCATGTCGTGGATCATGGCCGACTTGAAGGAGACCAGATCGTTGACGATGAAGGCGATGCAGGCGATGAGCAGGGTGAAGGCGCTCACCGCGGTGACGATCAGCATCAGTTTCAGCTTGATCGACGTGGATGATTCGAGATTTCGAATGGCGTTCCGCATCCGCGCCCGCCCGTCACCGGGAATCCAGTTCGATTTCCACCGCAAAATAGAGACTCTTTTCCACCTCGTATCTCGTGAATTCCTGATGCGCGCCGCCGAGATTCCGCCCGGTCAAGGAGATCCGGGTGCGCTTCGACGGCATCCAAGCCAACCGAAGGTCCACTTGCGTGTAGCCGTCCGTATTCCCTTCCGGGGCGAAAACCGCGAAACTCGGACGCATGTGCCGGACGCCATCGACATGCCGCAGCCATGCATCCAGCTCCCAGTGGCGGCCCAGGTCGAGCATGGAATGGAGGGAGAGCTGGTACCCGGGATCGGTCTCTTCCACATAGCCGGCCAGGGCCGTGTCCCCCCCGTTTTGCAGCCGCAGATCCATCTCCAGCAGGGACCAGGCCGCGCAAAGACGCCACCACCGGAAGGGCCGGTAGTCGACGGCGATCTCGATGCCGTGGGTCTCCCCCTCCAACCGGTTGTTGATCCCCCACAGCCCCGGCTCGATCCGTTCATAGGCCGTCAGATCGTCGTATACATGGCGGAAGGCGGCGAAATCGAGAAACAGGTTCTCCAGGGGATCCGTCCGATACCCGAATTCGTACGCAAGGAGGTCTTCCGCCTGGAAATCCTCGTTCCCCCTGATGGTCAGGGGAGGTTCCGATGACGGACCCATCGGCGCCCGGGTGACGGCGTCCACATCCACGCGGGAAGGGGTCCGCACCGCCCGGGAGACCGCGGCCCAGAAGGTATGCCGGTCACCCGGCGTCCAGGAGATACGGATTGTCGGCTGAATCTCATCGTCGGTGTAGCTGTTGTGCTCCCACTTCGACCCCAGGGTCAAGCGAAGGCGATCGGGTAGCAGTTGGATGGTGTCCTGGGCGAAGAGGCTGAACAGATGCAGTTCGCGCTCCATGGGATCGAACGTATAATTTCCGAAGAGGCCCTGGATCATTTCGTCCGTGATCCAGCGGTATCCGAGACCCCACACCAGGTGGTGACGGTCGGCCCATCGGCGGTCATGCTGGAAATCGACATCGAGAATGTCGAACCGGTAATCGCCCACCCGTTTTTCATGGTAGGCGTAGACCTGCCAGGCGGCCTCGGAACCGCCTGGAAAGGTATGCCGCCAGCGGCCCTGTAAATGCCATGACCGGTGGTCGATATCCTTTTCGGGCCGTCGGGGGTCATCGCTCACCGACGCTTCCCGTCCCCGGAGGAGACCCCCCTGAAGGCTGAACCGATCCTTATGGTCAACATCCCAGTCGGCCCTGAACCCGCCCATTTCCGAACACAGATCGCTCTCGGCCTCAAACCCGCCCAGGGTGAGGTGGTCCCTCCCGCTCTCCTCCCCCTTTGCGTAGATCCGAAAGGCGCCGTGGTCCCCCAGGGATCCGCCGTACCGTGCGGCCGCCGAGACCGCGTTGGGATCGCCGGCGCCGAATTGGACGAACGGACCCTGGGTCTCCCCGGCCTTTTTTGTGATGATGTGGATGACCCCGTTGACCGCGTTGGCTCCCCAGAGGCTGGAGCCGGGCCCGCGGATGATCTCGATCCGTTCGATCTCTTCCATGTAGACGTCCAGGAAGCTCCAGATGACGCCGGAAAAGATGTGGTTGTAGACGCTGCGGCCGTCCACCATGACCAGCAGTTTATTGGCGTGGATATCGTTGAACCCGCGGATGGTGACCGCGAAGACGTTATGGGCGAGTTCGGCCACCTGGACCCCCGGCACGATTCTGAGCAGATCCGGAATGGTTCTGGCGCCCGAACGCCGGATATCCTCCCGGGTGATGACATGAATTGCCGCGGCGCTGTCCGAGAGCGGCTGCTGGGATTTGAGGACCGAGGTCACCTTCATGCGGATCAGCTCCTCGATGCTGAGTTTGGCCAGCTCCGTCACCCGGCCGCCGCCCGCCCTTGCCGAGCCGGCGGTCATCAGGAAAAAGACCACCGTCGCGCCCACCGCCATCGCCATGCTCTGCGTGTTCCGTATCACCGGCTACCGCTCCTGTTCAGATTCACCAAAGGATTCATGACCCCTCTTCGATGATCCGGGCCAGTCGCAGCAGCTTGGAGCTGATCTCCAGGCCCGCCCGCTTTCCGGCCGCCGGGTTGATTTCAAAATGGATCGAATCTTTCTTCCGGATAAAGTTGATGATCCCCCCCCTTTCCGCAAACCCGTCCTGGTCTCCCAGGGTCAGGATCGGCCGGCCTTCGATCGCCCTCCAGATCTCCGGCAAGCCCACCCCTTCCAGTTGGCCGATGAACAGCATGTTGCACTCTCCGGTCGCGTCGATGTCCGACAGGCGCTCGACACGGATTCTCCGTTCCCCCAGGGTCTGTCCCTCGAATTGCATCAGCAGATCGGTCAATGGACTCTCCCCCAGAATACAGCATTGAAAGGATTCGCCCTTTCCGTTCCAGGCGATCTCCGGCCAGCTCACATAGATGGGAAACTTGAATGCCAGGGCCGCCTTGATCTCATTTTCCGTGACCTGCTGGGAGAGCGCCGGCGGCGCCGTGCCCACGGTCGGATCGAGGTGGCAGAGCGACAGGAGCACGATCCATCGAAAAAAGGCTTTGATCCGTATGCCCCGGACCACCCTATGCGATTCCTTCATGGGTCATCCTCGGCTCGGCGATATGGCGGCCTTCATGGGAACAGCGGAAATCTCTTGGGATTTGCAGAAACGGGCTGTACGCACAAATGCCGCCCCGGGTCCGGGCGTTCCCCCGACATGGATCCGTTCGCCGATCCGCTCGGCAGAGTGCTTTCCGATGACGGGACCCTGTATACGGGGACGACGTTTTCTCCGGCTCGGAGAACAGAACCGATTTCATCCGCGGAAAAAAGCCGTTCGCGCAACCGCCCTACCCTTTTTTTGCCAAGGCCTCCCGGACCCGATCGGGCGTCATGGGAAGCTGGAACAGAACGGCCCCGGTGGCGTCGTGGATCGCCGTGGCGATGACGCCCCCCATGGTGATGATGGCCGGCTCCCCGCCCCCCTGGGGTCCCGGTTCCGGGTTGTCCACGATCACCGTTTCGATCTTCGGCAGCCAGGAGAACCGCGGGAGTCGGTAGGTATCGAAGTTGGTGTCCCGGAGCTTGCCCTTGTCGAAATGGATCTCCTCGGTGAGGGCGTAGCCCAGACCCATGGTAATGCACCCTTCCATCTGCATCCTCGCGCCGTCGGGGTTGACCACGATCCCCATGTCCTGGGCGCAGACCACCCGCTCCACCTGGACGCCGCCCCGGTTCCGATCCACGGACACCTCGGCCATGGTCGCCACATAGGTCCCGGCGTCGATGCCGCAGGCGATGCCGTAGCCCCGGCCGCTGGGGACCGGCTCCGGGGTCCAGTCGAACCGCTCCGCCGCCGCCGCGAGGACCGCGATCATCCTCGGGTCCTTGAGGTGGGCCAGGCGGAATTCCAGGGGATCGGCCTTGGCCTGGGCCGCCATGAGGTTGAGGTGGAGTTCCCGCGCGTAGGTGTTGGTATTGTTGGCGGGCGCCCGCCAGGGACCGACGGCAAAGGGGTGGGCCGAGGTGCTGGGACCCCGCCACTCGGCATAGCTCGACTCCCGGTGGTGGGGGATCTCGTAGAATTGATCCGATCCCCGCTGTCCGGCGAAGTAGACCCGGTAGTCCCAGAAGGCGATCCTCCCGGCCGCGTCTAGCCCCGAGCGGATCTTGACCACCGCGGCCGGGCGGAAGGTGTCGTGGAAGAACTCCTCGGTCCGGCTCCAGAGCACCTGGACGGGCCGGCCCGTCCTCCGGGCGAGGAGGGCCGCCTCCACCGCCTGCTGGGAGGCGCTCTTGCCGCCGAAGCCGCCCCCCACGAAGGGGGTGATGACGCGGACCCGATCCGGCGGGATCCCCAGGGCCCCGGCCACCAGGTCCTTGACCCGGAACGGGGTCTGGGTGGAGGCCCAGACCGTGATCCGGTCCCCCTCCATTCGCGCCGCCGCCGCGTGGGGTTCCATGGGGGCATGGGCCACGTAGGCGTTCCGGTAGGTCTCCTCGGCCGTCCAGGTCGCCCGCTTTCGGCCGGCGGCCAGGTCCCCGCCTTCGTCGACCACCAGGGGCGGCGGCGCCGACGCCTCCAGATGATCGTAGATCGATTCGTCATCCGGTCCGGTCTCCGGCTCCTGGTACACGGCCTTCACACGGGCCAGGGCCGACTCCGCCACGTCGGGGAGCGGGTGGAGCAGCGCCACCATCTCCCCCTCCCGGACGACCTGGATTCCGGGCACCGTTTCGGCATCCGCCGTATCGATCCGTTTGGGGACCGCCCCGTGTGCGGGGGGGCGCACCAGCTTGGCGTATAGCATCCCCGGAAGGCGGATGTCCCCGGCGTACCTGGCCGCGCCGGTGACCTTCTCCCGGCCGTCCCGGCGGGCGAAGGACTTGCCCATGACGGTGAAGTCCGACGGATCCTCCAGGGGCGGGACTTCTTTCAGGTGGCGCTCGATCCGCTTTCCCTCGGTCAGCTCGCCGTACGTGATCCGGCTGCCCGGATCCCCGGTGTCGACCACGGTCCCGTCCACGGTCTTGAGACGGTCAACGGGTACCTTCAGTCGCTCCGCCGCCAGCTGTTTCAGGACCCCTTTTGCCTCGGCCGCCGCCTCCCGTAGGAAGATGCCGAAATAGCGGGTGGTGAGAGAGCCGAAGGTGCCCGCGTCCCAGGGGCACAGGTCCGTATCCCCCATGACGATGTCCACGGCTTCATAGGAGACGTCCAGCTCCTCCGCCAGCATCTGGGGCAGGGAGGTGACGGGCCCCTGGCCCATCTCGATCTTTCCGGTGAACAGGGTGACCCGGTCGTCGGCGCCGATCCGCAGAAAGGCGTTGAAGTCGGTGGGGATGTTCGCCCCCAGAAACCCCTGTCGGGCCATCCTGGCCAGGGTTCCGGGAACCCTGCAATGAAAATAGACCACCAGCCCGCCGCCCACGATCCCCAGGCGTTTCAGGAACTGCCGGCGGCTCAATCCGGCCGGCGCGGCCGTTCGTGGCTCGTCTTTGATGGCGTGTTCCGTTTTCATGATTCGGCCCCTCCTTTCGTTCTCCGGGCGGCCGTCTCCACCGCCCGGATGATCCGGACATGGGCGCCGCAGCGGCAGAGGTTGCCCTCCATGCCCTCGATGATCTCCCGCCGGGTGGGCTCCGGGGTCTTTTCCAAAAGGCTGTATGCCTTAAGGATCATGCCGGGGGTGCAGAAGCCGCACTGGAGCCCGCCGTGCTCGATGAAGGCCTCCTGGAGCGGATGGAGCGCGCCGTCGATGGCCAGCCCCTCAATGGTGACTACATCGGCGTTCGCAACGCTTTTGACCGGATACTGGCAGGAGAGAAGCGCCTCTCCGCCCACCAGCACCGTGCAGGCCCCGCACTCGCCAAGGCCGCAGCCGTATTTCGTTCCCGTCAGTCCAAAATCGGTTCGAAGGACCCACAGCAGGGTCCGGTCGGGGTCCCCCTGGAACCGGACGGGTTTGCCGTTGAGGGTGAAGGGGATCGGTTGGCTCATTGCGCGTCTCCTTTGATGGGTGGGCGAAGGTTTGGCCGGATTGCCGATGCTTGCGAACGATGCCGCCGGAAAAAGGCCAATGTCCTTTTTATAACTGCAAACGATCCTTCGAGCAATATCTGGTTTCGGGAATTTTTTTCATTTGGGATTATTCTCTAATACTCTCCTAACATTTCAATGGTCCAATGGCGTAAATCCATAGATTTCCAAGAAAGGCATTTACGCCTGTGATCCAAAAATTTGGTGACAAAGCGCTGGAGTTGTTTGGCATTGGATATGAAACCGTGGAATCAACATCACAAGGGAGGTCGGAATGGCGAACGAAGACGAGTACCGGAGAGATGCAAAAAGCGAGGCGAAAGAAAAACCCCATGAAGCTGGTCTATCCGCCCTTCAGCGGTTGG
>CAYSLC010000137.1:0-15489 GCA_964431545.1 uncultured Desulfobacteraceae bacterium | reverse complement strand
ATCTCCGCCACCCACGACTTCAAGATGCTCAACGTCTCGGACCAGGTGGTCTGGATCCGGGACGGCCGCATCGACAAGATCGAAAACCGGGACGAACTCTCCATCTCCGTGGGCGCCATCGGCAGCAAGTCATGAGATTCCCCGGAAACTTTCTCCGCCCGGCGTCGCCGGTGATCCTGGTGGTGCTTCTCCTATGGGCCCCACAGGTCTTTGGGGGGGGGGCCGTTCCGACCTTTCCGGAGACCCTCCGGGCCCTGGCCGCGTCCGCGGACCGGTCCACGGGCGCCCCCGGATCCGCCGCCGCGGCCGAATACATCCGCGCCCGGTTCCAAGGGATGGGGACCGGGACGGTGGGGTCCCACCGGTTCCTCCTTCCGGTCCGGACCGGTGCCGGCACCCTGACGGTGGTGGACCGGGACCGGTCCGTCCCCCTCCACCCCTTCGTGGGCAACGCGGTCTCGCCGGGGACGATCCCCCCGGAGGGCTTCGAAGGGCCCCTGGTCTACGGCGGCGCCGGAGGGCCGGGGGATCTGGACGGCAAACCGGTCTCCGGCGGCGTGGTCCTCCTGACCATGGATTCCGGCAAGAACTGGACCCATGCCGCCGATCTGGGGGCCCGGGCCGTGATCTACCTCGACCCCGGCGGCACCCCCAACCCCTTCTTCCGGGAGAAGCACGAACTGACGCCCGTCCCCTTTCCCCGGTTCTGGATGGACCGATCCGCCGCCGAGGAGCTGCTCGGGCCGGCGGAGACGGCCGAATCCCCGCCCAGGGTCCGGCTGACCTGCGACGCCGCCTGGCGGCAGGTGGCGGCCGAGAACATCTACTGCCTGATCCCGGGGACCGATCCCGATCTCAAGGGGGAGCTGATCATCGCTGAGGCCTTCTACGACAGCACCGCCTGGGTGGCGGGGCGATCCCCCGGCGCCGACGAAGCGTGCGGCGCGGCGACCCTCCTCCGCCTGGGGGACGCCCTGGCCGCCGATCCGCCGGGCCGGTCGGTCCTGTTGGTCGCCACGGCCGGACACGCCCAGTCCCTGGCCGGAATGCGGGAGATGATCTGGTCGATCCGGACACCGTCCGACCGGATCGCGGAGATCCTGGGAGGGCTGGAATCGTCCATGGCCGAGAGCGAAGCCCGGTCGGCCGTGCTGGCCCGGCTCGACCGGAGCGATCTCTCCACGTCCATGGCGGCCGATCCCGGTCCGGTCAAAGCGGCCCTGGAGGACCGGATCAAGACCGAGGTGGACGCCATCTCCCGGCGTCTCATGCGCCTTCGTCTGGAAAGCGATCCAGCCAAAAACCAGGACGCCATCCGGGCGCTGGCCGGAGAGCGCCTCCTCCTCCGCCGGCTCATGTGGCGCACCGACTACGGGGACCTCTCCCCGGCGGAGGTCCGTGCCCTCGGCGACCTGATCCCCTTGGCCGTCGGGGACCACCAGCGGGTCCTCCGGGACGCGGAAGGGCAACACAAGGAGTTGAAAAGCGCCAAAGCGTTCCGATCCCTGGTCAAGGAGCACGACCTGGCGGCGGTGATCTCCCTCCACCTCTCCAGCCGCGGCGAGGGGATCGGCGCCTTCAACCGGGGATGGCTCTACGATCTGAAACCGGAGATCAACCGGGTGGCCGCATACAGCCGCATCGACGACGTGCTGCGGGGGATCGCGGCGGACGACCGGGGGGAGATCCCCTTCCACGACACCCTGCGGCCCAGCCGCCGGAGGCCCTGGCGGAGTTATCTGCCCGACCACCCATTTCTGGGGGGCGAGGTGAGCGCCCTGGCCGGGTACCTGGGGCTGACCCTGGCCACCGTCCACGACGCCCGGCCCCGCTGGGGCACCCCCCACGACACCCTCGACGGCGTGGACATGGCCTACGCCCAGAATCAGTGCAGTCGGGTCGTCCGGCTGATCCGGGACCTTTCCCGGGCGCCGCGCCTGGAAGGTCCGGAGTCGATGCGCAACGGGTTCGCCACCGTCACCGGCCGGGCCAACCTGCTGCGCCACGGCGAACTCTTCCCGGACCAGCCGGCCGCGGACGCCGTCATCCTCGCCTTCCAGGGTCCGGGGACCCACCACGCCCGGGTCGATCCCCGGGGGATCTTTCGGCTCAAGGGGATGGCCACCAAGAAGATGACGCTCCACAAAGTGATCCTCGAAGGGTACCGGTTCAACCCGGAGACGGGTCGGGCGGAGTGGGCCGTCGACAAGCCGGGGACCGGGAAATCGGCCTACCGGGTCAAGATGAACCGCCGGGAGATGGAGACGGACCTGATCTTCTTCGCCTGCCGGGGGATCACCCTCTTCAACCTCCTGGAGCCCCGGACCTTCCGGTACATGACCAAGATCCAGATCCTGGACGGCCGGCGGGAGGCCGCGCCCCTGCGCTACTGGTACAGCCGGATCGACACCCGGGAGTCGACGCTGTGCTCCGTCTACCTGGAGCCCGGGGCGAGGCTCAAGCTGACCCTTTCGGACAGTGTCCTGGAAAAGAAGATGATCCTCACCCACGCCGAGGACGGACGGCCAAACGGCACCGGCTACGCCGTGGACCAGTGGCGGTTCCTCCACCACACCGCTTTCCGGGCCGCACGGGACATGTGGGCCTTGCTGGCGCCCCGCATCGCCAATCTGGAGGCAAAAGGGATCTTCGACGAACGGATCCGACGACTCCAGGAGGAGGGGGTCGGGGCCCTCTCCGCGGCACGGGAGGCGTTGGACCAGGGACGGTACGGACGCCACCGGGAGGCGGCCCAGCGCAGCTGGGCCCTGGCGGCCCGGGTCTACAGCCGTGTGGAGAGCACCCAGAAGGACGTCCTGTTCGGGGTCCTCTTCTACGTGGCCCTCTTTGTCCCCTTCGCCTTCTGCGCCGAGCGCCTCCTCTTCGGGTTCACCGGGATCCACGGCCGGATCCTCGCCTTCCTCGGGATCCTGCTGATTCTGATCGCCGTGATCTACCAGGTCCACCCCGCGTTCGAGCTGGCCTACAGCCCGCTGGTGGTGATCCTCGCCTTCTTCATCATGGGGCTCTCCCTGCTGGTCACCCTGATCATCTTTTTCCGGTTCGAATCGGAGATGGTCCGGCTCCAGCAACATGCCAAACAGATGAAATCCCAGGAGATCAGCCCCTGGAGGGCGTTCATCTCCGCTTTTTTTCTCGGGGTGAGCAACCTCCGGCGCCGCCGGGTCCGGACGGCCCTCACCTGCGCCACCCTGGTGATCCTCACCTTCACCATCATGAGCTTCACCACGGTCAAGAGCGTCCGCCGGCACGTCCGCCTCGCCTTCCAGGACGACGCCCCCTACACCGGCTTCCTGTTGAAGAACCCCAACTGGGGGGACCTGCCGCCGGAGACCCTCGACGCCGTGGAGACGATCTTCGGCTCCGAAGGCGAGGTCCTGCCGAGGGTCTGGCTGGAGGGCCGGGACCGGACCCGGGGGACCCGGACCCCGGTCCGGCACCAGGGCCGGACCTTCGAGGCCCTGGGGGTGGTGGGGCTCTCTCCGGCGGAGCCGAAAGGGACCGGCCTGGAGCGGGTCCTGACGGCGGGGAGATGGTTTCCGCCGGGGGAGGATCGGGCGGTGCTCCTGTCGGCCAGGGCCGCCGCGCATCTGGGCATCCCCCCCGACGCGGCCGGAGAGGCGATGGTGGACCTCTGGGGGACCCCCCACCGGGTGGCCGGGATCTTCTCCGGGGAGGCGCTTCTCTCCGCCGCCGACCTGGACGACGAGCCCCTGACGCCGGCCATCTTCCCCTCGGAGACGGCCACCCAGATGACCGAGGCCGAGGCGGAGGCCCTGGAGTCGGGGGAGGAGATCCAGGCCTTCCAGAGCCGATACCACCATATCGAGCCCGGCCTCACCCTGATCGTGCCGGCCCGGCCGCTTCTGGCCGGGGGCGGTCGGCTCAAGGGAATCTCGATCCGTCCGGGGCCCGAAACGGAGATCCGGACGGCGGCCACCCGTCTGGCCGACCGGATCGGCCTGATCCTGTTTTGCGGAGAGCCCGGCGGGACATTCCTCTACAACGCGGCGGACACCCTGAACTACAGCGGGGTGCCCAACATCGCCATCCCCATCGCCATCTCCGTCTTCATCGTCCTCAACACCATGATCGGCAGCGTCTACGAGCGGCGGCGGGAGATCGGCATCTACACCTCGGTGGGCCTGGCCCCCTCCCACGTCTCCTTCCTCTTCATCGCCGAGGCCCTCGCCTTCGGGGTGCTGAGCGTGGTGGCGGGGTACCTCCTGGCCCAGGTGACCGCCACCCTCTTCTCCCAGACCGCCCTGTGGGCCGGGATCACCGTCAACTACTCCTCCCTGGCCGGGGTGGCGGCCATGGTCCTGGTGATCCTGGTGGTCCTGGTCTCGGCGGTCTACCCCTCCCGGGTGGCGGCGGAGATCGCCATCCCGGACGTCAACCGGGCCTGGCGCCTGCCTCCGCCCAGGGGCAACCGCCTGGAGGCGACCCTCCCCTTCCTCATGAAGAGCGCCGAGCGGGACGCCATGGCGGGATTTCTCCTCGACTATTTCGAGGGCCATCGGGATGTCTCCCACGGGCGGTTCTCCACGGGAGAGGTCCGGGCGGGCCGGGAGGAACCGGGTCCGGAGGCGGAGGCCGTCCGCGCCGGAGAGGCGTGCACCACCCTCCACGCCCAGGTCTGGCTCGCCCCCTTCGACTTCGGCATCATGCAGCGGGTGGATCTGCGGTTCTGCCCCGCCGCCGAAAATCCGGGGTTTCTCGAGATCCACGCGATTCTCACCCGGTTGGCCGGGGAACGGAACGCCTGGGCCCGGATCAACCGGGCCTTCCTCCACGCCGTTCGGAAACAGCTCCTCCTCTGGCGGTCCCTGGATGAGACGGCCCGGCGGGAATACGCCGGGCGAAGGCCCGCATAGCCGAAGAGGGACGGCCTCCGCTCACCGCCGGCGGCGGCCGAGGTCGTCCAGGAACAGAAGAAAACGGAAGGGAAGCTCCATCAGGAACTCCAGGATCAATCCCGCCACCATGAGGAGGATCATGGCCGGGAGTTTTAGGAGGTAGAACCGGAGGGGGGCTTCCATGGGATGGGATGAAACACGTCCGCGGGGAGAACCGGCGGCCTACCGGGCCAGCATGGCCCGCATCATGTCGCCGGCGTTCTCGGCGTGGTCGGCGATGGCGCCGATGGTCTCCGCCAGCTGGACGGTGTGGAAGATGGTGATGGGATCGGTCTCCACCAGGAAGATCTTCCCCTTGATCTGCCCTTCGATGCGGTCGGCTTCGTGCTCCTGGCGGCGGATGGTCCGGATGATCTCCTTGACCAGGTTCCGCTGCTTTTCGGAGAGCGTGGTGAAGAACTTGTTCGCCTCGGCGACCATGCGCCGGAGTTCCTCGATGGGCTCGATCACCGCGTCCACCAGGAGGAAGAAGTCCTTCTCCAGGTCGGGGGGAATGCCGGGCTCCAGCCGGTAGGAGATCCAGTCGAGGGCGTCCTCCACGGTATCGAAGACCGCGTCCTGCTCCCGCAGGTAGTTGAAGAGGTGGAACTTGTCCACGTTGAGCAGGGTGCCCTTGGGCAGATGTCCACGGATCCGGCGCTTGACGGCGTCCGCCTGGTGCTCCAGGTCGATCACCTCCCGGCGGTGGACTTCGAAGGTCTCGCACTTCCGGGAGATATGGCATTCGAAGGCCTGCTGGAAGGCCAGGGCGCACTCCTTGATCTTCTCCGCGTGTTCTTCGAGATCATTGAACGGTGATTTGACGATTCGTGACAGAAATGGGATTCGCACCCGTCCACGCTCCTTTTCCCGGCGTCCTCCGCCCCCGGCGGGGTCCGCCCTGCTGTGATATCCGAAAACGCCTCGCCCGCCGAGGACCCCCGGCGTGCGAAACGATTATTCGTACCACGCCGAAAAGGCGGGATCAACAGCTAAATCCGCTGAATCCGGTTTCCTTTTGACAAGGGACCGCAATAAACGGTAAGGAAACTCCCATGGACCGTCTCGGCAATCGAAAACCCCGATATCCCACCGGCAACGGAGGTCAACACCCATGGAAGTGCCCACACTGAGTCAGGAGATCATCCAACGGCGCCGCGAGCGGGCTCCCCGCCTGGCCGCGATCCTGGCCGCCTGCGACGGCCACACCGAACGGCTCGAGGGGCTCCTGTCGGCCCTGTCGGCCCTGAACGAGATCGACACCCCGGAGCTGACCCGGTCCCGGGAGGAGACGGAGCGGCTCGGCGCGGCCCTCCGGCGGCTCCGGGAACGGACGGCGGTCCGCCACGACCGGTTTGTGGGGGGCCGGATCACGGTGGCCATCGCCGGCCTGGAGAAGGCGGGCAAGACCACCTTCCTGCGCTCCCTCACCGGCATCGACGCCCTGCCCGCCTTTGACGAGCGGTGCACCGCCGTGCGCTGTGAAATCCACTTCGACCCGGACCGGTCCGACTTCGACATCGAGTTCCACACCGACGAGGGGTTCGTGGAGGAGGTCCTCCGGCCGCTGGTGGAGACGGTGGCGGCGGCCCTTCCCGAAGGGTCCGGGATCTCCCTGCCGGCCGCCGTTACCGCCCAAAGCTTCCGGAACCTCTCCCTGCCCGAACCCGGCCTTCTGCCCGGCGGCACCACCGCCTACAAGCTGCTCAAGGACCTGCGCCGGCTCCAGGAGAACTTCGACGCCTGCCGGGACCACCTGAACAAGCCGCCCCTTCGCGGCCGGCCCCTGTCGGAGCTGGGGGAATGGGTCTCCCACCGCCGGGCCGACCTCGCCCCGGAGGAAGACGAAGGGGAGGATGTGGGGCGTCATCTCGCCCGGATCGCCGCGGTCAAGACCTGCCGGCTCCATTCCGGCTTCCGGGGGGGCTCCCCCCACCTGCGGTGGATCGACACCCCGGGGGTGGACGACCCCAACCGCCGGGCCCGGGACATGACCTTGGCCACCATCGCCACGGAGACCGACCTTCTGGTGGTGGCCAGCCGTCCGGGGGCGACCCCCTCTCCGGGGGAGAGCTTCCACCGGTTCTGGGATTCGGTCTCCCGGCAGCCGGACGAGATCGACCTCTTGAACCGGATGCTCTTCGCCCTCAACCGGGACCAACGGGTCGACCCCGATGGGGAGAACATCCGGATCCACCGGAAGTACCTGGTGGACGCCGGGGTCCCCCAACACCTCTTCGCCGGCCCGTTCCAGGCCACCGATCCGGCGGATGCCGCGGCCCTCATGGAACGGGTCAACGAGCACCTGGCCCAGCACCTGGCCGACCAGGACGACCGTGTGGTCGACCGGTTCGGTTCGGAGCTGAAACACCTGGAGGCCCGGATCCGTCTTCTCCACGACGTTCTGGCCAAGGCCCGCCCCTCGGACGCGGGGCTCCACGACCAGGAGACCGAGGCCTTTCACCGGTGGTTCCACTGGCACCGGGAGGACGGGGAGTCGGGGTTCTGGACCGACCTGGTGGAGGCCCTTGACCGGTCGGCCCGGGCCATGGCCGAGGATCCCCGGATCCGGGAGTCGGAGGAGTCCCTCAACGCCATCTTCGCCCAGGAGGCGGAGCGGATCGAATCGAAGATCCCAACACCGCAGGACCTGGAGGCCTTCGTGGTCCGCCACCGGGGGGAGAACCCCGTCCCCAGCGGCATGCGGACCATCAGCACCCTTTTTTCCACCCTGGTCAACCGGCTTTCCAACGAGATCCAGGAGTTCGGCCCCATCATGCAGGACGAACTGGTCAAGGTCCTCGAGGAGGCGGGCCTCGGCCCCCTGCTCGCCGGCGAGACCAGCGCCGAAAAGCTCACCCATCTGCTCGACACCTTTTCCGGACTGGGCGGCGGGACCATCGTGGAGGTCCTCCGGGAGACCCTGGAGCTGCCCCGGAACCTCAAGTACGTCCTCCGGTACGAACTCCGGGGGGCGGTGGACTTCTGCGATCCCACCCTCTGGGACGAAAAGGAGAGCGCCTGGTCCCGGCTGGCCGACATGATCACCGCCAACAACGGCGACGTGGAGCGTCTCCAGACCTTCGACCAGCGCCGCCACCCGCCGGTGACCGACTCCCGGGAGAAGGACAGCGAGATCCTCAAACGGATCGCCGGAAACGCCATGCTCGGGATCCACGCCGTCCTCAACAACGAGCGGTACCTCCCCCGGCGGATCGCCGACGACTTCATCCGGGACTGCCGGGTCCGTCTCTGCTTCGGCCAGACCTCGGAGCAGGAGTGGCGGACCCTCCTCTTCCGGAACCGGGGCGCCCTCCTGGGCCAGGCCATCGCCCAAATCCGGAAGGAGTCCCAGCGCATCGGGGCCTTCCACGACGCCCTCAAGGCGCTGGCGGCGGGGCTCCCCTAATGGAACAGACGAAACGGACGGAGCGCGCGGGGACGGGCCGGAAATACGACCTGATGCGGCGGTTCCGGACGGCCGCCGCCGCGGTGGCGCCGGCCGGATACGCCGATATCGCGGACCGCCTGGAGGCGGAGGCGGACAACCTGGCCGAGGGGACCTACAAGATCGCCGTGGTCGGGGAGTTCAAGGCCGGGAAATCGACCCTCATCAACCGGGTCTTTCTGAAGGACGACATCCTGTTCACCGACATCATGGAGGCCACCGCCGTTCCCACGGAGATCCGGTACGGACCGGACCGGCTCCTGGAGGTGGTCCCCCAGCGGACCGCCGCCCAGGAGACCGAGCACCCGTTTACGGAGGGGCGGCTGGTCCGGGAGACCCTCACCGGCGAAGAGGGGGAACCCCTCCGGATCCCGGACCCCTCCCCGGAAGAGATCCGGGCTCATACCGCCGCCGAGACCTCGGAGCGGCGATCCGAACTCTCCGCCCGCACCGCCAGGGTGCGGATCCATTGGCCGGCCGAAAACCTGGCGGGTCTGACCCTCATCGACACGCCCGGAATCAACTCCGTCAACGAGGCGGTACTGGCGACCACCTACGGGATCATCCCGGAGGCGGACGTGGTCCTCTTCGTCACTACGGCCCGGCAGCTCTCCAACATGGAGACGGAGTTCCTCTCCGGGCGGGTCTTCGGCGAGGGGCTGGGACGGGTCCTGGTGGTGGTCACCTACGACCCCAATGCCGGGATCCTCCCGGACCCCCGGAAGGAGAACCTGCTGGCCAACATCCGGGCCCAGCTGGCGGCCGTCGGCCGGGAAGGGATCCCGGCGGCCATGGTCAACCTTCGGGACCCCGGCGGCGATCCCGAGGCGGACGCCCACACCCCGGCCCCCGCCCTGGGCGACCGCATCGAAGCGTCCGACGCCCCGCCTGCTCCGGCGCCGGGGGAGAGCCGGCGCAAGGTCGATTCGGTGATCGGCGGCCTCCTGGGAGAGACCTCCCGGCCCGTCCGGGAGGCGTCGGTCCCATCCGGGGAGCGGAGCCGGGTGGCGGTGGGGATCCGGGAGCTGGAAGCGATTCTCATCGACTTCATCCGGGAGAACGTCCGGCCGGGGCGGCTGGAACGGGCCGCCCACGTCCTGGAGACCCAGATCGACCTCGCCCTGGCCCGGTGCGGCGCGGAGCTGTCGGCCATGGAGCGGACCGATACCGAACGCCGGGAGGCGGCGGAGCGGCTCCAGGCCCGGGAGGCGGCCGTCCGGGAGGAACACCGGGCCCTGGCCGAAAAGCTCACGACGGAACTCTCCCGGATCGAGGGCGATTTCGTCCGGGGGGCCCTGGCCGGCCTCGACCGGATCATGGGGGAATACCTGGCCGGCTTCGACGCCTGCGCCGACCTGGGGGGGCTCCAGGACCGCCTCAATCGGGCCGGGGGGCTGATCAAGGCGGATGTGGAGGCCCTCTTCTTCGAGCTGGCCGCCGCGGCCCGGCGGGAGATCGAAGACCTGGCCGCCCGATACAGCGCCCGGGGCCGGGTCCTTTTCGAGCCCCTGGAGGCGGCGGTGGGACGGGACCTTTCCATCGACGGCGGCCCCCTCTCCCACGTCCCCCCCTTTGCCGTGCTGGCCCTCGACTTCTCGGTCTTCGCCCTGGTGGGCCCCTTCCGGCCGGTGGCCCGGGTCCTGGTCCGGCTCCTGGCCGAGGAGATCCCCCTCCTCAACCGGGCCATGCCCGCCAATCTGGCGACCGCCGTCCTCCGCCGGCAGGTCAAGAACTCCCTGGAAAAGAGCCTCGGACGCCTGAAGGCGGAGCTGCCGGCCCGGCTCAAGGTCGGGTTCCAGGCGGTGCGGGACCGGTTTACGGCCGAATGGGAGGCCCACGGCGAGGAGCGGATCCGGACCCTCCGGGCCGCCGTGGCCAGGGGCGATCAGGGGCCGCCGGATCCCCGGCGAAGAGAAACGCTGCGGCGCCTGAAAGCGACCCTGGAGGAACTGCGCCCCGCCGATGAATCCTGACGGGTACACGGCGCGCAGGGACCGCATGGCCATGCTCCTGGAGCGGACCGCCGCCCTGCCGGCGGTGGATACGGAGGCCCGGCGCCGTTTGGACCGGCTCCGCCGCAAGGCGGCGGAGAACGCCTTCGAAATCGCCCTGATCGGGGAGTTCCAGGGGGGAAAGTCGACCACCTTCAACGCCCTGTGCGACGGCCGCCCTCTGAGCCCGGCCGGCCACGGGGTGAAGACCAGCGCCTGCCGGGCCGCCGTCGAACCCCTCTCCGACCCGGAAGCGCCGGAGGTCGCCCATGTCCGGTGGCGGGATTCCGCCCAGTTGGCCGCCGGCTTCATCGAAGTTCTCCTGCCCCACCTGATCGATCTGGACGAAAGCCGCTTCCGGGAAATGTCCCCGGCCCTGGCGGCGGCCGACCTCAACCTGGACGATCCCCGGGACCGGCGGCTGGTGGCGGCGGCCACGGAACGAGGGTGGGACCGGGCCGGCGGCGGGGATTCGGGCCGCGGGGATCGTCTCGATCTCCTCCGGGCCGCGGCCCTGGCCGCCCGTTACTGGGGAGATCCGGCCCTCAGCGCATACCGGAAACGGTCCGAATTTTCCCTCAAGGAGGCGGGCCGGATGATCGTCTTCCCCCCGGACTGGGAGATCCGATGGGCCGACCGGGACCCGGCCCGCTTCGCCCTGGAGGAGGTCCTCTTCGCCTTCATCGCCGGGGTCCGCCTGCGGATCCGGTCGGAGAACCTGGGCCGGCTGGGGTGTGTCCTCACCGACTGTCCGGGCCTCTTCGCCAGCGCGTGGGACAGCCGGGTGGCCCGGGAGGCGATGTTCCGGGCCGACGCCATCCTCTACGTCATGGATGCGGCCCGGCCCCTGAAGCTTTCCGATCTTCAGGCCCTCGACTTCATCCGGGAGAACGGCATGACCTACAAGCTCTTCTTCGGGTGGAACCTCCGGGGGCTCACCCTGGCCCAGGGGGAGCGGATCCGGACCGCCGGCATGGAGACCCTGGGCCGAAACGGCTACCCCGTGACGGAGGGGGACCACGCCCTCTACCACGCCCGGCTTTCCCTGGAGGCGGTCCAAGCCGACAGGGCGCTTCGGGAGGGCGGCGCCATCGAAGCCGAACTCCGGGCGTCGATCCAAGGCTGGATGGCGGCCCTGGCGCCGGATCCCCAGGATCCCGGAACCGAGCCCCCCGAGGCCTGGATCCGCCGCGTCCGCCGGGTCGCCGGCCTCGACCGGCTCATGGGGATGGTGGAGGGGACGGTGGTCCGGAAGAAGGCCCGGACCCTGCTCCTCGACAACGGCGCGTGCCTGGCCCGGGACGCCCTCAAAAGGGTCGAGGCGGCGCTGAGGAGCCGGGAGGAGGCGGCCCTCAAGGCGGAGAAGGCCCTGCGGTCGGAAATGGCGGATGCGGAAGAGGCCCTCCGCAAGTTTCTGCTGGACGGCCGCATCATCATCAGCCGCCTGGAGGTGACGGAGCCCGACCAACGGCTGGCCGACGATCTCTGGTCCCGGATCGCCGACCGCCGGGACCGGGTCTGCGGCCGCATCATCGAGGGGATCACGTCCGAAGTGGGGACCACGGGACCCATCTCCGCGGCCCTGGCGGACCGGAGCGCCCTGGAGCCCCGGATCACGGGGATCATCGCCCGGGAGATCGACCGGGACTGCAGAAACGTCGTCCAGGGGTGGGTGGCGGAGATCAAGGACCGGCGCCACCCCCTCTATGACCGGGAGATCGAAGAGCGGGTCCGGTACGTGCGCCGGCGGCTCCGGCGCCTCTGGGAGCGGTCCGCGTCCGAGGCCGGCCCGGTCCTCTCGGGGGCGCCCCTGCCCGCGTACGGGGTCGCTCCGGACCTCGATCGCGGACAGCTCCTCCAGGCCCTGCAGGGGACCGCCCTTATGGAAGAGATCCGGGGTAAAAACCTGACCGGGGCGGGTATCGGCGGCGCCGTCGCCGCTTCCGGGGCCCTGGGATCGCTCTTTTTCTGGGCCACCCGCCTGGCCTGGGCGGCCGCCGCCTCGGCCGCGGCGCTGGCCGCGGGGCTCCTTCTGGCCGGCGTCGCCCGGGGAAGCCTCCGGTCCGGGGAGGACGACCTGCGGCGCCGGCTCTCCCCGGCACTGGCCGAGATCTACCAAGAGATGGCCCCGGATGTCCGGGAAGCGGCCCGGCGGTTCTCCTCGGAGATCCGGGAGCGCCACCGGCGGGCGTTTCTGTCCGCCCTGGAAGATCCCCGGCGGGCGCTGGAGGCACGGAAGGAGGCCCTGGCCGAGGATCTGGCCGGAGGCCGTCAGGGACGGACCGCCTCGGCCCGGCAGGCCCGCCGTGTCCGGGAGACGGAGATCCTTCCCCTGCTGCGGGAGGTGGAGGCCTTCATCGCGGAGGTATCCGCCGAGCTGCCCGCCGAAGGTGACGATGAACCGCCGTCATCCCGGTGACGAAGGTAAGAGACAAACAATAAAAGCCCGAAAGGAGGCGTATCATGACCGACGGCGCCCAAGCCTACTGCGTGGTCCTGACCACCTGCGGAAGCCGGGAGGATGCCGAGAAACTCGCGGGGGGGCTGGTCAAGAACCGGCTGGCCGCCTGCGTCCAGCTCCTGCCCATCACCAGCGTCTATGAGTGGAAGGAGAAGATCGAACAGGATGAGGAGGTGCTGCTCCTCATCAAGACCCGGGACGATCGATACGGGGAGGTGGAGCGGTTCATCACCGAGAACCACGCCTACGAGACGCCGGAGATCGTCTCCGTGCCGGTGAACAACGGGCTCGACCGGTACCTGGGGTGGATCGACGGGGTGACCGGAGGCTGCTGAGGGGTGACAATGCGGATCGGCCCGGAATCCGGGCCGATCCGCTCCATTCCGAATGATTCATCGTCGGACCGACGATGGGCTATCCGCACCCTCACCCACCGCCGCCGCTGTCTCCGCCGCCACTGTCGCCGCCACCGCTGCCGCCGCCACCACCGCTCCCACCGCCGGAGCCGCCGCCGTCGCCCCCGTCACCGCCACCGCCCGGATCGGTCGGGTCGGTCGGGTCGGTCGGGTCGGTCGGATCTTGGGGGTCGTCCGCGCCATCGAGGGTCCGCCGGAAGTGGTCCAGGGCCGCATCCATCTCCCGCAATCGGCGCGGCTCCCCGTCGGAGAACCGTCCCATGCCGCTCAAGGTATCCAGGAGCCCGGTCACCTGGGGGTCCTGCTCGAAATCGGCCACGGGCCGGCCAAAGTCGATCTCCCACCCGGCCGCCTCGGCGGCGATCTCCGGGGTGATGGTGATGCCGTTCTCCGGGTCCCCGTCCCGGTCGAGGGACTGGATCAACCGGACCCGGTTGACCACCCCGGGATGGGTCTCGTCCGCGGCATCGGGGACCAGATCGAGGGGGGTCATCCGGGGTCCGGCCGGGCCCCGGCCGAGGACCAGACCGCCGATGAAGAAGGTGACGGTCTCTCCCTCCTCGTAGAAGAACCCGCCGTCGGCGCCGGTGGTGCCGGAGTGGGTGATCGATTCATAATGGAGGCCCTGGACGGCGGCGTCCAGGAAGACGCCGCTTTCCATGTCCGGGGTTCGGCTTTCGTCGCAGCCGAGCCCGGCCATGGCCAGAATCAATGTCAGGGCCGCGAGGACGAAGCCCCCCAGGCGCCGGCCGATTATTCCGTCTCTACACATCGCGTTCCGTTCCTTGTTTCAGATGAAAGTGGGTTTCAGAGTCGGGATCGGAGCAACGGTCGATCCGTGGCGCCGAACCCAAAACGGACGCAACCGAAGGGGTCCGAACCCGGTCGCGTCCGGAGAGAAGGTACCACGCCGATCTTCGAAAGAAAAGCATATCCTCCGGTCCGATCCTCCGGTTTGGCCCTGGAACCGGCGCATCAGGCGGGCGTCCGGGACCGACGCCGATCCCGCTTCCGGCGGATCCGCCGGCGCTGGTCCTCGTCCAGGAAGCACTCGTCGGTGCAGGGAGGGTCGCAGTCGCCGTTGCACGGCTCCACGTGGATGGTGACGGAGGTATCGGGCAGGGCCTCGTTGATCGCCTCGGAGACCGACTCGGTGATCCGGTGGGAACTCTCCACCGACATGCCGGAGTCCATGATCAGGGTCACCTCGGCGAACCGTTGGGAGCCCGACTTCCGGGTCCGCAGGTCCCGGCAGCCCCGGACCCCCGGACTGAACCGGGCGATCCGGTCCTCGATGATCCGCCGGTCCTCCGTCGGCAACGTGGCGTCGAGGAGGTCCCGGGTCGACTCCACGGTGAGCTGAAAGGCCGCCTTGAGGATCAGCAGGGCCACGGCCACGGCCGCCGCCGGGTCGACCCAGTGGAGATCGGTTCCGGGAAACAGGCGGCTTCCCATCGCCACCACCCCCAGGGCGGCCATCACCCCCAGGGAGGTATAGACATCGGTCCGCAGGTGCCAGGCATCCCCCTGGAGGGCCAGGGAGTCGGTCTCCCGTCCCACACGGAAGAGGTGGCGGGAGACGAGGATGTTGGCCACGGCCGAGACGAGCATCACCGCCGCCCCCCAGCCGGCCATGGTCAGCGGTTCGGGGTGGTTGAGCTTGTGGACCGCCTCGAAGATGATCCATCCGGCCGCCACGAAGATGAGCAGGGCCTCCACGGCGGCGGAGATGTTCTCCACCTTTCCGTGGCCGAAGGGGTGCTGGTGATCCGCGGGCTTGCTGGAGGTCCGGACGGCGAACAGGGCGATGAGGGCCGCCACAAGATCCACCGCCGAATGGATCGCCTCGGAGATCACCGACACCGATCCGATGAGCATCCCCACGGCCAGCTTGAGGGCGACCAACAGCGTGTTGGAGACCACCGACAGCAGGGCGGCGCGGGTTTTGCGGGTTTGGGTGGTGTCGTTTGTCACGCCGACCGGCCTATTCGGCTGAATCCCGTAATTGCCGATGGATCCGCCGCACCTCTTCGATGGGCAGCTCAGTGGCCTGGGCGATCTGCTCTTCGGTCAAGATCCCCAGTAAAAAAAGATTCTTGGCCGTTTCCAAGGCCTTCTGCTCACGCCCCTTCTCCGTTCCGATCCGCTCGGCGGTGGTCACATACTGCATCTTGATTTCCTCCTCGTATTTCGTAAGCTCCTCGTGGTATGCCTTTTCCATCCCATCCGGCAGGGCCATGATCCAGTCGATGAA